>CANBUY010000064.1 GCA_947372745.1 Comamonadaceae bacterium | reverse complement strand
AATTCTTTAATCAATCGTCTCGTATTGATGACGTCTGGGTGCTGCTCTGTGAACCGCTGAAGAAGGCCATCCAGATTTCGTCTTTGGATATCAATTCGGCCATCAATTTCTGGTGTTGATATGGTTAAGCTGGACTCTTGGAGCAAGCTGCTCATAGATTGATCTTGCGCTTGATTTTTTTCATTGCTCAACTGCCGCTTGGCCGTATCACGAGCGTTTTCAGCTTCACGTAATTCCAGCTTGGCTTGGTTCAGCTGATTGACCACGGAACTCATCTGCTCCGTCATGTCCATGCCCTCTACATTTTGAAGCTCCATGTTTCGAAGCTTGAACGCTTTCAGTCGGGCCTCAGCTTCTTCTAGCTTAACGACATAAGTTTTAATTTGATCATCAATGAATTTCCGTGCATTTCTTGAATCTTTTCTCGAATCACCCATGCTCGATTCAATAAATATAGAGACAAGTGATTGAACAACCTTCTTTGCTTTTTCAGGACTGGTGTCACGGTATGACAGCGCGTAGAGATTGTCTCGACCTACCGTTTTAATCTCAAGTGTTTTTATCAAACTATCTATCAATGCATCTTGATCACTTTTTGAATTTATTTTCAAATCAAGATCTGCCATTCTTATTAATTTTTCCACATTGGGGCGACTAATCAGCGTACGACTCAACATCACAACTTGCTGGTCAACATTAGGCTGAACGGCCAAACCCGACATCAATGGCTTAAGAATCGACTGGGTATCAACAAATATTCGCGCTGTTGCCTCATACTTATCTGGTACTGACAGCACGATGGCACAGCCAATAGCTGTTGCGATCCATGCGACAAGCAACCCCATCCGTCGGTGTCGCCACATGCCACGGGCAACAGTGGTTATTTCTGCAATTAGCTCATCCATTGGGTTTACTTTTTAGACTTTGTATTACGCCGCATTGCCACGTACCGGCAATGGCCAAGTAGTTAATTGACCACGTTCAGAACCAGCCCTGTGGAATGATCAAAATATCACCCGGTTTTACTTCAACATTTGCCGTGATATCCCCGCGCTTAACCAAGTCTTTAAGTCGTACCGAATAACGCTTTTCACCTTCTGATGCCCGCGTAATGGAAGCAGCATTTCCATCTGCAAAATCAGTTAACCCGCCAACCGCAATCATCACATCCAGCATCGTCATATTTTTTTTGTATGCCAAGGCCTGAGGTCTTGTTGCTTCACCGATTACTCGTATCTGTTCACTGTAAGGTCCAATAAAGTTGGTTGCGATAATCGTCACCACAGGATCTCGAACCAATTTTGAAAGTTCTTTTTCTACACTCCGAGCTATTTCAGTTGTCGTTTTCCCTTGCGCCACCAGTTCGTCTACCAGTGGGGTTGTCACTTTCCCGTCTGGCCGCACAGGGACTGACATCGATAACTCAGGGTTACGCCAAACGATGATGTTCAAGGTGTCTCCGGCGCCCACAATGTAGTTGTAGTCGCTAGGCAGCGCCGTTGTGGGTGCAGGCGGATAAGCTTTTGACAGTCCAGAACATGCCGCCAGAATTCCAAGCACCGAGGCAAACCCTGACCACCGGAATATTTTATTTACAACGTGTTTCAATGTTTACTCCCTAAGCTTTTTGCACACATTTAGAAGCTAATTTTCATGTTTAAGTTTGCCTTTATCAGGCTAAATAAAATTGAGATTTCTCAAGCCAGTTACAAACTTGTTACATATTTGGTTTATTTTTTAATTCAACTCTCCATGTCAAGTTATCTAATGACATCCATATTTTTTCTTTTATAGCTTCCTAGACTTCATAATATTTTTGGTACCAGTCCACAAACTTCTTGATGCCCTGCTTTATTCCTGTATTAGGAACAAACCCAACCCATTGCTTTAGTGCATGGGTATCTGCGTAAGTTTCGGGGACATCACCATCCTGCAAAGGCAAGAGCTTTTTCACCGATCGCTTGCCAATTGCGTCTTCTATGCATCCGATAAAATCCAACAATTCAACGGGCTTGTTGTTGCCAATATTGAATACTCGGTAAGGTGCGCTACTTGTTGAAGGGTTGTTGCTCACTACGCCCTGATTACGATCTGAAGTTGCTGCTCGATCAAGCACCCTGACTACGCCCTCCACGATGTCATCCACATAGGTGAAATCTCGTCTCATTTTTCCGTAGTTATAAACAGGAATCGCATCGCCCGAAAGAATGGCGCGGGTGAATAGATACAAAGCCATATCAGGCCGCCCCCAAGGACCGTAAACGGTGAAGAATCTCAAACCGGTTGTGGGCAGTTGATAAAGGTGGCTGTAGGTGTGCGCCATCAGTTCATTGGCTTTTTTTGTGGCAGCGTAAAGACTGACAGGATGATCTACGCAGTCATGTTCTGAGAATGGGAGCTTGGTATTACCGCCATACACACTTGAACTTGAGGCATAGACCAGGTGGTCAATTTGGTGACGTCGGCAAGCCTCGAGAATATTGGTAAAGCCCACGACATTACTGTTGATATAGGCATGTGGATTTACCAGTGAATAGCGTACGCCTGCTTGCGCAGCAAGATGAACAACACGGTTGAATTTCTCCGCATGAAAGAGTTTTAGTAAACCAGCTTCATCTGTCATGTCCGCCTTTATGAACCTGAAATTTTTATAACCGGCTAGCTGGAGCAATCGATTTTTCTTGAGATTGACATCGTAATAGTCATTCAAGTTATCTATCCCGACAACATCATCACCTCTTTCCAGTAGGCGCTTGGCTGTACTCATCCCAATAAACCCGGCCGCTCCGGTCAAAAGTATTTTCATAAATCAAGTCTTGACTCACATGTAGATCGTCAAAATCTTAATTTATCGTCTGATAATCTTTATTGCGCTCGTGTCAATATGTAAGCATGTTTGATCCCTCATCTTCCTGTTTTTCCCAGACGTAAAAAAGCCCGCATTTGCGGGCTCTGCTATTGTTGGATAAAGGCTTGAACTTGACTCAAGCCAGTCGACTGCAAATTTCAATCGTAGCCGCACTCTGGTTCATGCTGTAAAAATGTAGTCCAGGAGCGCCACCTGCACGCAATTGCTCACACAAGTCTGTCACCACATCCAAGCCAAACGCCTTGATGGAGGCCGTGTCATCGCCATAGCCTTGCAGACGCAGACGAATCCAGCGGGGAATCTCAGCACCACAGGCGTCACTAAAGCGCATGAGTTGCGTAGAGCTGGTGATGGGCATGATGCCAGGCACCACAGGAATACCCAGACCCAGTGCATCCGTATCTTCAAGGAATCGAAAATAGGCGTCTGAGTTGTAAAAATATTGAGTAATGGCCGAGTTAGCGCCTGCATTGACTTTGCTCGCAAACGCCTGCAAGTCGCTGCTGGCAGATTTGGCTTGAGGGTGAATTTCCGGGTAAGCAGCGACTTCAATGTGAAAGTCATCGCCCGTTTCAGCACGAATAAAAGCAACCAGATCGCTTGCGTATTGAAACTCTCCACCGCCGCCATAACCACTTGGCAAGTCGCCACGCAAAGCTACCAAGCGTTTGACGCCCATCGTTTTCAGCGTGGTCAACTGCTCTCGCACAGTCGCCCGCGTGGCACCTATGCAGGAAAAATGGGATGCCGCGCTAGCACCTTCAGCCAGAATTTCACGCACTGTATTGAATGTCCCCTCTTGCGTGGAACCCCCAGCACCAAAGGTTACTGAGCAAAACTCTGGCTTTAGCACGTAGAGTTGCTGGCGTACCAAGCGCAACTTCTCAGCGCCCTCGGGCGTCTTGGGCGGAAAAAATTCAAAACTCAATGGAAATGGGACAGCACTTTTCATGGCGATTACTTAAATTAGCTCTGTAAATTTTCTCAACAAATCAAGCTCTCGCATCCCATGGCATGGACTGCCACGCTACGCTCGCAGTGACGGATATCGTTTTTAGGTTTGTGGCGGTTTATGCGCGCAGATAAAGAATTCTCTGTTGCCGTCGCCGCCTTCAATGGGCGAATCGAACCAAGCACTCACCGTTAAACCCAACTCAGTGCAAGCCTCCCGCAGGCGCTGCTCAATGAAGGGGTAATGTGAGGCATCTCTCACAATACCGCCCTTGCCGACCTGACCTGGTTGCAACTCAAACTGAGGTTTCACCAGTGTCAGTAGCGTGCCACCTGCTTTCAACAAAGGCACCACAGCGGGCAGCACCAGGGTTTGCGAGATGAACGACAGGTCGGCCACAATAAGATCAAACTCAGGAGCGAACTCAAGCAGAGCGCCCGATTCATCTTCGATCTCGAACTGACCGCCTTCACTGGTACTCATCTCATAAGCATCGATCAAATCGTCAGCTGACAAAGAACGGGCATTGACTTTTTCAACGCAGAGCACACGAGGATCCTGGCGCAGGCTGGGGTGAAGCTGGGCACTGCCCACATCCACACCCACCACGGACGCCGCCCCATGCTTCAGCAAGCAGTCCGTAAAACCGCCGGTGGACTGCCCCACATCCAGGCAGGCCAAGCCGGCAACAGCCAAGCCCACTTGTTTAAGCGCAGCCTCCAGCTTCAGGCCACCCCGAGACACATAGCGTGCCTCGGAGTCGTCCAGCAGTTTGATTTCAGCATCAAGGGGAATGTCATCGCCATTTTTGGTGACGGTTTTCCACTCGGCGCCTCTAAGCCACTGCACGCCATCGGCAATCAGGCGCTGGGCCTGGGATCGCGTGCTGGCGAGGTTAAGTTGGACGAGAAGTTGGTCTGCGCGCATGGAGGTTCTTTTTCTTGGTTTAGTAGCGGTAGGTATTGGCTTTATAAGGGCCGGATTTGCTCACACCGATGTAGGCAGCCTGTTCATCGGTGAGCTCGCTCAGCATGGCGCCGACTTTGCTCAGGTGCAAGCGGGCCACTTTTTCGTCCAGATGCTTAGGCAACACATAAACCTGACCGGCTTTGTAGGCCTTGGGTTTTGTGAAGAGTTCGATCTGGGCAATGGTCTGATTGGCAAAGCTCGATGACATGACGAAACTGGGGTGGCCCGTGCCACAGCCCAAATTCACCAAGCGGCCCTTGGCCAACAAAATGATGCGCTTGGCAGGCTTCTTGCCCTTGGCCGGGAAAATCACATGATCGACTTGCGGCTTGATCTCTTCCCACTTGCATTTGGACAATGAAGCAACGTCGATCTCATTGTCAAAATGGCCAATGTTGCAAACGATCGCCTGGTCCTTCATGGCGTCCATGTGCTTGTAGGTGATGACGTTTTTGTTGCCGGTGGCCGACACAAAAATATCGCACTTGTCAGCGGCATATTCCATCGTGACCACTTTGTAGCCTTCCATCGCAGCTTGCAGCGCGTTGATGGGGTCGACTTCAGTCACCCAAACTTGGGCGCTCAAAGCGCGCAGGGCTTGGGCCGAGCCTTTGCCCACGTCGCCGTAACCAGCAACCAAAGCCACTTTACCGGCAATCATCACGTCGGTGGCGCGTTTGATGGCGTCCACCAAAGACTCGCGGCAGCCGTACAAGTTGTCAAATTTGCTCTTGGTGACCGAGTCGTTGACGTTGATGGCACGGAATGCCAATTCGCCACGGGCAGCCATTTCGTTCAAGCGCAGCACGCCGGTGGTGGTTTCTTCGGTGACGCCAATGATGTTTTTCAGGCGACGGCTATACCAGGTAGGGTCCAACTTGAGCTTGGCCTTGATGGCGTTGAACAGGCAAATTTCTTCTTCGCTACCGGGCTTGGCCAGCACTTTGAGGTCTTTCTCGGCCTTGGCACCCAAGTGCATCAGCAAAGTAGCGTCGCCGCCATCGTCCAAAATCATATTGGGACCTTCAGCGGCTGTGCCCTTTTTGCCGTTGAATTCAAAAATGCGGTGGGTGTAATCCCAATAATCAACCAGGTTTTCACCCTTGTAGGCAAACACGGGGGTGCCAGCCTCAACCAGTGCGGCAGCGGCGTGGTCTTGCGTGGAAAAAATGTTGCAAGAAGCCCAACGCACGTCAGCGCCCAAGGCTTGCAGGGTTTCAACCAGCACGCCGGTCTGAATCGTCATGTGCAGCGAACCGGTAATGCGGGCGCCTTTCAAAGGCTGGTCTTTGGCAAACTCTTCACGAATGGCCATCAGGCCAGGCATTTCGGTCTGAGCAATGTTCAATTCTTTGCGACCCCAGGCGGCGAGGCTCAGGTCGGCAATCACAAAGTCTTCAACTTTGGCCACCGGCACCACTTTGACGGCGGCTTTGAGTTTGGCCTTGGCGGGTGCCTTGACTGGAGCAGCCACGGCTTTAGCTAGGGCATTGACGAGGGGTTTGGCTCGGGTTTTCACTAATTTCAAAACAGCGCTCATGATTTAATCCAAAAATAAATTTAAGAAAAACCACTACTTGGGTAGGCAAAGCTTGAGATAAGACTCACCCCACAGAGCAGTGGGTGAGCGCAGTTGATGCGGTGGTTTGACAGACTGACAAGCCACGCGGTCCGAGCCTCGTTCAACGTGTGTGAACTGCAACGCTCCTCGGAAGGCGATAATTCTACCTTTTTCAGACTTTCATTGCAGCGCAACCCCGGCGCATTCCGTAATTACCCATGTCATACCAAGCCGAAACCCGCCGCCGCCGCACTTTTGCCATCATTTCTCACCCCGATGCAGGCAAGACCACGCTGACTGAGAAGCTCTTGTTGTTTTCGGGGGCGATCCAGATTGCCGGCTCCGTCAAGGCCCGCAAAGCCACGCGCCACGCCACGTCTGACTGGATGGAGATCGAGAAGCAACGGGGCATTTCGGTGGCCTCCTCTGTGATGCAGATGGTGTACCGCGACCACGTCATCAACCTGCTCGACACACCCGGCCACAAAGACTTCTCTGAGGACACCTACCGCGTGCTCACCGCAGTGGATTCGGCCTTGATGGTGATTGACGCGGCCAACGGCGTTGAGGCACAAACCCGCCGCTTGATCGAGGTTTGCCGCCAGCGCGACACGCCCATCATCACCTTTGTCAACAAAATGGACCGGGAAGTGCGTGAACCACTGGACATTTTGGACGAGATTGAACGTGAACTGGGCATGCCTTGCGTGCCCATGACCTGGCCGGTGGGTCAAGGCAAAACCTTTGGCGGCATCATCAATTTGCGCACCAATGCCATGACCGTGTTCGAGCCCGGCAGTGACCGCGGACCCAAAGACTTCACCACCATCCCCCTTGAAGATCAAGCGACATTGCTCAAGCGTTTTGGGCACGAGTTCGCCACCGCCTTTGAAAGCATGGAACTGGCCACGGGCGCTTCCCCAGCTTACGACCACGAGGCATTTTTGGCCGGCAAACAAACCCCGGTGTTCTTCGGCTCTGGCGTCAACAACTTCGGCGTCATGGAAGTGCTGGACGCGCTGGTGGATCTGGCGCCCCAGCCCCAGTCGCGCACCAGTTCGTTTGTGGTCAACAAACAGCCTGTGATTCGGGAAGTCAAACCCGAAGACGAATTTTTCTCTGGCGTGGTGTTTAAGGTGCAGGCCAATATGGACGCCAACCACCGTGACCGCATCGCCTTTGTGCGCATGGCCTCCGGCAAATACACCCCGGGCTTGCGGCTCAAAGTGATGCGAACCGCCAAAGAGCTGCGTCCCACCAGCGTGGTCACCTTCATGAGCCAGCGCCGCGAGGCGGTAGAAGAGGCGTTTGCCGGTGACATTGTGGGTTTTACCACCCACGGCGGCGTGCAACTGGGCGACACCATCACCGATGGCTCGGTCAATTTGCAGTTCACCGGCCTGCCCTTCTTTGCGCCCGAACTCTTCATGACCGTGGTGCTGCGCAACCCGCTGCGCACCAAGCAATTGCAGCAAGGTCTAGCTCAGTTGGGCGAAGAAGGAGCGATTCAGGTATTCCGCCCAGAGGTAGGTGGCAACATGCTGCTGGGCGCGGTCGGCCAGTTGCAGTTTGAGGTGGTGCAGCACCGCTTGAAAGGCGAGTACGACGCCGACATCAAACTCGAAGGCTGCCAATACACCGGTGCCCGCTGGATCACCGCGGATACCCCCGCCGAGCTGAAAACCTTTTGCGACGCCTACCCCATGCGCATGGCGCGTGACGCGGCCAACACCCTGGCTTACCTGACGACCTCGCAGTACGACGTGCGCCTGGCGCAAGAGCGTTTCCCGAAAATACACTTCCACCCGCTGCGCGAGCACGCCGGTTTGGCGTTGCAATCAGCAGGATAAGCCGCTTGAGCATGCGCCCTCTCGCGGACTGGTCTCTGGAAGATCGGCGGCAATTAATCGGTGTTTTCACGGACATCGACGACACGCTGACCACCGAGGGCGCTATCACTGCAGACGCCTTGCAGGCGCTGGGGGCACTGAGGACAGCGGGCCTGCACGTGATTCCTATCACCGGACGCCCCATCGGCTGGTGTGCGCCCTTTGCGCGGGGAGATGCGGCGCAAGGGCTTTTACCCTGGCCCGTAGACGCTCTTGTGGCCGAAAACGGCGCTGTGGCTTTTTGCCTGCCTAATTTACAGATAAATAAGCTGCAAGCCAATGAGGACATGCTTAAGCAGCTATCAAAAATATACCAGCAAGACGAAGTCACCCGGGCTGCAAATTTTGCCCGCATGCAAGCAGTCGTTGAAAAAGTGCTTTTGGAGGTGCCCGGTGCCCAGCGCTCGCAAGACAGCGCGGGGCGTGAAACCGACATCGCCATTGACCACAGCGAGTTCACCCACTTAAGCGCTGAGGGCATCGCCCGGGTCGTTGTCCTCCTGCAAATCGCGGGCATGACCGCCACGGTCAGCAGCATCCACATCAACGGCTGGTTTGGTGCGCACAACAAACTCGAAGGTGCACGCTGGATCGTGCAGGCCTTGTGGGGCCGTGGTCTTGATGCAGAACGCCATCGTTGGGCCTTTGTGGGCGATTCCACCAACGACCAACTCATGTTTGAGCACTTTGAACACAGCATTGGCGTGGCCAACGTCCGCCGATTTGAGCCTGAATTGGCGCACAAACCGTGCTACATCACGCCCAGTGAGCGCGGCGCTGGTTTTGCCGAGGTGGCGGCCGCTATTTTGCAAGCGCGATCCACTTGAAAACCGCCTACGTCGCACAAGTTGCGGTATCGTTCGAGGCTGCCCCAGGGCTTGAAGCCTTGATTCACAAAGATTAACCATGTTTTTTGCGACTGAACTCGACACCGTCACCCACGCCATCCAACTCGCTGTGGCGCCGGTTTTTTTGCTGACTGCCGTGGCCGGCATGATTGGCACGGTCGCCGGACGACTGGCACGCATCATTGACCGCGCCCGCCTGCTGGAAGATCGCATTGAGGCGGCAGCACCTGAAAAATCGATGTTGTCCGCCTACGAGGAGCTTAAAAGACTGCGCTCAAGAGGCCGATTGGTCAACGCCTGCATTGCCTTGCTCACGTTTTGTGCCATTTTGATTGGCCTCACGATCATGACGCTATTCATCGGCGAGACCACTGCGGTGCAAATTTTACGTTTTGCCACCGTATTTTTCCTGAGCAGCGTCAGCTGTTTTTTGCTGGCGCTGGTCTGTTTTTTGAGCGAAACGCTGCTCGCCACCCAGATGCTCAAATTTGGGAAACCCAAGAAGAGCTAGCGTGGCCAGGTCACGCCCACTTTAAGGCGCTTTGGCCAGCCCGAGTTTTTCAACCAGGGCTTTTTCACGGGTGAAAGTTTCTTGTGCAAACTTTTTGTAAGCCTCTGAACTCATGTAGATGGGCACCATGTCGTAGCGAGCCAGGGCGGCTTTGTAGCTGTCTTGCTCCATCACGACCTTGAAAGCATCGTGCAACCTTTTGATCACATCGGCGGGGGTGCCACGCGGCGCCCCAATGCCGAACGGCGAGTTTTGCACCAAGTCCAGCCCCAACTCTTTGAGCGTGGGCGCATCGGGGAATTTGGCCAATCGCTGATCACCCCAGGTGTTGAGCACGCGCAACTTGCCGGACTCCACCAGGGGTGCAAAACCGGTTGAATCGGCAGCGGCCATGATTTGCCCGCCCATGATGGCTTGCGTCAAATCAGCGCTGCCTTTGTAGGGCACATGCAGCAACTCGATACCCAGCTTTTGGGCAATCAACTCCATCGTCAAGTGCGGACTGGTCAGCGTGCCGGTGGAGCCATAGCTGAGCTTGCCCGGGTTTGCTTTGGCCCAGGCCACAAATTGCGCCCAGTTTTTAAGCGGCGAATCGATGGGCACCACCAGACCAAAGGCATAACCGGTGACATTCAGCACATAGCTGATGTCCTTGACCGGGTCCCAGTTGATTTTGGTGGTGTAGGGCAGGCGAAAAACGCCTAGGGGAATTTGCGCCAAAGTGTAGCCATCAGGGGCCGAGGTTTGCAGCGCCTGCGCGGGCAAAGTGCCACCGGCGCCTGGCTTGTTGTCAATGATGACGGTTTGACCCAAAATTTTGGACGCCCCATCGGCCAGCGAGCGCATGGTGATATCGGTCGGCCCACCCGCCGGGAAGGCGATGATGAGTTTGATCGGCTTGGACGGGAAGCTCTGGGCCCGTGCGGTCAACACCGGGGCAGCAAGGGCTGCTCCGACGAGTTGAACAAGGTGGCGACGCTGCATAAATTTTGCTCCTGAATAAATAGCTGGTTAAGCACATTAAATATGGCTTTGAGCCCAAAAACAAGAGGAAATACCCTGCTTGCTGTCGCTCAAGGCTCAGCGTATTTTTGCCGCCTTAACGCGCCAACACCCCCGCCAGGGCTTTGCCCGTGTGCGTGCCCAGCTTCACGACGCCCTCTGGCGTGGTGGCCGCAACCACGCGCCCACCGGCGTTACCACCATCGGGTCCCAGGTCAATCACCCAATCGGCCTCGGCAATCACGTCCAGGTCGTGCTCAATCACCACCACACTGTGTCCGCCATCGACCAAACGGTGCAGCACCTTGATCAGTTTTTCCACGTCCGCCATGTGCAAGCCCACCGTGGGCTCATCCAGCACATACAGCGTGTGCGGCGCCTTTTGGCCGCGCCGGGTGATGTCGTCGCGCACTTTGCTTAGCTCAGTCACCAGCTTGATCCGCTGCGCCTCACCGCCGCTCAGGGTGGGCGACGGTTGGCCCAGCGTCAAATAACCCAGCCCCACGTCTTTGAGCAACTGCACCGGGTGACCGATATTGGGCATGGCAGCAAAGAACTCCACCGCCTCGTCCACCTCCATTTGCAACACGTCGCCAATATTCTTCCCGCGCCAGGTCACCGCCAATGTTTCAGGGTTGAAACGTGCGCCTTTGCAGGTCTCGCACAACACTTTCACATCAGGCAAAAAGCTCATCGCAATCGTGCGAATGCCCTGCCCTTCGCAACCCGCACAGCGGCCTTCGCCGGTGTTGAAGCTGAAGCGGTTAGCCGCGTAGCCTCGGGCCTTGGCCTCCAGCGTGTCGGCAAACAGCTTGCGTATGATGTCCCAAAACCCAATGTAAGTGGCAGGGCACGAACGTGGCGTTTTGCCAATCGGGGTTTGATCCACCTCCAGCACGCGGTCAACCGGCTCATAGCCTGTGACGGATTCGCAGCCCGTCCAGCTGATTTTTTCGCCCGCCGCCAGCGCATCGCGCCCGGCTTTGGTGCTGCGCTTTTGAACGGCGGTTTGTACGTTGGCCAGCAAGACGTCGCGGGCCAGGGTTGATTTACCCGAGCCGCTGACACCAGTGACCGCTACCAGGCGGCTTAAAGGGATGTGGGCGGTGACGGCTTGCAGGTTGTGCAGAGTTGCGTTGGTGACGGTCAGCCATTGCTGGGCTGGCGTTTCTTCTGCTGGCACCGCAGAAATGGGGTCAGAGCCCAATTTCGACTTGCGTTTTTTGCCGCCGACAACACCACGTCCTGAATTGGGATCTGACCCCAATTCAGCTACCACCACTGAAGCTCGTGCATTTAATGCAGTAACCCCCAGACGAGCGGAGGAGGCCGGTGCATCGGGGGCCTCATACATTCGCGATGCGAATGCCAAATCGGCTCCCGACGCACCGGCCTCCTCCGCGAAGCTAGAGACAACATCAAACGAAAACACAGACCGCCGCGCCTTCAAGGGATGTTTCATCGCGTGCAGCAAATAACGTCCCGTCTGTGAATCCGGGGCGTTTTGAATATCGGCCACAGCGCCTTCAGCCACCAGCCGACCGCCCCGCTTACCCGCGCTGGGCCCAATGTCGATGATGTGGTCGGCATGGCGAATGGTGTCCTCGTCGTGCTCCACCACCACCAGCGTGTTGCCCTTCTCGCTCAAAGACTGCAACGCGTTCAACAAAATCTGGTTGTCTCGCGCATGCAGGCCAATGGTGGGCTCATCCAACACATAGCACACCCCCTGCAAATTGCTACCCAACTGCGCCGCCAACCGAATGCGCTGCGCCTCACCGCCACTCAAGGTGGGCGCACCCCGGTCGAGCGTGAGATAGCCCAAACCGACCTGCTCCAAAAATTCGAGCCGACTCTTGATCTCGGGGACCAAATCGCGCGCAATCTCGGTTTCGCGCTGGCTTAGGCGGCCCTTGGCCTGCAAGGTTTCCACCCATTGCCGAATAGCGGTGACGCTCATGCGCGCCAACTCGGTGATGCCAATGCCCTCAATCGCGGCCTGTGCGCCCTTGCCTGCCTTGGCGCTACTAGCTAGTTGCAGGCCAAACTTCACCGCACGCGCGCTGGCATTCAGCCGTGTGCCCTGGCAACTGGGGCAAGCGGTATCGATTAGATCGTCCACATCCGGTTCGGCAAAGGTTTGCTCACGCCCCTTGGTCTCATCATCCCGCACCGAATCATCAAACACCCGGCGCTGGTCTTTGGTCAGCTTCACACCCGTGCCCACACAGTCCGGGCACCAGCCATGCTTGCTGTTGTAGGAGAACAGGCGCGGGTCCAGTTCAGCGTAACTCGTACTGCACACCGGGCAGGCGCGTTTGGTGGAAAACACACTCAAAGTGCCCAAACCGGCAGTGGGCGTGCCCGACTGCATCAATGCCTGCAAGCCACTCAAATCACTCAAAACATGCAGCACGCCTTTGCCATGCGTCAGCGCCTCGGCCAAAGCTTGGCGCAGCAAAGCCTCGTTTTCTGGCTTCACATCCAAACTCAGCACCGGCAACTCAATGGTGTGCTCCTTGAAGCGGTCGATGCGGGGGAAGTTGGTGGTGGGCAAAAAGTTGCCATCCACCCGCAGGTGCGTAAAGCCCTTTGGGCGCGCCCAATCAGCCAGCTCGGTGTAAACGCCCTTGCGGTTCATCACCAAGGGGGCCAGCAAACCAATGTGCTGTCCCCGGAAGGTTTTGAGTAATTGCGCGGCAATGCTCTCAGGCGTTTGCGGCGCCACGGGCGTGCCATCAAAAATGCAATGCTGCGTGCCCAGTTTGACGTACAGCAAGCGCAAGAAATGCCACACCTCGGTGGTGGTGCCCACCGTTGATTTACGCCCTCCCCGGGACAGGCGCTGCTCAATGGCGACCGTAGGGGGAATGCCGTACACCGCATCGACCTCTGGGCGGCCTGCGGGTTGCACGATGGAGCGGGCGTAGGCGTTGAGCGACTCCAGATAACGACGCTGGCCTTCGTTGAACAAAATATCAAAGGCCAGGGTTGATTTGCCGGAGCCGGACACCCCGGTGACCACGGTGAACTTGCCGCGCGGGATGTTGACGCTCAAGGATTTGAGGTTGTGCTCTCGGGCGTTGATGATCTGGATGGCGTTTTCTTGGGGGATGAATTTGTCTTTTTCTCCGGCAAGAGCGGATTTGGGGTCAGAGCCCAATTTCGTTCTTGGTTGTTTGTCGTCGGAAAGTTTTTTGTCCTGAATTGGGATCTGACCCCCAATCTTTTGCGCCTTCTCCACATTGCCGGACAAATACGTGGGTCGCGCCTCGGCTACCAAGGCGCCTGCGCCCATGGATGCGGCGTAGTCGCGCAAGGCTTGGCCGGTGTGGGAGGTGGGGTGCTGGCGCACATCGTCTGGCGTGCCGTAGGCCACCACCCAGCCACCGGCGTCGCCGCCTTCGGGGCCGAGGTCGATCAGCCAATCGCTGGCGCGAATGACGTCGAGGTTGTGCTCAATCACGACCAGGGAATGCCCCGCGTCCTGCAGTTTGCGCATGGCCTGCATCAACTTGGCAATGTCTTCAAAATGCAAGCCCGTGGTGGGCTCGTCAAACATGAACAAGGTGCCGCGCTTGGCGGTGGCTTGTCGGCTGGCGGTGGAACTTTTGGCCGCATCCGCCAAGAAACCAGCGAGCTTGAGACGCTGCGCTTCGCCGCCGGAGAGCGTGGGCACGGGTTGGCCTAGCTTCACGTACTCGAGCCCGACGTCTACGATGGGTTGCAAGGCGCGGATGACGTCGCGGTCATTGGCGAACAGTTGGCAGGCTTCGCTGACGGTGAGGTTTAAGACATCGGCGACGTTCAAGGAGCGAGAAACGGGATCTGACCCCATGCTTCGCTCAATCGTGATTTCCAAAATCTCGGGGCGGTAACGTTTGCCATCGCAGTCAGGGCAGCGCAGGTACACGTCACTCAAAAATTGCATTTCTACGTGCTCAAAACCCGAGCCACCGCAGGTGGGGCAACGGCCATCGCCGCTGTTGGCGCTGAATTTGGAGGCGGTGTAGCCGCGCTGCTTGGACAAGGGTGCGGTGGCAAAAATCTCACGAATGGCGTCCCAGGCGCCTACATAGCTCACCGGGTTGGAGCGCGCGGTTTTGCCGATGGGCGACTGGTCCACAAACACCACATCGCTCAGTTGTTCGGCACCCAGCAAACGGTCAAACGCACCGGGGGTCTCGGTGGCTTTGCCAAAATGACGCAGCAAGGCCGGGGCCAAAATATCCTGAATCAGCGTCGATTTACCCGAGCCGCTGACGCCGGTGACCGTGACCAGCCGTTGCAAGGGGAATTCAACGGTGACGTTTTTCAAGTTGTGGTCACGGGCACCTTCCAGAATCAGGCGCGGTGTGGACGCGTCCACCAAACGCTGAAACCCCATGCCCACCTGCTTGCGCCCACCAAGATAAGCGCCGGTGAGAGTGTCGGCTTGGCACAAGTCCAAGGTAGAGCCATCAAACACAATTTGCCCCCCGCGCTCACCGGGGCCAGGCCCCATGTCAATCATGCGGTCGGCCGCCATCATCACGGCCGGGTCGTGCTCGACCACCACCAGCGTGTTGCCCGCATCGCGCAGGCGCTGCATGGCCACAATGATGCGATTCATGTCACGCGGATGCAGGCCAATGCTGGGCTCGTCCAGCACAAAAAGCGTGTTAACCAGCGAGGTGCCCAGCGCCGTGGTGAGGTTGATGCGCTGCACTTCACCGCCTGAAAGGGTGCGGCTTTGGCGGTCTAGCGTGAGGTAGCCGATACCGACCTCGCACAGGTATTTGAGGCGGGTTGTGATCTCTTCGAACAGGAGTTTGAGGGCTTGTTTTTCGCCGGTGTTGCTTGTGTTTTCTCCGGCTGGAGCGGACTGGGAATCAGCGAAATGGGGGTCAGAGCCCAATTTCGTTGGCTGTTGCTTGTCTCCGGAAAGCGTTTTGTCCTGAATTGGGATCTGACCCCCATTTCCCTGCTCCCCAATCCTTTGGATTGTCCCCATCCGTTCTGCCTGTACCGAGGTAAAAAAGCGCTGCAAGCGCTCCAGCGGCAGCATCATCAAGTCGTGTAAACACAAGCCCGGCAAGGCTTCCAGCTGCTCTCGGGACCACTTCACACCCACAGGCATGAACCGCTTGGAAGGATCAAGCACCGCATCTGCGGCTGACTTGCTGCCTAAGCGCCACAGCAGGCTTTCCGTTTTCAAACGGGCGCCACAACAAGCGCCGCAAGGTGTGTAGCTGCGGTATTTGGACAAAAGCACCCGAATGTGCATTTTGTAAGACTTGGTCTCCAGATACTCAAAGAACCGCTTGATGCCAAACCAATGCTGGCTCCACTTGCCATTCCAATTGGGCGACCCGTTGATCACCCAGGCTTGGTGTGCGGGCGTGAGCTTGTACCACGGCGTGTCGCGGGGCACGCCAGCGGCCTCCGCGTGGCGCATCAAATCGTCTTGCGCCTCTTTCCAAGCCGGAGTTTGCATCGTCTTGATGGCCCCGGCGCGCAAGGTCAATTTGTCGTTGGGAATGACCAAGCCGTAATCCACTCCAATGACCCGCCCAAAGCCCCGGCACGTCTCACACGCGCCCACCGCCGAGTTGAAGGAAAACGCCGAGGCGATCGGATCGGCGTACCGAACATCACTTTCAGGGCAATGCAGGCCCGTAGAAAAGCCCCAGATCAGATTTTCATTCGCTATATTTTCAGGAGCTACTCTAGCTTGATCTATGGACTTCTCAACCTCATTAAGCACATAAACCTTGATGCGCCCACT
>CANBUY010000063.1 GCA_947372745.1 Comamonadaceae bacterium | reverse complement strand
TTATCAAGCAGCAGTCCCCCGAGCACACTGGATTCAGCTTCTATGGAGTGAGGTGGAATACGCAGTTGCGCCACCTGACGGTCCTGACCAAAATCATCATTCACAGAAGATAGAACAGCAGACATTGAGAATTCCTTTGAAGGATTGATGCTACGACAGAGCAGAAAAGCCGTCGAGTGAAAGGCTGGTCACAAGTCGTTTATAAGCTGTTGACAAGCTGTGTAAATCACGGGAAAAGTAAATCCACCAATACAAAAGCCGCCAGGGTTTGCACCCCGGCGGCTTTTATGTGAGCCTAATGTTAATTAAGCTGTTTCGCCGTAAACAGACACGGTGATTTCGACCACAACATCAGTGTGCAGTGAAACGCTCACGGTACTGTCGCTAACGATCTTGATAGGACCGTTAGGCATGCGAACTTGAGACTTACTCACTTTGAAGCCATTTTTGGACAACTCTTCAGCGATATCGGCGTTAGTCACTGAACCGAAGAGACGACCATCAACACCCGCTTTTTGTGTCAATTTGCAAGTCGTACCTGCCAATTTTTCACCCAAAGCTTGGCATTCAGCCAATTTGACAGCAGCCGCTTTTTCCAACTCAGCACGTTTGACTTCAAACTGTTGCTTTGCTGCTTCAGTGGCACGACGAGCGCGTCCTGAAGGGATCAAAAAGTTACGTGCGTAGCCGTCTTTAACACGGACGATCTCACCGAGATTGCCAAGGTTCACGACCTTGTCGAGCAGAATAATTTGCATGGTCGTAGTCCTTAGATCTTGTGCTGATCGCTGTAAGGCAGCATCGCGAGGAAACGAGCGCGCTTGATAGCGGTGTTGAGCTGGCGCTGGAATATGGCACGGGTACCAGTCAAGCGAGCAGGAATGATTTTGCCGTTTTCGGCGATGAAGTCGCGAAGAGTGTCGATGTCTTTGTAGTCGATCTCTTCAACGCCAGTTACTGTAAAGCGGCAAAAGCGCTTGCGCTTGAACAGCAAATTCTGGGCTGGGCGCTTAGGGCGCTTGTCTTTATTATTGAAACGTTTTGGTCCGGCCATGATGGACTCCTTAAATTTTACGAATTAGCAATTTGCTGAAATTCTTGAATATGTAACACAACATACTTCCCATTACGAGGGGTTGCCAGGAAACCGCTGAAATTCCAAGTACTGCTGACCGCTTGCTTAACAAGCCTTTCAGCAATAACCCCGAACGCCACAGATTTAACCGTTGCTTTAACTTGTCTTTTCTGCCCAGCTTCATCAATTTCAGACTCGTGTTCGAGTTTAAGGTTAAGAGCGGGAAGACCAGAGGGCGTATATCTCAGAGCTTCTAGCTCCACAATACAGGCCGTTAAAACAAGATGGTTGGCAATGTTATTCACATTCCTCGTTGGAAAAGCAGGCTATTAGGCTTGGTATTCAGCCTGTTGGGTTTTGCGAGCGTCTTCACGCTCTACAGTTTTCATCATTGAAGATGGGCCGGTATCGGCTTTCTTCTTGAGAACTGTCAAATGACGCAAAACAGCGTCATTGAACTTGAATGCATGCTCCAACTCAGCCATCACAGCTTGGTCGGCTTCAATGTTCACGCAAAGGTAGTGAGCTTTTGCCAATTTATTGATCATATAGATCAACTGGCGACGGCCCCAATCTTCAACGCGGTGAACTTTTCCGCCGCCGGCAGTGATCATGCCTTTGTAGCGTTCCAGCATGGCGGGAACTTGTTCGCTCTGATCCGGGTGGATCATGAGGATGATTTCGTAGTGACGCATTGATACTCCTTATGGATAGCCCAAATTTGGGCAAGAAAAACCACCCTCAGCGTCTAATTGAGATGTGGCAAGGCTAAGCCCACGATTATATGCCATCCATGTAGATCCTCTTTGGCAAAGGTGCGTCAGTGTGATCGCGCGTGAACAAACTCACCAAAATAGTGACCAAAATTCCCGCAGCAAAACCAAACACACCAGCTGATACCGGCTGGATGTCACACCACAGACCGCTACCCTTCAATCCGAAATTAAGTCGCACCTGGGCGCTATTGATAATCATGTAATAAATGGTGAGTCCCAAGCCTGCAAGCATGCCGGCGACTGCGCCTTTCCGGTTGGTTCTCGTCCAAAAAATTCCCAGCACCATCACGGGGACGAAGGCAGCCCCGGCCAGTGAAAAAGAAGCGGAGACCAGAAAAAGAATATCCGCAGGCCGCTGTGCGGCCGCATAAGCAGCGACCAGCGCCACGACCAAAAGCGCAAATTTTGAAAGCATGACGCGCTTGACTTCACCGGCATGATCACTTTGACCATGAAAGAAAACATCATGGGCCAACGCATTTCCAATGGTTAACAACAACCCGTCAGCGGTGGAAAGCGCCGCAGCCAAACCCCCTGCCGCAACCAAGCCCGAGATGACATAAGGCATACCACCCAGCTCAGGTGTAGCCAACATCACGATATCGGCGCCTAGTTTCAGCTCTGAAAACTGCAAAATATGGTCACCATTAACGTCGGACACTGAAATAAGCGAGGGGTCGACTTTGGCCCATTGTGCAATCCAGGGCGGCAGCGCATCAAAATTTTGACCCACCAGTTGATTCATGATCTCAAACTTGACCAAGGCTGCCAACGCAGGTGCGGCCAAGTACAAAAGTGCAATAAAAAACAAAGACCAAGCCACTGAGGTGCGCGCCTCAGCGACCGAACGGGTGGTGTAAAACCGCGTGAGCAAATGGGGTAAGCCGGCAGTTCCGACCATCAAGCAAAACATGAGCGCGAGAAAATTACGCCTCGATACCTCATAAGTACGCTGCTCTTCGGCCGGTCCATCTGGGTCACCTGCAAATGGTTTGGTGTGCGCAGGCATGCCACCCAAAGGTTTGGCGCGCTCAAGGTTTTCTTGCATAGCGCGCGTCCAACGATCCCTTGCTGCGACAGCATCCTTGGGTAATGCCGCTAATTCACGCCGGGCCATCACGATGGTCGACTCCTCAGCAAAATGCTCATTGAGGGCGCGCACTTTGTCCCTTAACACTTGACGATCGGCCTCCAAGGAGGCGTCCACATTGGACAACTTGACTTCAAAGCTGCGCGCACGCTTGGCAAACTCTTCAATCACAGCCTGTTCAGCGGGTGATTCGTTTAGTTTTGTTTCAAGGTCGGTAATTTTTTGCAACTGCTGGCCATACACAAAGGGTGCCAGCGGATTACCGAGCTGCTTGTAAGCAAGCCATGAAACAGGAATCAAAAAAGCCAAAATCAGCACTACATACTGGGTAACCTGCGTCCAGGTCACAGCGCGCATCCCACCTAAAAAGGAACAAACCAGCACGCCCCCCAGACCCAACAAAATACCTACTTCGAACTGGACGCCAGTCAATCGCGACGTGATGAGACCAACACCGTATATTTGTGCCACAACATAGGTGAATGAACACAAAACGGCTGCAAATGCGGCGATTAATCGTGGCCACCGACCACCAAAACGAACACCAAAGTAGTCAGGGATAGTGAACAAACCTGTTCGCCGCAAATAAGGCGCCACCAGCATGGCCAAAAGACAAAACCCACCCGTCCAACCCAATATGTAAACCAAACCACCCGGGTGAGACGCATTTCCAGAAAAACCCTGAAGATAAAGGCCACCAGCCAAACTAATGAACGAAGCAGCGCTCATCCAATCAGCGGCCGTGGCCATGCCGTTGTAAAAAGCAGGAATATTTCGACCCGCCACGTAATACTCGGTGGCTTCAGAGGTACGGCCGTAAATACCAATCAAGGCATACAAACCGACTGTAGCAAGTAAAAAGATACCACCGATCCAGCTCTTCCTGAGCCCTTGCCGCTCAGCAAAGGCCAAGGCCAAAAGGAAAAGCAGCAAACAAACGACATAGATCGCAAAGCGGCGGTTGATCCTCTTTCGATACGCGTTGTATTTAGGGTCGTCACCCGGTACCGCCCCATCCCTTTTATTGGCAAACCTGGCAAAAACAGCAACGATCACAATGAAGACCAGTACGCTGCCTTGCGCTGCAAACCAATAACCCAAAGGCCAACCGGCCACTATAAATTGCAGGTCTCGCTCAAAAAAAACGATCCCAAAAGACGCCAGAAACCAAATAAGCAAAAGCCACCCGTGCAAGTGAAAACTGCCCTTGATGGGCAATTGTTCACTTGAATCAATGGATGGCTTCAGCTGCATGAGGAGAGCATGGCATTGCGCCATGCCTTAAGCCATAGGTGTTTGCTATTACCCGGCAAGTAATTTCCAGGTCGCAATCACTGAATCCGGGTTGAGCGAGATGGATGAAATACCTTGATTGGCCAACCATTTGGCAAAGTCAGGGTGATCACTGGGCCCTTGGCCGCAAATGCCGATGTATTTGCCCTGCGCCTTGCAAGCGTTGATCGCCATGCTGATGAGTGCTGTTACGGCGGGGTCGCGCTCATCAAAGTCAGCAGCAAGAACCTCCAGGCCAGAATCACGATCCAACCCAAGGGTAAGCTGGGTCAAGTCGTTAGAGCCAATGGAGAAGCCATCGAAATATTCGAGAAACTCATTGGCCAGCAAAGCGTTGCTCGGTATTTCGCACATCATGATGATCTTGAGCTCGTTTTCACCACGCTTGAGTCCGTGGGCAGCGAGCAATTCAGTTACTTTTTTGGCTTGTCCCAGCGTGCGGACAAACGGCACCATGATTTGCACGTTGCTCAAACCCATGTCCTGACGCACGCGCTTGATGGCTTCGCACTCCATCGCAAAGGCTTCGCCAAACTCAGCACTCACATAGCGCGCAGCACCCCGAAAACCCAACATGGGGTTCTCTTCTTCGGGCTCATAACGGCTACCACCGATCAATTTACGGTATTCGTTGCTCTTGAAGTCAGACAAACGAACAATGACCGGTTTGGGCCAGAAAGCCGCGCCAATAGTAGCTACACCCTCTGCCACGCGGTCCACGTAAAACGCACGGGGTGACGCATGTCCACGGGCGACAGACTCAACCGCCTTCTTCAAATCAGCGTCAATATTGGGGTAATCCAAAATAGCTTTGGGGTGCACACCGATGTTGTTGTTGATGATGAACTCAAGCCGCGCCAAACCGACGCCCTCGTTGGGCAACTGACAAAAGTCAAAAGCCAACTGGGGGTTGCCCACATTCATCATGATTTTGACGTCAATCTCAGGCATCACACCGCGCTGCACTTCGGACACTTCGGTTTCCAGCAGGCCGTCGTAAACAAAACCGGTGTCACCTTCTGCGCAGCTGACCGTCACCAGCATGCCGTCTTTTAGCACTTCGCTGGCGTGGCCGCAGCCCACAACGGCAGGAATACCGAGTTCACGCGCAATGATGGCGGCGTGGCAGGTACGACCGCCCCGGTTGGTGACAATTGCCGAGGCGCGCTTCATGACAGGCTCCCAATTGGGGTCAGTCATGTCGGTCACCAAAATATCGCCGTGCTGAACCTTGTCCATCTCGCTCAGGTTGTGCACGATGCGCACGGGGCCTGTGCCAATTTTTTGACCAATCGCTCGCCCTTCAACCAGAACGGCGCCTTTGCCTTTGAGCTTGTAGCGGTATTCGACCTTGCCTTCGGCCTGACTTTTAACCGTCTCAGGGCGTGCTTGCAAGATATACAGCTCGCCATCAAGACCGTCTTTGCCCCACTCAATATCCATGGGGCGACCGTAATGCCCTTCAATAACCACCGCATAGCTGGCCAATTTTTCTACATCGATATCGGTTAGTGAGTAACGATTACGCAACTCAGTGGGCACATCCGTGGTTTTCACCAATTTGCCACTGCTTGCTTTTTCTTCAGCGGTGGTGAATTGCATCTGGATCAGTTTGGAGCCCAAACTACGACGAATCACCGCCCGATTGCCGGCCTTGAGCATGGGTTTGTGAACGTAAAACTCATCCGGATTAACAGCGCCCTGCACCACGGTCTCGCCCAAACCGTAGCTTGAGGTGATAAACACCACATCTTTGAAGCCGGACTCGGTGTCAATCGTGAACATGACACCGGCCGCACCCAAGTCCGAACGAACCATGCGCTGAATGCCGGCGCTCAAGGCGACGTGCTCGTGGGCAAAGCCCTGATGCACACGGTAGCTGATCGCGCGGTCGTTGTACAAAGAGGCAAAAACCTCCCGAATTTTGTGAAGGATCTCTTCAATCCCAATCACATTCAGGAAGGTTTCTTGCTGACCGGCAAATGAAGCATCGGGCAAATCTTCGGCTGTGGCCGAGGAACGCACCGCAAAAGACGCCAGCGTGTTGTCACCGTTCAGGGTGATGAAGGCGGCACGAATTGCAAGCTCCAGGTCAGCCGGGAAAGGTTGCACCTCCACCATCGCACGAATTTGGGCACCGACTTGGGCCAAGGCGCGCACATCTTCGGTATCCAGCGCCTGCAAAAGGGCGTTGATTCGACCGCCGAGGTTCTCAAAAGCCAAGAAATCACGGAAAGCATGCGCTGTGGTGGCAAAACCCGTCGGCACTTTGACGCCGGTAGGCAGGTTTGAAATCATTTCACCCAGGCTGGCATTTTTGCCCCCCACTGAGTCGACATCGGTCATTCGAAGTTTTTCAAAGGGCACAACCAAATCGGTTGGATTGAAAAGATTAGACATAAAAGCTCCAGAAGTTAAAACCGGTGGGGGCCCCAGTAGCTCTATATGAGAGCCCTGGCAGCGCGCATGCTTATCCGCTGTCATTTATGTTGTTGATTTACTTGACAGCATCAGCACACACTAAAAAATCAATACAGTCATTGTAGGATGCAGGTTGACGCCACCAATTGAAAAGATTTATGTCAAATAGAACTGTATTTTTTATTTCTGATGGCACGGGCATTACCGCTGAGACCTTTGGCAACGCCATTCTTGCCCAGTTCGAGACCAAGGCTAGGCATGTACGTCTGCCCTTTGTTGACTCCGTCGACAAAGCCCACCAAGCCGTCCGCCAGATCAACCACGCCGGCGTGGTGGACGGGAAACGACCCATTGTTTTCACCACCCTGGTCAATATGGAGGTGCTCAAAGTCATCACCGAGGGGTGCGAGGGCATGTTGCTGGACATGTTCGGCACCTTTGTGCGACCGCTGGAAACCGAGTTCAACGTCAAGTCCAACCACCGCATTGGCCGTTTCAGCGATGCCAGCAAGAGTAAAGAGTACCAATCACGCATTGAGGCTATCAACTTTTCGCTGGCGCACGACGATGGGCAATCCAACCGAGACCTGGAGCAATCCGACGTCATTTTGGTCGGGGTGAGTCGCAGTGGAAAAACACCCACGTCGCTTTATCTGGCCATGCAATATGGTCTAAAAGCGTCCAACTACCCGTTGATTCCTGAGGACTTTGACCGCCAGCATCTTCCGCCAGCGCTTAAACCCCACATTTCCAAGTTGTTCGGGCTGACCATTCAACCCGAACGTTTGAGCGAGATACGAAACGAGCGCCGCCCCAACTCCAAATATGCGTCCATTGAAAACTGCCGCCTGGAAGTGGCGGAAGCAGAGTCGATGATGCGCCGATCAGGGATTCGGTGGCTTTCAACCACCACCAAGTCAATTGAAGAAATTGCCACCACGATATTGCAAGAGCTCAAACCCGAGCGCCTGGCCTACCAGGTGGCTTGATACCTGCCCTCATAGGTTTTGCCAATCGATAGCTTAGAAATAACCAAAACAAAAATCCATAGTTCCTTTCTATAATTGTTTTTGTAGCCTCTCAAACTTTTAGTTTTTCTATAAACCCCAACGGAGTCATTCATGTCCCTGATCAATACCCAAGTTCAAGCCTTCTCAAACGACGCTTTCCACAATGGCAAGTTCATCACCGTCACCAACGAAAGCCTCAAAGGCAAGTGGAACGTGTTCATTTTTATGCCCGCTGCTTTCACTTTCAACTGCCCAACAGAAGTGGAAGATGCTGCTGACAACTACGCCGAATTCCAAAAAGTGGGCGCTGAGGTCTACATCGTGACTACCGATACCCACTTCGCGCACAAAGTTTGGCACGAGACTTCACCCGCTGTGGGCAAAGCCAAGTTCCCCTTGATTGGTGACCCCGCACACCGCCTGACCCGTGCATTTGACGTGCATATTGAAGAAGCAGGCTTGGCACTGCGCGGCACCTTCATCATCAACCCAGAAGGCAAAATCGTGACGATGGAAGTGCATGACAACGCCATCGCCCGTGACGTGCAAGAAACACTGCGCAAGCTGAAAGCAGCTCAGTACGTAGCCGCCCACCCTGGCCAGGTTTGCCCTGCCAAGTGGAATGAAGGCGCAAAGACCATCACGCCTTCACTCGATCTGGTTGGCAAGATCTAAGCCTTCTCTCTTGAGATGGCGGCGTGCCTCGGGCACGCCCCCAGCCGGACAGCGTTAAAGCGCCATGCGCCTTACAGTCCGGCTTTTTTATTGGTTAAATCATGGTCTAGGCCATAGATATATTGCTTAACCAGCTATCAAATTTATTATTCAAGGATTCCACCATGCTCGACGAAACACTCAAAGCCCAGCTTGCGGCTTACCTGGAACGCGTGACTCAGCCGATCGAGATGGTGGCGTCTCTAGACGACAGCAGCACCGCGGCTGAAATGCGGGATTTGCTGGAAACCATTCAGGGGTTGCGCAGCGACAAAATCACACTGCGTTTGGATGGCACCGATACACGGCAACCCTCGTTCACCCTGCAGCGCGCTGGTGCCACCAACAGCCTGCGCTTTGCAGGCTTGCCACTGGGGCACGAATTCACCTCTTTGGTGCTGGCCCTGCTTTGGACAGGTGGCCACCCGCCCAAGGTCGAGCCCGACGTGATTGAGGCGATCCAGGCGCTGGACGGCGACTTCAACTTTGAGGTCTATATGTCTTTGAGCTGCCACAACTGCCCCGACGTGGTGCAGGCGCTGAGCTTGATGGCAATTTTCAATCCCAAGATCAAAACCACCGTCATTGAAGGCGGTGCGTTCCAGGACGAGGTCAAGGCCCGCGAGATCATGGCCGTTCCCATGGTGTTCCTGAATGGCCAGGTATTTGGTGCCGGACGCATGATGGTGGAAGAAATCATTGCCAAGTTGGACACAGGCGCAGCCCAGCGCGATGCCGCCAAGCTCAGCGCCAAAGCCCCGTTTGAAATGCTGATTGTGGGTGGTGGCCCTGCCGGTGCTGCGGCCGCTGTCTATGCAGCGCGCAAAGGAATTCGTACTGGCGTGGTTGCCGAGCGCTTTGGCGGACAAACCAATGACACGATGGCGATTGAGAATTACATCTCGGTAAAAGAAACCGACGGCCCCAAATTTGCGGCCGCGCTAGAGGCGCAGGTCCGCCAATACGGTGTGGAGATCATGAATTTGCAGCGCGTTGAGCAACTCATACCCGCCACTGAGCCAGGCGGCCTTATTGAGGTCAAGCTGGCCAATGGGGGCTCACTGATGAGCCGCAGCGTTATTTTGTCAACCGGCGCGCGCTGGCGCAACGTGGGCGCACCTGGCGAAGACCAGTACCGCAACAAGGGCGTGGCCTACTGCCCCCATTGCGACGGCCCCCTTTTTAAAGGCAAGCGCGTCTCAGTTATTGGTGGTGGAAACTCAGGTGTGGAAGCCGCTATTGACCTAGCCGGCATTGTCAAACACGTCACCCTGGTTGAGTTTGCGGACCAACTCAAAGCCGACGCCGTGCTGGTGACCAAGCTCAAAAGCCTGCCCAATGTCACCATTCATACCAACGCCCAAACGACAGAGATCACCGGCGACGGCCACATCGTTAATGGCATGCACTACAAGGACCGCGCCACCGATGAGGTTCACCACCTTGAGCTCGAAGGCGTGTTTGTTCAAATCGGCCTGATCCCCAACACGGAGTGGCTCAAAGGCACGCTGGAGTTGAGCAAGCACGGCGAAATTGTGATTGATGCCAAAGGCGCCACCAACGTGCCCGGTGTGTTTGCCGCAGGGGATGCCACCACCGTGCCGTTTAAACAAATAGTGATTGCGGCTGGTGACGGTGCCAAGTCGGCACTTAGCGCGTTTGATTACCTGATCCGCACCCCAGCGAGCATCACGCATTAAAAAACCCCCGAAACCTTGAAGTAGCGCTACTGTAAAAATAGCTGCTTAAACAAGGCCCTCGGGGGCTGGAAGGCTATTTCTATTCGAAATAGCCTTCTTTTTACAAACCAATAGCGGCAATACCCGCTTTGGCGACTTGTGCGTCTTCAGTTGATTTGACACCACTGACACCCACGGCACCCAGACATTGGCCGTCTTTCATGATGGGCACTCCGCCCTCCAGCATACCTTTCACATCGGGCGCACTCAGAAATGATGTACGGCCACCGTTAATCACATCTTCATAAACCTTGGTCTCGCGACGTCCCAGCGCAGCGGTGTGGGCTTTGGCGGGGGCAATGTGGGCCGAGATGGCGGCAGCGCCATCCAAACGTTGCAACCACACAAGGTGTCCGCCGTCATCAACAATCGCGATCGTGACTGCCCAGTTGTTTTTCAGGGCTTCAGCTTCCGCTGCGGCAGCGATGTTTTTAATGTCGGCGAGTTCTAGGGTAAATTTTTGTTTCATGACGTACTAAATGGCTAAAAGGGATAGAGCATAACGGCACTAGCGCACGCGATTGACATCATCAGGGGCAAAAGTATCCTTACAAAAAATAGGAGCCTTCAGGCGAATCACAACAATAAAGACATGGATTACCCCTAGAATCGCGAAACCACAACTTGTGGAAAACGAAGGATTTTGACTATGAGCGACAACATAAATTCATTTGACAACAGCTACGGCTACATCTCGACGCCAGCCGAGCGCAACAAAGTGCTTCGCAACACCTATTGGCTGCTGGCATTGAGTCTGGTGCCCACTATTTTGGGCGCCTGGTTGGGTGTGGCTACCGGCATCACGCGCTCTTTGGGCGGTGGTCTGGGCATGATTGTGTTTTTAGGCGGCGCTTTTGGCTTTATGTACGCCATTGAAAAGACAAAAGACTCGGCTATGGGTGTCCCCGTGCTCATGGGCTTTACTTTCTTCATGGGCTTGATGCTGTCGCGCATGATCTCGATGGTGCTGGGATTCAAAAATGGTCCTGACCTCATCATGACGGCCTTTGGTGGCACGGCCGGTGTATTTTTTGTTATGGCCAGCCTGTCCAGCGTCATCAAGCGTGACCTGTCAGGTATGGGCAAATGGTTGTTTGTGGGCGCGATGGCGGTCATGATTGGCGGCATCATCAATGTGTTTGTCGGCTCTACAGCTGCCATGATGGCGATATCGGTGGCCGTGATTGGTATCTTCAGCGCTTACATGCTGTATGACCTGAAACGCATTGTGGATGGCGGCGAAACCAACTACATCAGCGCCACACTGGCTTTGTACCTTGACATCATGAACGTGTTCCAGGCCTTGTTGGCTTTGCTCGGCATCGCTGGTGGCGAAAAAGACTAATCGCTTGAACTGTCTAAAAAGACCCTTCGGGGTCTTTTTTTTGCCTACACCCCACAGAAACACCTCAATAAGCACGTCAAAGAGCCGTTAAAGAACGTAGCACTATGAAAAAAACCATGCTCTCACGCACGCTGATCACCGCCTCCTTGCTGCTCTTGTCGGGCTGCGATATTCCAGGATTCGGACCTGACCCACGAATCGCCAAACGCGAGGCCGATGCCAAAGCCATTGGCAGTGCGTGCCGCCACGGCCTGCGTGGCATTGAAGATTGCTACAAACAGAACGAGGATGCATCCAAGTCCGATATTTTTACTGGCTGGAAAGACATGGACCAGTACATGCGAGAAAACAAGATCGAAGGCGTGACTTCCCCAGTGTCCAAAGTGCCCCCAGTTGAAGAAATCATCGAACCCAACAAAGCCAAGCCAGGGATTGAAGCCAAAGAAAAACCCGTGGTCAGCAAGCCCGTAGCCAGCGAAAAACCAGGGGCCACAGCAGCCTCAGCCGGAAAAGTACCCGCCTCCGCGCCTGCTAAAGCCTCAGCCAGTCACTAAAGCCGAGCGCACACCGTGCGCGAACTCACCGCGCTTTGCTTAAACTACCAGGTCAAACACCGCCATGCTCTCGACGTGCGCCGTGTGGGGAAACATGTTGACCATGCCAGCCGCTGAGCAGGTATAGCCGGCTTGGTGCACCAAAATATCGGCATCGCGCGCCAGGGTTGCCGGGTTGCAACTCACGTAAACAATCCGTTTGGGCGGACTCCAGTGCTCGGCACCTGGGGTGGGCGGGTGGGTCTCGGGGTCCAACTTCTGCTGATGCAAGTCGGCCAGTGCTTGGACCAAGGCTACAGCCCCTTCACGCGGTGGGTCAACCAGCCATTTATCAGCTGATCCGTCTTGAATCAGTACAGCTGGCGTCATTTCAAACAAGTTTCTTGCTACGAAGCTGGTAGCTGCCAAAGGACGACTGGCGTGCTCTGAGGCCTTATTCTTTGCATAGTTTTCTCTCGAACGTGCTACCAAGGTTTCGCTGCCCTCAACGCCAAGCACCTCGCGTGCTTGCGTGGCAATCGGCAAGGTGAAGTTACCCAGACCACAAAACCAGTCGATCACTCGCTCTTGGCGTGTGGCGTTCAGCAAACGCAGCGAACGCGACACCAGCACGCGGTTGATGTGAGGGTTGACCTGGGTGAAGTCAGTTGGTTTGAAGGGCATGTGAATACCAAACTCAGGCAAGTCGTAGCTAAGCTCTTCTCCGCCCTCATCCAACAGATGCACCGTCTCCAGGCCCTTGGGTTGCAACCACCACTGCACGCCCTCGTGTTTTTCGGCAAAGGCACGCAGAAGCGCCAAATCGCCCTCACAAAGCGGCTCCATGTGGCGCAATACCATCGCAATCACGCGGTCACCGCAAGCCAACTCGATCTGTGGGCAGGTTTCCATCGCCTCCATCGAGGTGATCAAGGCCCGCAGCGGCAGCAGCAAGTCGCTGACATGGGGCGGCAGAACATGGCATTCCTTCATGTCGGCCACATAGCCGCTTTTACGTTCGTGAAAACCCACCAACACCGTGCCTTTTTTGCGGACGTGACGTACTGAAATACGGGCACGGTAGCGGTAGCCCCAAGCCGGGCCTTCAATGGGCCGCAAAATGGTTTCGGCCTTCACCTTGCCCAAATGCCAGAGGTTGTCCTCCAACACCCGCTGCTTGACTGCCACTTGGGCGCCGACATGCAAATGCTGCATCTTGCAGCCGCCACAGGCACCTTCATGCAGTCCAAAATGAGGGCAACCGGGCTTCACGCGCTGGGAAGACTCGCGCTGAATGGCCGACACCATGCCTTGTTCCCAGTTGCTTTTTTTGCGGTGAATATTGGCGGTGACCACTTCAAAAGGCAATGCGCCTTTGATAAACACCACCTTGCCATCGGGCCTGTGAGCGACGCCTTGGGCTTCGAGGTCAAGCGACTCCACCACGAGCCAGTCTGGCGGGTACAGATCAGTTTTAGTAATTTCTTCAGTCATGCCCCTATTGTCTCAGGCAGACGAAGAAAAAATAAAAGGCGCTTCCCAATTTAATGAAGAAAGCGCCTCGGTTCAGGGTCAGCGTGCAGGCAGGTACTTGCTGGGGTCTACCGGTTTACCTTGACGGCGCACCTCAAAATGCAGCTTGACCTGGTCTGAATCGGTGCTGCCCATTTCAGCAATTTTCTGACCTTTTTTGACCGACTGATCCTCTTTGATGAGCAGTTTCTGGTTGTGGGCGTAGGCGGTCAAGTAGGTGTTGTTGTGCTTCAAAATCACCAAATTGCCATAACCTCGAAGGCCCGCCCCAGCGTACACCACACGGCCATCAGCAGCGGCCAGCACCGGGTCTCCAGCAGCACCAGCAATATCAACCCCCTTATTTTTGACCTCGTCAAAAGTAGCCAACACCGTCCCATTGTTGGGCCAGATAAAACCAGGCTCATCATCCGCCCCAGACGCTGGCGTCGAGCCCGCAGCGACAGGAGTGGGAGCGGGCTTGCTCGCAGAGGCCGCAGGCAATGGCGCCATCGCAACAGGGGCTACTTTAGAGATGACCACCGGTTTGGCCACAACACCCTCGTTAACTGGCGGCACAATTCGCAAGACCTGCCCCACCTCAATGCGGTCTGGATTGTCGATGTTGCTCCAGCGGGCAATGTCTTTATAGGATTGACCGTGTTCAAGTCCGATACGGATCAAATGGTCACCCGGCTTGACACTGTAATAGCCGGGTTTGCCTGCATTTTCGTATCCGGGCAACAGTTTAGCGGCCTGAGCCGCAGCGTCCACAACGGCTGCTGACGGCTTTTTGGACTGAGCTCCGCGGTCTTCAACAGGTGCACGATGAATGGCTGTTGAACCGCAGCCCACCAGTAAAGAGCCAACGGCGGCCGCAGCACACACCAAGCTCAGGCGAGCAGACAAACTAAACATAAGAATTCCCTTCATGCAAGACCCGATTTTAAAGGGACAAAATGAACGCCCTCCAGCACCGTTTGCTTGAGTCCTTGTGGGGTTTTATCAATCACGACCAGCGCTTGCTTGCCGGGCGAATTGGCACCGGCCGACACCGGCGCCACCAGACGCCCGCCCATGGCCAACTGGTCAATCCAGGCCTGTGGCACCGCCTCTCCACCGGCCGCCGCAATGATGGCGGCATAAGGCGCACCCAGTGCGTAGCCTTCCATGCCATCGCCAAACAAAAGATGGAGATTGGCCTGATGCAAGTGCCGCAAGTTTTCCCGCGCCTTGTCGTGCAAACCGCGCAGGCGCTCAATGCTGTAAACCTCGTTGGCGAGCTGACTCAACACCGCCGCCTGATAGCCGCAACCCGTGCCAATCTCAAGCACACGGCCCAATTTGCCCGGCACCCCTTGGCGAAGCAGCTCAATCATCCTGGAAACGACGCCCGGTTTTGAGATCGTTTGCCCCAAACCAATCGGCAAACTGGTGTCTTCATAGGCTTGACCGACCAGCGCACTGTCCACAAACCGGTGACGCTCAACGGTGCGCATGGCCTCCAACACCCAGGTGTCGGTAATGCCTTGCGCTGCCAGCTTCTTGACCATACTTTGACGCACCGCACTGGAGTCCAGTCCCAAGCCGCTGGGCAACTGAGGCGCACTCACTTGACGACCAGGCTGAGCACCCAGGGCCGCTATAGCCAAAGGTGGCTTGGCCTTCACCGAACTGCTCGAGAAATCCAAACGAGCAGGAAAAGAGGGGCGCTCCTTCATATCAAGCTCACACCAAGGAAGAAGTCGCTGCCTGAACAGGCGCACTTGCCAGCCTGGAGGCCGTTTGCGCCCAATAGCCCAAATTGTCGTGGTCCGTCAAATCAACCTTCAATGGGGTCATGGACACGAAACCCTTGGAGGTGGCATAAAAATCGGTGCCTTCGGCTTCATCTTTGACCGCTCCCGCCGCGCCAATCCAATACATGGTTTCACCGCGCGGGCTCATCTGTGTAATGACGGGCTCCGCCGCATGGCGCCGCCCCAAGCGACACAGCTTCACATGGCCAATCTCAGCAAACGGCAGATTCGGAATATTAACGTTGAGCAACCAGGGCGTGGCGCCTATCAACTGCTGGCTGGACATCTGCAAGACCAGTTCACGGGCCTTATGCGCCGCGGACTCGATCTCAACCCAGTTTTTGTCAACCTGCGAAAAAGCCAGGGCCGGAATACCGAACAAATAGCCCTCCATCGCGGCCCCCACTGTGCCGGAGTAAATCGTGTCGTCGCCCATATTGGCGCCGTTGTTGATGCCAGAGACCACCAGATCAGGCCGATAACCCAGCAAACCCGTCAGCGCAATGTGGACGCAGTCAGCAGGTGTGCCGTTGACATACCTAAAACCGTTGCTGGCACGGGTCACGTACAAGGGCGTGTGCAGGGTTAAGGCGTTCGATTTGGCGCTGTTGTTTTGCTCGGGCGCAATCACCTCCACCTCGGCAAACTCTTTAAGGGCTTCATATAGGGCGACAAGGCCAGGTGCCTGGTAGCCGTCGTCATTAGAGATGAGAATTTTCATGGTCAATACTGGTTAACTTTCATTGTAGGCGGCCCGCCCTGCCCGCCTGCACCGTCACCCGAGAGACATTTTCAGGCCCTGCATTCCCCTATGATTCGCGCATTATTTGGAGAACTCTGCATGCACGCTTGGCTTTGTGAAAACCCCGTGGGCGTTGACGCCCTGACCTGGAAAGAACTACCGACACCAACACCCAAAGCGGGTGAGGTCTTGATTGAGATTAAGGCTGCCAGCCTGAATTTCCCTGATCTGCTGATTGTTCAAAACAAATACCAGATGAAACCCCCGCTGCCCTTTGTGCCGGGTTCGGAATATGCCGGCGTGATTCAAGCCGTGGGCGAAGGCGTGACGCACTTGAAAGTGGGCCAACACGTTGCCTGCCTCAGTGGCACAGGCGGCTTTGGCACGCATACCTTGGCGCCCGCTGCGCTGTGCATGCCCTTGCCCGAGGGATTTTCGTTTGTGGATGCGGCGGCCTTCATCATGATTTATGCCACCTCCCACCACGCCTTGATCGACCGGGCGCAACTCAAAGCGGGTGAAACCGTGCTGGTGCTGGGCGCGGCAGGCGGCGTGGGCACAGCCGCGATTCAAATTGCCAAAGCCGCAGGAGCCCGTGTAATTGCAGCCGCCTCAAACGACGAAAAGTGCGCTTTGTGCAAAACATTGGGGGCTGACGCCACCATCAACTACACCTCGGAAAGCCTGCGCGAAGCGGTCAAGACCCTGACGGACGGCAAGAGCCCCGATGTGATTTACGACCCGGTCGGCGGCGACTTTGCCGAGCCGGCCTTCCG
>CANBUY010000062.1 GCA_947372745.1 Comamonadaceae bacterium | reverse complement strand
CGCAACACCTTCTGGCGGGTGGGGCAGGGCGGGCTGGGTGCAGGCTTCCAGGTGGCCAGCGCCCATCACCTCGTCCCAGTTGGTCAACACCAGTTTGACCGGGTTGAGCACGGCCATGCCGCGGTGGGCGCGGGTTTCCAGGTCTTCGCGCAGGCAGCCCTCTAAAGTGCTGTAGTCAATCCAGCTGTCGCTTTTGGTGACGCCAATGCGGTCGGTGAACAGGTGCATGGCCTCGGGCGTGTAGCCCCGGCGGCGCAGGCCAACGATGGTGGGCATGCGTGGGTCGTCCCAGCCGGTCACTTTGTGGTCGTACACCAGTTGGGCGAGCTTGCGTTTGCTGGTCACCACATAGGTGAGGTTCAGGCGGGCAAACTCGTACTGGTGCGGGGCGGGGGCGCTGAGCAAGCCGCCCTCAATCAAACGCCCCAGCAGCCAGTCATAAAACGGACGCTGGTCTTCAAACTCCAGGGTGCAAATGCTGTGGGTGATTTGCTCCAGCGCGTCTTCAATCGGGTGGGCAAAGGTGTACATCGGGTAGATGCACCATTTGTCCCCCGTGTTGTGGTGCGTGGCACGGCGGATGCGGTAGATGGCGGGGTCGCGCAGGTTGATGTTGGGCGAGGCCATGTCAATCTTGGCGCGCAGCACCATGCTGCCGTCTTCATGCTGGTGGTCGCGCATTTCGCGGAAGCGGGCCAGGTTCTCGGCCGGGGTGCGGGCTCTGAAGGGGCTGTTGACGCCAGGCTTGCTGAAGTCACCCCGGTTGACGCGCATTTGGTCGGCGGTTTGTTCGTCCACATAGGCAAAGCCAGCTTCGATCAGGTGTTCGGCGGCGCGGTACATGAAGTCGAAATAGTCGCTGGCCTGGTAGGGCGCAGCATCTGCCGAGCCATTCCAGTCAAAGCCCAGCCACTTGACCGAGTCTTTGATGCTGGTGACGTACTCAAGGTCTTCTTTTTCGGGGTTGGTGTCGTCAAAGCGCAGGTGGCACACGCCGCCATAGTCACGCGCCAGGCCAAAGTTCAGGCAAATGCTTTTGGCGTGGCCAATGTGCAGGTAGCCGTTGGGCTCTGGGGGAAAGCGGGTGCGAATTTTGGCAGGGTCAGGCTGGCCTGCGGCGTGGTGGGCCGCGTCGCCGGGGCTGCCGGCCCAACGGCGCTGGGCGTAGGTGCCAGCGGCCAGGTCATGCTCGATGATCTGGCGTAAAAAGTTGCTGGGCTTGACGGTGTCGGGTGCGGCTGTGGCGGGGGTGGGTTGGCTCATGGGCTGATTTTAGTCGCCCAATGCCCCCGTTTCAGAGGGGTGATGTCAAGCGGTGATGCCAAACTGGGCCAGTTGGTCGCTCACCAACTCCAGCCGTAAGAGCGGGCTGTCGAGAGCCATCAGGCGCTGCTTGTCGGTTTGAGCAATGGGCAGCAACTCGCACCAGCGGTTGGCGACCCAGCCGCAGTCATCCAGTCGGTAGGGCGGCTGAATGGGCATTTGCTCGGGGGGCACATCGTTTGCGGTGAGGTTGCTCATGAAATTGGCCAAGGCCGTGGCGACGCCTTTCAGGTCGTCAGGAATTTCAACGGGCAGATCATTGGCCAATAAGTTCACATCGGCCACCCACAGGCCGTGTTTGAGTTGTTCGTGGTGTTGGATGAGAAAGCGTTGCGTGCCGGTGCACCGAATGACCATCAGCCCCGCTTGGGGCGATGAAAAGTCGCTGATCGTGGCCAGCGTGCCGACCGTCTCAAAGCGCTCGGTCTTGAAGCCGCCGCTGGGCGCGGCGCTGTCAGGCTGGCGCACTTCCAAGCCCTGCGTCATGGCCACCACCCCAAACGGCGTGCCCGAGCGGTGGCATTTGCCTATCATGTCGAGGTAGCGCACCTCAAAGATCTGCAAAGGCAAAAACCCATCCGGGTAAAGCACGGTGCCTAAGGGGAACAGGGGGATGGCGAGCAGTTCGGGGCTTGGGTTCATGACAATATCATCCCATGAACGGCCCGAGAACTGTTTTACATGGCTTTGAACCGATGGGCATACAGGCGACTTACCGCCAGTTTTTCTGGGCGCCCACGCAAATTTAAATTCAGTTTGCCCTGGTCGTCGTGGCTGGCGTGGTCGATAAAGGTGGTGTTCACCACGGTGCCTCGGTGAATCTGCCAGAAAATTTGCGGGTCGAGTTGGGGCAGCAAGTCTTTGAGTGGGGTGCGAATCAGGTAGTCGTGCGGGCCACTGAGCACGCGCACATATTTGTCGGTCGCCTCAAAGAAGGCAATGTCGGCCACTGTCAGCATGCGAGTTTGCTGCCCCACGCTCACATTGATCGTTTTAAGCCATTCGGATGCGGGTAAAAGCTTTGGGGTCGCCGCCAGCAGGTTGCGCAATTGGCTCAGCGTGTCTTCAAAATGTGTAGCTGGCCAAGCACGTTGTGAAAGGGCTAGCTTGAGTTTTGATACTGTTTTTTCTAGCCGGGCCGTTTGCACGGGTTTGAGCAGGTAGTCCATGGCCTGAGTCTCAAAGGCTTGCACGGCGTATTGCTCATAAGCCGTGATAAACACCAGTGCCGGAAAAGCTTTGTGGCCTGGGCCGGGTGCTGGCCAAGCGTCGGCCAACTCTGCGGCAGCCTCCAGGCCGCTTAGGCCAGGCATGCGGATGTCAAAAAACAAGACATCGGGTTGGCTTTGCAGGGCTTGACTCACTGCTGACAAGCCATCGCCCGCAATGGGTAACACCACCAATTCGGGCCAGACCTGGGCCAGCTCTGCTTGCAGGGCCGCTGCCAGCAGCGGCTCGTCTTCAGCAATCAGGGCGGTCGGGCGGGGTGTCATGGCGAGGTCGCGTGGTTGAGCAAAATGGTGATGAGGGCGCTTGTGCCCATGGGCGGTGTGTTGGCTAGTTTAAATTGGGCCCCTGCGCTATAGTGCGTCGCCAGGCGTTCGCGCACTTGCGCCAAGCCAAAACCGCTGCTGGGGGCCTTGTCTTCGTCCAGTCCGCAGCCCGTGTCCTGGACTTGCAGCACCAGCCGTTGATTCAAGAGGCGCGCGGTGACGCTGATGTGGCCACCGCCAACCTTGGGTTCAAGCCCGTGCAGCAGGGCGTTTTCTACCAAGGGTTGTAGCAGCAGCGTGGGCACTTGAACCGTGGCCAGCGCCTCGGGCAAGTCCAGCGAGTAGCGCAGGCGTGGCCCCATGCGCACGGACATGATTTCAAGGTAGTCACCCACGCGGTCAAACTCGTTTTGCAGGGTGTGCTGGGTTTGGCGCGAGGCCCCCAGTGTGGCACGCAGGTAGGCAACCAGGTGGTCCAGCATGGCCTGGGCACGCTTCGGGTCGGTGGTGATGAGCGCCCGCAGATTGGCCAGAGTATTAAAAAGCATGTGCGGCTCTAGCTGGGACTGCAGAAGCATTAGCTGGGACTGGCTGGTTTGGCGTTTCAATTCTTCAGCGTGTCCGCGTTGGTAAAAATAAGCGACAAAGGCCAGGCTGATGATGAGTGTTGAAAGCAGCAAACCCGCAAATTGTTTGTAGTCTGTGTTGATCAGCGCCCAGGTGGAATGACCTGAATAGGCATCGCCCAGCAAAGTGCCTAAAGCGTAGCCCAGCGGTATACCGATAAAAAGCATCAGCACGGCCCGTCCTGCGGGTGGCCAATAACTGGGGGCCGCTGCGTGCAGTAAGCGCCTGAACGCAAACCTGGCGACATCGGTAAAAAGCCAGATGGAGGTGCTGATGGCATAGGAATAAACCAGGGCCACGGCCAGCTTGGCTGATTCATTCGTGCCCAATCGGTGCGTCCAGTTGATGAGCCCAATGACAAATGCAAGCGCCCAAACGATGAGCAAGCGGGTGGCCAGCGCGCGCCGCTCTGTGGCTGGCAAACAGATTATTCGCGACATGCTTGCACCACGGCAGCGACGGCAGGGGCATCCAAAATCATGCCGATGTGCGTGACGCCGTCAACCAGTGTGACAGGAAGTGGCCTGCCTGCATTGGCAAAAGTGCCCGATAAAAGTGAAGATTGAATCAGCTCATCGTTGCGTCCCGCCAACACGCGCAGATCGCCTTTTGAGCGGCGCACGGCCCCCGCGTAGTCCCGGTAGACGCCAAAGTTGGCCATCATGGCATAGGAATAAAACGGGGTCAGGTGTTGGCGTCCATAGTCGTCGAGTGCAAATCGCAACACCGGTAAATCGTTCCAGTGGGTGATGCCCAAGGCGTTGAGGGCCGTTAGCGCCACGATGCGCGCCGTGCCAACAGAAGCCCAGGTGCTCGGCCCGGCTTGGGCGGTGGGGGCATCGTGTCCCAAAAAGGGCGACAGCAGCACATAGCGGTCAAACAGGGCTTGTCGGTCGCTGCCTGCCATGCGCAGCACAAAGCCGGCACCAGACGAAAACCCGAGCAAGGTGCTGGGGCCTTCAAAGGGCGCCGCGCGCATAAAGTCTTGAAGATCGTCTTCGAGTTGACCGATGTAGCCAATGGTGCCGCGTGGCCCCGAATCCCCATGGCCGCGAATGTCGAGGGCCGCCACCTGAAAACCGGCATCGGCCAAAGCCCGAGCTAGGGTGTGCATCGATTTGGCGCCCGCAGACGAGCCGTGAACCAGCACAATGCGGCGCTGGGGTTTGTCGCCCACTGCCACAAGGCCAGGGTAGCTAGCCCAAGCCAAAGCCGTGCCGTCGCGGGCTGTGAAGTGGCTCATTGCTGGCTGGGTGCTGTTGTCAACCCCGACGAACGGCTGATTGATGCTGGGCATGGCCTCGATGGGCCGAGGGCCGCCCCATGTCAGCGCTAGCCCGAAGAGGCCCACGAAAACCGCTAATGTGATGGTGAAAATTTTAAGCATGATTTATTCTTATGTATTAAAGCCAGCCCAGCCACTTTCCCCAAACCAACTGCCCCAGGTAGCGGTGGGGCAGCAGCGTAAAGATGCCCGCACCCACGCAGGCGCCGAAGTAGGTGCCCTGCATGATTTTGCTGTGGGCCTTGATGTTTTTCTGGCTCAAAAACCAAAAAGCGCCCGTCAGGCTGAAAAGCGTGAAAGGCACCAGCAGGTGAATGGGCGTGTAGCCTGCGATGTTGGGCAGCGCGTAGTCACGTATAAAAATAGCGGTCAGTGCGGTGACGATCATCAGCGTCACCCAGGCGTAGCCAAAAGCGCGGTGAATCTTTGGACGCTGTTGGCGGCCTTTGCGTGCCCAAAGGGCCACCGGGCCGATGACCAGCGCAGCTAAAGCGGCACTGAGGTGGATGGCAATCAAGGGGGTGAGCTGCATGTTGAGGGCTGACTATTTAAGGAGCTTTGATTGTGCTGACCTCAGCCTGCCCGGTCCATTAATTTGCGACGAAACGACTTTTGGCGTGTGTGACACGTCAATCCGCCCCATGCCTTGGTCACAATTTGCCATAACTTTACAGTCACCGCGCTTTGGCGACCCGATTTTGACTCGGGTGCTTTCTAGAATGCAATTCATGAAAAAAACTAAGTGGTTGATCGGTGCAGTGGCTTTAGCGGTGTTGGGCGGCGGGGCGGCTTGGTGGCTGCAGCGCTCGTCGGTGCCCGACGTGCAGTACCGCACCGCCAAGCTGGAGCGCGGCAATTTGCTGGCCACGGTGTCGGCCAGTGGCGCGGTGAACCCGGTCACGCAGGTGTCGGTGGGCACGCAGGTGTCGGGCCAGATCAAAGACTTGCTGGTGGACTTCAACGCCGAGGTCAAGGCCGGGCAATTGCTGGCGGTGATTGACCCCGAAACCTTTGAGTACCGCGTGCGCTCGGCGCAGGCCGATGTGGACGCGGCCCGTGCAGCGGTGATGACGGCGCAGGCCAACGCCGCAGCCAGCCGCGCGGGCGTGTCGCGTGCGCAGGTCGATTTGATTGAAGCTCGGCGCGACCTGGAGCGCAAGCAAATGCTGGTGGAAAAGCAGTTCATCGCCCAAAGCGAGGCCGACAAGGCCCGCGCTTTGGTCAACACCGCTAGCGAGACCTTGAAGCAAATGCAGGCGCAAACGGTCGTGAGCGATGCCCAGATCAACAGCGCCAACGCCAACGTGGCCCAGCGCGAAGCCACCCTGGCGCAGGCCCGCATCGACCTGGCCCGCACCCGCATCACCTCGCCGGTGACGGGCATTGTGATCAAGCGGGCGATTGAAAAAGGCCAGACGGTAGCGGCCAGTTTGCAGGCACCCGAGTTGTTTGTGATTGCGCAAAACCTGCGCGACATGCAGGTGGACGCGAGCATTGACGAGTCGGATGTGGGGCGCATCAAGAGCGGGCAAAAAGCCACGTTTACGGTCGACGCCTTCCCCGGCCAGACCTTTGAGGGCGCTGTGCGCCAGGTGCGAAAAGCCGCCCAGTCGGTGGCCAATGTGGTGACTTATGTGGCGGTGGTGGGGTTCTCGAACGTGGGCGACCGCCTGTTGCCCGGCATGACCGCCAATGTGCGGGTCATCACCGATGCCCGTGAGAACGTCTTAAAAGTGCCCAACGCAGCACTGCGCGTGAAGCTGGCCGGCGTGGAGCCAGCGGTTGCCAAACCCGCCGCAGGCACATCTTCTCCTGTGGCTCCGGCCTCTGCAACAGTGGGTTGGCTAGGCGGCTGGTCGCTGGTGAATGATGCGGTAGCGCAACCGGCGCCGGGTCAAGGTGGCCCGGGCGGTGGCATGGCTGCACAGCGAGAGCGGCTGGTGTCTGAATTGCAATTGAACACGGAGCAGCAAGCCAAGCTGGAAGCTATTGGCGCCGAGCTGCGACCCCGGTTCATGGCCTTGCGTGAGCTGCCCGAGGGCGGGCGCGCCGCAGGGCGTGAAGCCCTCATGGCGGGCATGCGAACCAGCATCAGCGCCATGCTGACGCCTGAGCAGCGCAAAAAATACCAGGCGATGCTGCCTCAGACGCCACCCGGTGCTCCTGTTTCTGTAGCTGCTTCAGCAAGGCCAGCGGCTCCTGGCGCCTCAAAACCTTTAAATTCAAGCGCGCCAAGCAACCCAGCCGTGGCGGCCGCGACAGACACCGCAGCAGGCCCAGGCGGCGCGCCCAGTGGCAACCCGCAAACCGAGTTTCGCAACCGGCTGGTGGCCGAGTTGGCCTTGACGCCTGCCCAGATCGAAAAAGTGGATGCGATTTACCTGGAGGCACGCCCCAAATTTGCCACCTTGCGCGACCTGAGCGCTGAGGAGCGCCCCAAGGCGCGTGAGCGCATGACGGCTGACATCCGCGCCCGCATTGGCGACTTGTTGACACCAGCGCAAAAAACCAAATACGCCGTGCTGCAGGCCCAGAGCGCGGGTCGCCAAGCCACGCGGGGTCGCATTTACCTGCTGGGCGCTGACGGCAAGCCGGTGGCCTACAACGTGCGTCTGGGCATTACCGATGGGAGCAGCACCGAGTTGTTGATCTCGCCCAACGCGCCCGAGGCTGCGCTGCTTAAAGAAGGTGCAGTGGTAATCACCGGCACCCTCACACCGACAAGCAGCAGCACGCCAAGCCCCAGCCCGGCTGGCCCGCGCATGCCGTTCTGACCGCTATGACGGATTCCATTCCCCTCTTGATCGAGGCCCGCGACCTGGTCAAAACCTACACCATGGGCGACCAGACCGTGCATGCGCTGCGCGGTGTGACCCTGAGCATTGCTGCCGGCGAGTTTGTCGCCATCATGGGCGCGTCGGGCTCGGGCAAATCGACCTTGATGAATATTTTGGGTTGTCTCGATTTGCCCACCACCGGCCACTACCAGTTGGCTGGTGAGGCGGTGGACGCGATGGCGCAAGACCAGTTGGCCTCCATCCGCAACCGGCGCATTGGTTTTGTGTTTCAGCAGTTCAACCTGTTGCCCCGCACCAGCGCGCTGGAAAACGTGGAGTTGCCGATGTTGTATGCCGGGATCAAAGCCGATGAGCGCCGCAGCCGCGCTCAAGCGGCGCTGGCCCGCGTGGGCCTGGCCGAGCGCAGTGGGCACACGCCGTCTGAGTTGTCAGGCGGGCAGCAGCAGCGCGTGGCGATTGCGCGGGCGCTGGTGAACCAGCCACAATTTATTTTGGCCGATGAGCCTACCGGTGCCCTTGATACCCAGACCAGCGAAGACATCATGCAGCTGCTCACCCAGCTCAACGCCCAAGGCATGACGGTGGTGATCGTGACGCACGAGAACGACATTGCGGCCTGGGCGCGGCGCAAGCTGCTTTTCAAAGACGGGCAGATCGTGCAAGACGTGGTGCAAACCCCGGTGCTGCCCGCGCACATGTCCGTCACGCCATTGCAGGCCGCCCCATGAACCTGCTGGCCCCCATCCGAATTGCCTTGCGGGCGCTGGCCGCCAACACGCTGCGCTCTGTTTTGACGATGCTGGGCATCATCATCGGTGTGGCCGCGGTCATCACTATGATTGCGGTAGGCGGTGGCGCCACGCAGCGGGTGCAAGACCAGATGAAGGGATTGGGCTCCAACATCATGCTGGTGATACCTGGCGGCATTACCGCAGGCGGCGTGCGCCTGGGTGCGCAAACCGGACAGGGTTTGACAGAAGAAGACGCGCTCGCTATTGCCCGCGAAGTGCCCGAGGTGCAAGTTGCCGCTCCGAGCTCGCGCACGGGTGCGCAGGTGGTGGCGGGCAATACCAACTGGAGCACGTCCATATTTGGCACCACCAACGACTACCTGGAGGCCCGGGAGTGGCCGCTGTCCGAGGGCCGCACCTTTGATGCCGCCGACCTGCAGGGTTCCGCCAAAGTGGCCATCGTGGGCCAAACCGTGGCACGCGAACTCTTTGGCGAGCTGGACCCGCTGGAGCAGGTCATTCGCGTCAAAAAAATACCGGTGACCATCATTGGCGTGCTGTCCAAAAAAGGCCAGAACGCCATGGGGCAAGACCAGGACGATGTCGTCATCGTGCCAATATCGACCTACCGCAACCGCATTCAGGGCGGCGCGGGCAGCAAGACCAAGCGCATCGGCTCCATCAGCGTCAAGGTGTCTGAGGGCCAAAGCATGAAGTTAGCCGAGGACAATATCAAAGACCTGCTGCGACAGCGGTTCAAGGTGCAGCCTGGTGGCGACGACCCGTTTTCCGTGCGCAACCTGACCGAGATTCTGCAAGCCCAAGAGGCCAGCAGCCGCGTGATGACGCTCTTGCTGGCGGCGGTAGCGGGCATCAGCTTGGTCATTGGCGGCATTGGCATCATGAACATCATGCTGGTCAGCGTGACCGAGCGCACGCGTGAGATTGGCTTGCGCATGGCGGTGGGCGCACGCGGGCGCGACATCTTGGCGCAGTTTCTGATTGAGGCCGTCACCCTGAGTTTGATTGGCGGCGCTTTGGGCGTGGCGCTGGGCGCGGTGGCCACTTGGGCGATGGGCCAGTTTTCCGGATGGCAAGTGAGCCTGAGCCTGAGTTCGGTGGTGTTGGCGGTTGGGTTTTCGGCCTTTGTGGGTGTTTTTTTCGGCTTTTACCCGGCCCGCCAGGCCTCGCGCTTGTTGCCTATTCAGGCGCTGCGCTACGAGTGATGGGCACTCGGAGATAATTTAAATTTTTTCTAGGGAATCTGCGTGGATATTGTTTTGCTGGCCAAGGCCGCCGTGATGGGCATCGTTGAAGGTTTGACCGAGTTTTTACCTGTTTCATCCACCGGACATCTGATTTTGGCAGGCAGTTTGCTGGGCTTTGATGACGACAAGGCCAAGGTCTTTGACATCGCTATCCAGACCGGCGCCATTTTTGCCGTCATTATGGTTTACTGGCAAAAAATACGGTCTACCTTGCTGGGCCTCACCAATGACAAAGAGGCGCAACGATTTGCCGTTAACGTGTTCATCGCCTTTGTGCCGGCGATTATTTTGGGCCTGCTGTTTGGCAAGGCTATCAAAGCGCATTTATTCACCCCGGTGGTGGTGGCCAGCACCTTCATCATTGGTGGCTTTGTTATTTTGTGGGCCGAGCGTCGGCAGCTCAAAAATCCCACCTCGGTGCGTATTCATTCGGTCGAGGCGATGGCGCCACGGGATGCCCTGAAGGTCGGTTTGGCGCAGTGTCTGGCCATGATTCCCGGCACCAGCCGCAGCGGCGCCACCATCATTGGCGGCATGCTGATGGGCTTGTCGCGCAAGGCCGCCACAGACTTTTCTTTCTATCTGGGCATTCCCACGCTGATTGGCGCGGGTGTTTACAGTCTGTACAAAGAACGCGCCTTGCTGTCGCTGGCTGATGTGCCCTTGTTTGCAGTCGGGCTGGTGTTTTCGTTCATCAGCGCCTGGCTCTGCATTCGTTGGTTGTTGGCCTACATCGCCACCCACAGCTTTGTCGGCTTTGCCTACTACCGAATCGTCTTTGGCTTTGTGGTGTTAGCCACCGCCTGGAGCGGTGTGGTGGTGTGGGCGGCCTGAGGCTTTAGGTCAGGCTTTTCAGATTCAGCAGCGAAGCCTCAATAGCTGCTGCGGTGGCGTGGGGTTTTTCCATCGGGAACAGGTGGCTGCCGTCGATCATCATGAGGCGGCCTTTGCAGATTTTGATGGTCATGGCCATGCCGACTTGCTTCATTTCTGCCGAGCGCGTGCCGCCTAAAAACGCCACGGGGCACTTCAGGGGGTGGCGTTTTAACAAGCCATCCAGGTTGGAAGGCAGGGTGTTGTAGATGGCGGTCTCAATGTCGCGGTCAAAACTCAGCACCCGTTTTTTATCAGTCCCTTCGCCTTCGTCGTGGGTGCCGTGCTCAATGTAGTCTTGCAGCACCTGCGGGTCCCAGCGGGCAAAGGCTTTTTTGTGCTGAAAATGTGCCAAAGCCGTTTCTTTGTCCGGCCACTGGTGGCGGCGGCGGCGGCTGACCGCACCGGGCGACACCGAGCCCACCAGCTGCGTACTTTTGATCATGCCCAGTGTGGTGGCGCGCCAGCCGCCCAAAATAGGCGAGTCCAGCAGCATCACGCCGCGCACCAACTCAGGCGCGCGGGCAGCCGCCATCACACTCAAAAAACCACCCAAAGAGTGGCCGACCAAAAAGGCAGGCGTCCCGGCTTTTTCAACTTCTTGCTGGGTGAAGTCGATCAAATTCTGGACCAAATTCGGCCAGTTGTTGCTGACGGGGTAGCGGCTGTCATGGCCAAATTTGTCAACGGCTTTGACGTTAAAGCCTCGAGCTTTCAGGTCTTTGAACAATACGCCGTAGGTGCTGGCAGCAAAGCTGTTGCCGTGCGAAAAAATGATGAGGGACATGGGTATTGAATCTGGCTTGGCGGTCAGATCAGTTTTTCTTCCGGGGTGCTAATTTTTTTCAGGGGCTGGCTGCGGCCAGCCTGCGTCATGAGGGGCACTGCCGTTTGTTCGCCGTTCCACATCGGGTCTTCAATGCTGTCAAAGACTTCGCGAAGTTTTTGGCCCCAGCTGTTGTGCAGCATTTTGAAATAGGGGTTGTTTTCGTCAATACAGACCACCTTGTCGGTCTGAAATTGGTTGGCCTCATAAATCACCATGTCCAGCGGCAAGCCGACCGACAGGTTGGATTTGAGGGTAGAGTCCATCGACACCAACGCGCACTTGGCCGCCTCGTCCAGCGGGGTCTCGGGGGTAATCACGCGGTCCAGCACGGGCTTGCCGTATTTGGACTCGCCCACCTGAAAGTAAGGCGTCTCCAGCGTGGCTTCAATGAAGTTGCCCGCAGAGTAGACCTGAAACAGGCGCATGCCTTCGCCTTTGATCTGCCCACCAAAGATGAGAGAGACATTGAACTCAACCCCGGCCAGCTTGAGGGCTGCCGCGTCGCGCTCGTACACATGGCGAATGGCCGCACCCAGCACGCGGGCGGCATCAAACATGCTTTTGGCGTTCCAGATGGTGATGGGCTCGCCGCTCTCTGTGTCTTTGAGTTGCTCAACCTGCAAAATCTCGCGCACCGACTGCGAGATGCTGAGGTTGCCAGCCGAGAGCAGCACCATGAAGCGGTCGTTGGGCTTCTCGTAAACGATCATTTTCCGAAAGGTGCTGATCTGATCGAGCCCGGCATTGGTGCGGGAGTCGGACAGGAAAACCAGTCCGGCATTAAGTTTGATGGCGACGCAGTAAGTCATGTGCTTGGTTCAGGGATAGGGTAAATAAAGGACTATGCAGCTTTCATGCCTGCACAAGCCCGATGGGCCCTTATTTGGCCTCGGTCGCTGGGGGCGCTGCCACTGGTTTGGTTTTGTTGAACTTCGATGCGGCTAAAGCCAGCTTTTGTTTGCGCTCTTGGTTGAGGCGCTCTAACTCCTGGTGGTTGCTCTTCTTCATGTTTGGGTCTTTGCCAAATACGCCGGCCATAGTGTTTTTTCCTTAGGTGTCTCCATGAGGAGACGGGGTGTTATTGATTCAAGCCTTGCTGGACAAGGCTTTTAAGCGGTAAAGCGCTTCAAGCGCTTCTCTGGGGCTTAGATTATCGGGGTTAATGCTTGCCAGTTCGGCCTCCAGCGCGTGGGGGGCTGCGACTTCTACCACTGGGGGCGGGGCAAAAAGATCAACTTGGGCGTTGTGCTGGGTGGCTTGGGCCTCCAGTGCTTCTAGTGTTTGGCGAGCGTGGTTGACCACGGCCGCGGGCATGCCGGCCAATCGCGCCACCTGAATGCCGTAGCTTTTGCTGGCCGGGCCGGGCTGGATTTCGTGCATAAACACAATGTCGCGGCCCGACTCCACCGCGCTCACATGCACGTTGATAGCGGCGTGGTGCTTGGCTGGGAACTCGGTCAGCTCAAAGTAGTGCGTGGCAAACAGGGTGTAAGCCTGGGTTTTGTCGTGCAGTTGGGTGGCAATCGCGCTGGCGAGTGCCAGGCCATCAAAAGTACTGGTGCCCCGGCCAATCTCATCCATCAGCACCAGCGAGTTGGGCGTGGCGGCGTGCAATATTTGCGCACCTTCCAGCATTTCCAGCATGAAGGTGGACTGGGCGTTGGCCAAATCGTCAGCAGCGCCAATGCGGGTGTGAATGGCGTCAATCGGCCCCAGTCGGCAAGCGCTGGCGGGCACATAGCTGCCCATGCTGGCCAGCAGCACGATGACGGCAATTTGCCGCATATAGGTTGATTTACCGCCCATGTTGGGGCCGGTGATGATCTGCATGCGCGCTCTCGGGCCCATGCGTGTGTCGTTGGCGATAAAGGCGCCGCTGCTGGTCTCGGCCAGTCGCGCCTGCACAACAGGGTGGCGGCCTTGGCTGATGTCCAGGCAGGGTTCTTTGACAAATTGCGGCGCGCACCAATCTAGCGTCAAGGCGCGTTCAGTCAGGGCGCACAGCGCATCCAGCGTGGCCAGGGCGCGGGCCACCTGGGTCAGTATGGGCACAAAGGCTTGCAGTTGGTCCAGTACTTGTTCAAACAACCATTTTTCTCGCGCCAGTGCACGCTCCTGCGCGCTTAAGGCTTTGTCTTCAAAGGCTTTGAGCTCGGGGGTGATAAAGCGCTCAGCGTTTTTTAAGGTTTGGCGGCGGCGGTAGTCATCAGGCACTTTGTCGACTTGCCCTTGGCTTACCTCAATAAAGAAGCCATGCACCCGGTTGAACTGCACGCGCAGGTTGGCAATGCCGGTGCGGGCTTTTTCGCGGGTTTCCAGGTCGAGCAAAAACGAGTCACAGTTGGTCTGGATGGCGCGCAATTCGTCGAGTTCAGCGTCAAACCCGGTGGCGATAACGCCGCCATCGCGCACCAGCACGGCGGGCTCGGGGTCGATGGCAAGGGTCAGCAACTCAGCGCAACCAGCGGGCGGCGTCAATTGTTGAGAAATATGATCTAAATGAGGCTCTAGACCATTAAAAACCTGCTTAAGCAGCTCTGCTTTTAATAGCGTCTGTTGCAGCGCCACCAGCTCACGCGGGCGCACCTGGCGCAGCGCAATGCGGGCGGTGATGCGTTCAACATCGGTGCTGCCCTTGAGTTGTTCGCGCAGTTTGGCCCACGGGCCGTTTTGCAGCGCGGCAATGGCGCCCAGGCGCTGTTGGGCTTCGCTGCGGTCACGCCGGGGGGCCAATAGCCAGTTTTTAAGCAGACGACTGCCCATGCCTGTCATGCAGGTATCCAACAAAGAAAACAAGGTGGGCTTCTCTTCACCGCGCAGGGTTTGGGTGAGCTCCAGGTTGCGCCGGGTGGTTTGCGGCAGGTCGATCAGTTCGTCGTTGCGCTGCACCTGCACGCTGTGCAGGTGGGTGAGCGCCCGGCCTTGGGTGTGTTCGGCGTAGCTCAGCAGCGCAGCGCAGGCGGCGTGGGCTTGGGGCAAGTCTTGCGCTTGCCAGGTGGCCAGCGTCGCGGCTTGCAGGTGAGCCAGCAGGGTGCGTTCGCCCAAGGCGGCGTCAAACTGCCAGTCGGGCCGCACGCTGATAGAGAGCGCCCCCGGTGCTTGCAAGCTGCGCAGGCGCGCCTCGAAAGCCGGTGTGCTGCCCGCGCTAAAAATGATCTCGCCCGGGCTGACGCGGGCAATCCACTCGCCCAACTCATCAGGCGCGCATTGGGCCAGATGCACCTCGCCTTGGGTGACGCTAAGCCAGGCCAGACCGCACAGGTTGCGCGGCCCTTGGTGTACGGCCATCAGCAGGGATTCGGTTTTGTCGCTCAAAAGCTCCAGGTCGGTCAGCGTGCCGGGCGTGACTACCCGCACCACTTTGCGCTCCACGGGCCCTTTGCCGGTGACTTCACCCACTTGCTCGCAGATGGCGACCGATTCGCCCAGCTTGATAAGCCGGGCCAGGTAGGTGTCCAACGAGTGAAACGGCACGCCCGCCATGGGAATAGGTTGGCCTGCTGTCTGGCCACGGTGGGTGAGGGTGATGTTGAGCAGGCGCGTGGCTTTTTCAGCATCCGCAAAAAACACCTCGTAGAAGTCACCCATGCGGTAAAGCAGCAGCGTGTCAGGGTAGTCGGCTTTCAGGCCGAGGTACTGCTGCATCATGGGGGTGTGGGCTGAGAAGTCTGCCTTGGCGTTCGCCGGTTGAATTTTGTCCTTTTGCATCAGTGACTTAGAGCTTTAACGCGACCTTATTTTTTGCGATGGAGCGCCCTATGAGAATTTCTCACGCAAGCAACTCATCGGGGTTTCCGAGGTGCCAATTATGGTTTGAAATCGCCCTAAGCCTTATTCAGCCTTAACGCCGGCAGTAGAAATAACCTTGGCCCATTTCACGATTTCTTCGTCCAGAAATTTAGCCGCTTGCTCCGGGGTATTGCCCACGCCTTCAATCCCTAGGGCTTCAAACCGTGCTTTGAGTTCGGGCGAGTTGATGGCTTTGGCGGTTTCAAGCGACATGCGGTTCACGATGTCGCGGGGCGTTGCGGCAGGGGCCAGAAACAAGACCCAGGTGGAGCCCTCGATGGCGGGACCGCCCGACTCGGCTATGGTTAATGCGCCGTCAGTGCCCGGCACGCGTTTGTTGGAAAAAACGGCGATGGGTTTGATCTTTCCGCTGCGCACAAAGGGCATCAAGGCGCTGGCGGTGTCGGTCAAGATATTCAGATTGCCGCCCATCAGGTCATTCAACGCTGGAGCCGTGCCTTTGTAGGGGATGTGAATCATGTCCAGCCCTGCTACTTGCTTTAATAATTCCTGCGTCAAGTGCGCTGCCGCACCCACGCCCGAGGAGCCAAAGGAGACTTTGCCCGGGTTGGCTTTTGCATAGGCGATCAACTCCTTCATGTCTTTCGCCGGGAAGTTGTTGCTGACGGTCATCAGCAAAGGCGCTATACCCACCAATGACACGGGTGCAAAGCTCTTGACCACGTCATAGGGCAGGCGCCCGGCGTACAGCGTGGCGTTTGCCGCATGGGCGCCAATCACGGTCAAAAACGTGTGGCCGTCAGGCGCCGACTTGGCGGCGATGTCGGCACCCAGAATGGAGTTGGCCCCCGGTTTGTTTTCCACCACAATGGTCCAGCCTGTTTGGTCTTGGACCTTTTGTATCACCATGCGGGTGGCGCTGTCCGTGATGCCACCGGGTGGGTAGGGAATGATCCATTTGATCGGCTTGGTGGGCCAGGCTTGTGAAAAAGCAAGCAGGGGGAGGGCACAGATGAGTGCCGCTGCAGTCCGTCGAAAAACCAAGAATGAACGCATTGAGTTGCTCCTTGAATCCACAAGACCCGACAGGGGGTGGAATCATTATGGGAAGCAACTTGGGAAAAGGCCAGTCAAGTCGGGGACAAGTGGCGCGGGGTGAGATTGACCCCGGCCGCTGGCCTCAATTAAAACGGTGCGTCGGTGGCCGGGTTGGCTGCGGTTTCACCAAGGGGCGTGCCTGCGGCAAAGGCGGCCGCAGTGATGGCGTCGGCTTCTGCCAAGGTGCCACTGACGTTGGCGGGGCGCACGGGCGCTTTGTCACTGGCGGTGGCAAAGTTGCTGTACTTGCCAAACATGGCCACCATCTGGCCGTAAACGCGGGGGTTTCCAGCCATGCATTCTTTTTGTTCCAAAAAGTCAGCGTCGCCAGAGAAATTGCCGACCAAGCCGCCAGCTTCCGTGACCATCAAAGCGCCTGCGGCCACATCCCAGGGCTGCAGACCGGGTTCAAAAAAGCCATCGGTGTAGCCAGCGGCTACGTGGGCCAGGTCCAGCGCAGCCGAGCCTTGGCGGCGAATGCCGGAGGCACGGGGCATGATGTCGCCCAGCATACGCATGTAGGTTTTGTAGTCGTCACCCGGACGGAAGGGGAAGCCGGTTGAAATCAGGCAGTCTTCCATGCGCACGCGCTTGGAGACGCGCAAGCGGCGGTCGTTCAGGTAAGCGCCCCGGCCTTTGGTGGCGGTGAATAGGTCGTTGCGGCTGGGGTCATAAATGACGGCTTGCTCAATTTTGCCCCGGAAGGCCAGCGCGATGCTGACGCAATAGACGGGCAGGCCGTGGATGAAGTTGGTGGTGCCGTCCAGCGGATCAATGATCCAGACCAGCTCGGCATCTTTAGCGCCATGTTCACGCCCGGTTTCTTCAGCCCAGATGCCGTGGTCAGGGTAAGCGGTCAGCAGGGTCTCGATGATCGAGGCTTCA
>CANBUY010000061.1 GCA_947372745.1 Comamonadaceae bacterium | reverse complement strand
GCAGGCGGTCCAGGTCGCGCAGCAAGGCGCCACCACCGGTCAACATCATGCCGCGGTCGGCAATGTCAGCGCCCAACTCGGGTGGGGTTTGCTCGAGCGCATTTTTGACGGCAGACACAATGTTGTTGATCGGGTCAGTCAGGGCTTCCAGGATTTCGTTGCTGGAAATCGTGAAGCTGCGGGGCACGCCTTCAGAGAGGTTGCGGCCCCGGACTTCCATCTCCAGCACTTCGCTGCCGGGGAAAGCTGAACCGATTTTTTTCTTGATGGCTTCTGCCGTGGGTTCACCAATCAGCATGCCGTAGTTGCGGCGAATGTAGTTGATGATGGCCTCGTCAAAACGGTCGCCGCCGACGCGAACGCTGCCTTTGTAAACCATGCCGCCCAAGGAGATCACGCCCACTTCGGTCGTGCCGCCACCGATATCCACCACCATCGAGCCACTGGCTTCGCTGACGGGAAGTCCGGCGCCAATGGCCGCAGCCATGGGTTCTTCGATCAGGTAAACATCGCTGGCACCGGCGCCCAGAGCCGATTCGCGAATGGCGCGACGCTCCACTTGGGTGGAGCCGCAAGGCACGCAAATAATGATGCGGGGGCTGGGGCGGAAGATGCTGCGGGGGTGCACCATCTTGATAAATTGCTTGAGCATTTGCTCGGTGACGGTGAAGTCTGCAATCACGCCGTCTTTCATCGGGCGAATCGCCTCGATATTTCCCGGCACTTTGCCCAACATCGCTTTGGCTTCCTTGCCCACCGCTTGAATCGTCTTTTTACCTTGGGGGCCGCCTTCGTGGCGAATGGCCACCACAGACGGCTCATCCAGCACAATGCCTTTGTCACGTACGTAAATCAGGGTGTTGGCGGTGCCAAGGTCAATGGCCAGGTCAGTGGAGAAGTACTGACGGAATGCTCCAAACATTGAAATTCCTCTCGAGCATGGCCTACGCCTCGGCAGGCCATCACTTGGTTAACGGGTTTAAATAGAGTGTTGCCTGAATAAGACCAGACGCAACATTGGCGAAAGCCAAAGGCGAGATAATACCTTATCGCTATCAAAAACTTGACCGGTGGCGGCTTACTTAAGCCGCTTTACATCCAGTTTCAATTGAAAAATACCTTATGTCCCTGACTTCTGACGACATCGCACGCATTGCGAACCTGGCCCGTTTGGCGCTCAAGCCCAAGGAGGGTGAGCGAATGCTGACGCAAATTAATGGTTTTTTTGACATGGTTGAAAAAATTCGTGCCGTTGACACGACGGGCGTTGAGCCCTTGGCGCACCCGATGGCCACAATTCAGGAAATTACCCTGCGCCTGAGGGAAGACGTGGCCAGCGAGCCCAACAACCGCGAAGCCAACCAACGCAACGCCCCCGCCACAGAGCGCGGCTTGTTTTTGGTTCCCAAGGTCATTGAGTAAACCCGCGCCCCTATAAGAACACCATGACGCACAACAACACAGAACTTCACGACCTCACCGTGGCCCAGTTGGCCGCTAATTTGCGTGACCGCAAGGTATCCGCCGTTGAGGCTGCCACGCACTTTTTGGCGCGCGCTAAAAACCACGCTGCGCTCGGCGCCTTTTTGGCCCTTGACGAAGACGTCACCCTGGTCCAAGCCCGGGCCGCAGACGTGGCCTTGGCCGCAGGCCCCGCAGGACAGCCCTTAAGTTTGCTGGGCGTGCCCTTGGCGCACAAAGATATCTTCGTCACCAAAGACTTTGTCACCACGGCAGGCTCCAAAATGCTAACCGGCTACCGCTCGCCATTTGACGCGACGGTGGTGGCCAAGTTGGCGCATGAGGGCGTCGTCACCTTGGGCAAACTTAATTGCGACGAGTTTGCTATGGGCTCGGCCAACGAGAACTCTGCTTTTGGTCCGGTCCAAAATCCTTGGGATACCACCCGCACGCCCGGTGGCTCTTCGGGTGGCAGCGCTGCGGCCGTGGCGGCCCGACTGGCCCCGGCGGCAACGGGCACCGACACGGGCGGCTCCATTCGTCAGCCCGCTTCGTTTTGCGGCATCACGGGCATCAAACCCACGTATGGCCGTGCCTCGCGCTACGGCATGGTGGCTTTTGCCTCCAGCCTCGACCAAGCCGGCCCGATGGCGCGTACCGCCGAAGACTGCGCCTTGCTTTTGTCCGCCATGTGCGGGCCTGACGCGGATCGCGACTCGACCTCGCTGGATATTCCTGCCGAAGATTTCTCAGTCTCTTTGAATGCCTCCATTGAAGGCCTGCGCATTGGCATACCTGCCGAGTTTTTTGGCGAAGGTTTGGCGCCTGATGTGCGCGCTGCGGTGGACGCGGCTTTGGCTGAGTACCAAAAGCTGGGGGCCAAACTGGTACCCATCGTCTTGCCGCGCACGGAGTTGTCGATTCCGGTCTATTACGTGATTGCTCCTGCTGAGGCATCCAGCAACCTGAGTCGCTTTGATGGCGTCAAGTTTGGCCACCGCGCAGACCAGTACACCGACCTGATCGATATGTACAAAAAAACCCGTGCCGAGGGTTTTGGGGATGAGGTCAAGCGCCGCATCATGATTGGTGCCTACGTGCTCTCGCACGGTTATTACGATGCGTATTACCTGCAAGCCCAAAAAATTCGCCGCATGATTGCCGATGATTTTCAGCAGGCTTTCAAGGTGTGCGACGTGATCGCAGGGCCAGTCGCGCCTACCGTGGCCTGGAAGCTGGGGGACAAGTCTGAAGACCCCTTGGCCAGTTATCTTGCTGACATTTTTACCTTGCCCGGCTCATTGGCCGGTTTGCCTGGCATGAGCATTCCTGTCGGGTTTGGGGCGGGTCACATGCCTGTGGGCATGCAGCTCATTGGAAATTATTCGCAAGAGGCCAAGCTGCTCAATGTGGCGCACCGCTTCCAGCAGGCCACCGATTGGCATGCGGCCAAGCCAGAGGGATTTTGAATATGAACGCATTTGTAGAAACCACCAATTTGGCGCGTGCGTCGATCAAGTCACCGCTGGTCATGGGTTACGAGGTGGTCATCGGGTTTGAGACCCATGCCCAGCTCTCCACCCAGTCCAAAATTTTCAGCCGCGCACCGACTGCTTTTGGCGCTGAGCCCAACACGCAAGCCTGTGCCGTGGACCTGGCTTTGCCGGGCACGCTGCCGGTGATGAATAAAGGTGCGGTCGAGCGGGCCATTCAGTTTGGCTTGGCCATTGGCGCCCACATTGCGCCCAAAAGCATTTTTGCCCGCAAAAATTACTTCTACCCTGACTTGCCCAAGGGCTACCAGATCAGCCAGTTTGAGATTCCGGTCGTGCAGGGTGGCGAGATTGAGTTTTTCCTGGGTGAACAAAAAATGTCGGTGCGCCTGGAGCGCGCCCATTTGGAAGAAGACGCGGGCAAGTCGCTGCACGAAGACTTTATTGGCCAAACTGGCATCGACTTGAACCGTGCCGGCACGCCCTTGCTGGAGATCGTGACCATGCCCGACATGCGCTCCAGCGCCGAGGCCGTGGCCTATGCCAAAGAGCTGCACAAGATCGTCACCTGGATTGGCATTTGCGACGGCAATATGCAAGAAGGCAGCTTCCGCTGTGACGCCAATGTGTCGGTGCGCAAACCCGGCGAGCCTTTGGGCACTCGCCGCGAGGTGAAAAACCTGAACAGTTTCAAGTTCATGCAGCAAGCTATTGACTATGAAGTGCGCTGGCAGATCGAGCAAATTGAAGATGGCATCGCCATCCAGCAAGCCACCGTGCTGTTCAACCCGGACACCGGCGAAACCCGTGCCATGCGCACCAAGGAAGACGCCGCTGATTACCGCTATTTCCCCGACCCCGATTTGCCCCCGCTGGTGATTGCCGATGAGTGGGTGCAGCGCGTACGCGCCGAGATGACCGAATTGCCGCGTGTGATGGCCCAGCGCTTTGTCAATGATTACGCGCTCTCGGAATACGATGCGACGGCCTTGACGCAAAGCCGCGAAATTGCTGCTTACTTTGAGGCGGTAGCCAAAGAATGCGGCCAGCCCAAGTTGGCAAGTAACTGGATCATGGGTGAAGTGTCACGTCGCCTGAACGCCGATGAATTGGTCATCGCAGCCTGCCCTGTGAATGCAGTGACGCTGGCGGCTTTGATCGCGCGGATTGCAGATGCCACCATTTCCAACAATGCCGCCAAGCAGGTGTTTGATGCGATCTGGAATGGTGAAGGGTCCGACGTGGACGCCCTGATCGAGGCCAAAGGCCTCAAGCAAATGAACGACACTGGCGAGTTGGAGGCGATTGTGGACAGCGTGCTGGCCGCGAACCCGAAAAACGTGGAAGAGTACCGGGCTGGCAACAGCAAGGCGCTCAACGCCTTGGTCGGTCAAATCATGAAGGGCAGCAAAGGCAAGGCCAATCCACAGCAGGTCAATGACTTGTTGAAAGAAAAGCTGGGCTAAAGAGCCCGGGTTTGGCCCATCAGCACCTTTAATGGGTGCTGGTGAAGCGCGCTCAGCTTTGTTTGTCTTGCACGCCGTAACGTGCGCGGTAAGCCAAAACTCGCTCGTGGTCAGCGCTCAGTCCTTCGGCGCTGTGGGCGGCCAGATAGTCCATCAAGTCCGAGAGTTCGGCAATGGCGCAAACTTGCAAACCCAGTTGTTCACGCACGTATTGCACAGCGCTGTAGGGCACATCTTGGGTGCTGCCATCGGCTTGTTTTTCAGTGGCCATTTCCTGGCGGTCAAGCGCAATGACCACCGCATGGGCGGTGGCACCCGCGGCGCGGATGATGGCGATGGATTCACGCACCGCCGTGCCTGCCGACATCACATCGTCCACGATCAGCACGCGGCCTTGGAGTGGCGCACCCACCAGCGTGCCGCCCTCGCCGTGGTCTTTGGCTTCCTTGCGGTTGTAGGTAAACGGCACGTTTTTGCCCAAGCGTGCCAGTTCAATGGCGACGGCTGCACCCAGCGGAATGCCCTTGTAGGCGGGGCCAAAAATCATGTCGAATTCGATGCCACTGGCCATCAGGCGCTGCGCATAAAATTGCGCCAGACGCCCGAGTTTGGCGCCATCGTCAAACAGACCGGCGTTAAAAAAGTAGGGGCTCAAACGGCCTGCCTTGGTTTTAAACTCTCCAAAGCGCAACACGCCACAATCCACAGCAAACTGCACAAAATCCAGCGCCAGGGAAGCCGGCTCTTGGGTTTGTCCGGTTTTTGTTTCAACTCTTTCAAGCATGGGAATTTCCTTGTTTAAATTAACCAGCCTCAACCTCAACGGTATCCGCTCCGCCACCACCAAAGGCCTGGAGGCCTGGTTGGCTAAAACTGCGCCTGATTGTATTTGCGTGCAAGAGGTCAAGGCGCAAGCGGCCGACGTCCAGGGAAAATTTGAGCAACTCGACGGCATGACGGGTTACTTCCACTTTGCCGAGAAAAAGGGCTATTCAGGCGTGGGCGTTTACACCCGTCAAGAGCCCAGCGCGGTCATCGTGGGTCATAACTCACCAGAATTTGACTCAGAAGGCCGTTATGTCGAGCTGCGTTTTGACACACTCAGCGCCAAGCGCTCCATCATCAGCTGCTACTTCCCCAGTGGCTCATCGGGGGAAGAGCGCCAGCAGGCCAAGTTTCGCTTTTTGGCGGAGCTGTACCCGCACCTGCAAGCCCTCAAAGCCGAGCGCGAGTTCGTTTTGTGCGGCGATGTGAATATTGCCCACCAGGAGATTGACTTGAAGAACTTCAAGGGCAACAAGAAAAACTCAGGCTTTTTGCCCGAAGAGCGCGCCTGGATGACGCAACTCTTGAGTGAAGCCGGTCTGGTCGATGTGTACCGCCAACTGCAACCCACCACCACCGATGCCGCCTACACCTGGTGGAGCAACCGGGGCCAGGCTTACGCCAAAAACGTAGGCTGGCGGCTGGACTACCACTTGGCGACTCCTGCTTTGGCGGCATTAGCCCGCACCGAGTCAATCTACAAAGACGAGAAGTTCTCGGACCATGCACCGATCACGATTGAGTATGACTGGGCGGTATGATTTTGAATAATTTTCATAAATCATCTTAATTTATGGATTTATTATTAATGCTGATTAATAAATGCTCTATTGCTCAGGCCTAATTGGTAAATATAGGCAGTGGTAGAAATTCCATTTTGTGTGATGACTGCTTGGTTTGAGTTTCCAGCTTGAATAATCTGCGCGAGACTGTCAGTAGATTTTTCTGATTGCTCAATGCTCGCATAGTTGTTTGAGCCTTTCAGCGTGCTCTGGTCAATAGAGGCTAAATTATTTAGGCCCAGTTGGAATATATTTGCCGAGTTCATCTTGAGCACGCCATCTTCTAAAGAGGCCGTAGCGGGCTTAAAATTTAAATCAAGTGTTTGCACCTTGCTTTTAACAACTGGCTCAGCTTTCAGGCTTTGAACCTGGATAAATACGAGTGTTAAAAACAGAAACACACATCGGTTGAAAAATGCATATTTGCTATTAGTATATTTTGAAATCATTTTTTAACGATAAATTATCTGGTTAATTGATTATTTAGTTTTCAAGAAGCTGCCGTTTATTTAATAAATCATTCCACATGATTACATTAAATTTAAAAATAACAAGGATGAATTCTTGTTTTTTATGTGCATATTGTGCTGTTCGAGTCAAAAATAAATATGAAGAACAAGACTGGCTTTCACCCATTTTTCTTGGTCTAAATTTCCTTTAGTTAATATTAAATATCAATGAAAATTAATGAATTGAAGCGATCGGGTATTGATGCCGTCATCGTTGACCTCGACGGAACGATGGTGGATACCGTGGGCGACTTCTGCGTGACCCTGAATTTGATGTTGCGTGATTTGCCACCGCCGTTTGATGCCCATTCAATGGATGCGCGCACGGTCTCCCGCATGGTTGGCAAAGGTTCGGAGCACCTAATAAAAAGCGTCTTAAGCCACGTCAGTAATGCTGAAGCAGCTATTAATTCAGGTGTTACCCTCTTGTCGGGAAACGCTTTGGATGCGCTGTATGAACCAGCCTGGCTCAGTTACCAGGCGCACTACCGTGCTGTTAATGGGCAGAACGCCACGGTGTTTCCGGGGGTGCTGGCTGGCTTGCAGCAACTCAAGGCTGCGGGCGTGCGGATGGCCTGCCTCACCAATAAGCCCACCGACTTTGCGCTGGCACTCTTAAAGGAAAAGGGGCTGGATTCGTTTTTTGAACATACGTTCGGAGGCGATGCCTTTGAGCACAAAAAGCCTCACCCGCTGCCGCTTTTAAAGACCTGTGAAGCCATGGGCAGCCAGGTCCACCGAACCTTGATGGTGGGGGACTCTTCCAATGACGCACAAGCCGCGCGTGCGGCGGGTTGTCCGGTCGTCTTGGTCACCTATGGCTACAACCACGGCGAACCCATTCAAAGTGTGGATGCAGACGGGGTTCTGGATTCGCTGGAAAACCTGGTTTTGGTGTGAGTTGTCTTTAAAAAGTCTGCCAGTCATCATGTCCGCTGGACTGGGGCTTGGCGGCGATCTGTTTTAACGTCAGCCCTTTGGCTCGTGTGTTTTTCGTCGCTTGGAATGGCGCAGGTTCATGGCTGATGAAGGGTTTACCCAACCCGCCCATCGAGGGTTTTGCGCGCAATCCATCACCTTCCAGTCGGAAGACGGCCACTTCTTGAACCAAAGCTTGCGATCTGGATTTCAAGCTGCTGGCGGCGGCGGCCATTTCTTCGACCAGCGAGGCGTTTTGTTGGGTGGCCTGGTCCATTTGCACCACGGCTTGTCCTACTTGCGTGACGCCGAGGGCTTGTTCATGGCTGGCGGCACTGATTTCTCCCATGATGTCGGTGACTTGGCGAATACTCACTACCACCTCGGTCATGGTGGTGCCTGCTTGATTGACCAAGGCTGTGCCTTGCTCTACACAATCCACGCTGGCACTGATCAGGGCTTTAATTTCTTTGGCTGCTTCTGCTGAGCGGCCGGCCAGTGAGCGAACCTCGCTTGCGACCACGGCAAAGCCCCGGCCCTGTTCACCGGCTCGGGCGGCTTCAACTGCCGCGTTCAAAGCCAGAATATTGGTTTGGAAGGCGATGCCGTCAATGACTTGAATGATGTCCGAAATTTTCCTTGAAGACTCGTTGATGCCTCTCATAGTGTCAACGACTTGGCTCACCACATCGCCACCCTTAATGGCCACACTGGAGGCGTTGACGGCGAGTTGATTGGCTTGGCGTGAGTTGTCAGCGTTTTGCTTGACGGTGGCGTTTAGCTCTTCCATTGACGCAGCGGTTTGCTCCAGTGCGCAAGCTTGTTGCTCGGTGCGTGAGGACAAGTCCTGGTTGCCCTGAGCGATTTCAGCGCTGGCAATAGCAACACTTTGCGCATTGATTTTGACGTTTTTCACAATGCCAGCAAAACTCGACTGCATATGCGCCATGGCGGTGAGCAGTTGAACGGTTTCAGCATTCCCGCTGATGACCACCGGAACCGCCAAGTTACCTTGGGCCAATTGGTCTGCAATGTTGACGGCATGTGACATCGGCTCTGCCAGCCGTCTGGCCAGCCACAGTGAGGAAAGAATAAGGATCAAAGAGGCCGAAGCCAAAATGGCAAGAATCTGAATCCTTGCTTGGTAAATATATTGGTGATTCAGGGCGTCTGATGATTTTGACAGCGTGCTAATGACGCCCGCCTGGCTACTCATTTGCTTCTCGAGTTCTTTAAATACTTTTTGAAATTCGGACAGCGCGGCCTGAGCGACGACTGGGTTGGTCAAGGTCAGTTTTTGAATTTGCTCGGCAGCGTCCGTGTAGCGTTTGACCACCGGCAAGGTGGTCGTCAAGGTCGACTTAAGCTCAGGTAAGTCGTCCATTCCCTGTAAGTTGGCCAGCAACTTATTAAAGTCCTGGGTGTGCTCTTTGAGGTCTGCCTGTGATTCGCTCAACTGGGCCGCATTGCCATTGATTGCACTTAGCATGATCATCAGTACATCGCTGCGGACGGCGTCGTGCAGCATATCGGCCTCTTGGCTGCTTTGCATGGCATGGCCCATGTGGGCAGAGGTGTCAATGGCTTGTGCCAGGCGCCCCGCATTGAACAGGCCAATGGCCCCCACCAGGCAAGCCATCAGTATGCCAACCATGCCCAAGAGAAGTATTTGTTGACGAAGTTTCATGAATGCGCCTTGCTTAATTGGAGACCAGGGGTTTTAGCCGGGGATGACTGGGAGTTGGACTGATATTTAGTGGAAGTTTATTGAAAACTCAAGAAAAATCGATTCAGAAAAGCAAGGTAAACACCCCCAATTAATCCTAATCGGCCAAGGTATTTCCGGTTTGCAAGCTATTTCACAGCTTTGCTACACTGGCATCATGTTCATCCACCGCATCCGCATCACAGGTTCCAGCGACCGGGGAGCCTGGCTTTGGCGAACTTGGCTCGCACAGTCGGCCCACGCCTGACACATCGCCACGCTACTCTGAATGAACCGCAGCACACTTTGCTGCCCGCTGAACCCACCTCGTGCTGGGCAAGCTTTGAATTGAAAGAGCCTTTTCATGATTTCCGAACTCGAATTTAAAAGCCTGAGCAGCCAGGGCTACAACCGCATTCCCCTGTTGGCAGAAGCCTTCGCCGACCTGGAAACGCCTTTGTCGCTTTACCTCAAATTGGCGCACTCCAAAGACAGCGGCAAATACAGTTTTCTGCTGGAATCGGTCGTCGGTGGAGAGCGTTTTGGGCGCTACAGCTTCATCGGCCTGCCCGCCCGCACGCTGGTGCGCTCTATGGGCTTTGGCCCCGAGGTGCGCACCGAGGTGGTGACGGATGGCGTGGTGGTGGAGACCTCAACGGTGAACCCGCTGGACTTTATATCGAGCTACCAACAGCGCTTTAAAGTGGCGCTGCGCCCAGGTTTGCCGCGTTTTTGTGGTGGCTTGGCCGGTTACTTTGGCTATGACGCCGTCCGCTATATCGAGAAGAAGCTGGAGGCCTCCTGCCCGCCCGACACGCTGGGCTGCCCGGACATCCTGCTCTTGCAGTGCGAAGAGTTGGCGGTGATCGACAACCTCTCAGGCAAGTTGTATTTAATTGTTTACGCCGACCCCGCCCAGCCCGAGGCCTATGCCAACGCCAAGAAGCGCCTGCGCGAGCTGAAGGAGCAACTCAAATACTCGGTCAGCGCCCCTGTGGTCAAGCCGACTCAGGGTTACCCTGCCGAGCGCGAGTTTGCCAAGGCTGACTACATCGCCGCCGTGGTGCACGCCAAAGAGCTGATTGCCGGGGGCGACTTCATGCAGGTGCAGGTGGGCCAGCGCATCAAGAAGCGCTTTACGGAGTCGCCGCTGAGTTTGTACCGGGCGCTGCGCGCGCTCAACCCCAGCCCGTACATGTATTACTACCATTTTGGTGACTTCCATGTGGTGGGGGCAAGCCCTGAGATTTTGGTTCGCCAGGAGCAGGTCATGCTGGGCGGCAAAACCGAGCAAAAAGTCACCATTCGCCCTCTGGCGGGCACGCGTCCGCGCGGCGCCAGCGTTGAGCTGGACAAAGCCGCCGAGGTGGAGTTGATCAACGACCCTAAAGAGCGCGCCGAGCACGTCATGCTGATTGACCTGGCACGCAACGACATTGGCCGCATTGCCAAAATCGGCAGCGTCAAGGTCACGGAAGCTTTCAGCGTGGAGCGCTACAGCCATGTGATGCACATCGTGAGCAACGTGGAGGGCACGCTCCTGGAGGGCATGACCAGCATGGACGTGCTCAAAGCCACCTTCCCGGCGGGCACGCTTACCGGCGCGCCCAAAGTGCACGCGATGGAGTTGATTGACCAGCTGGAGCCCACCAAGCGCGGCTTGTACGGCGGGGCCTGCGGCTACCTGAGCTACGCGGGCGACATGGATGTGGCCATTGCCATTCGCACTGGCATCATCAAAGACCAAACCCTGTATGTGCAGGCCGCAGCCGGCGTGGTGGCCGATTCTGTGCCTGAGTTGGAGTGGAAAGAGACCGAGGCCAAGGCGCGCGCGCTGCTGCGGGCGAGTGAGTTGGTGGAAGAAGGGCTGGAGTAAATCATGGTGCAAAAAATCAAACTCTTGATGATCGACAACTACGACTCGTTCACCTACAACATCGTCCAGTATTTGGGCGAGTTGGGGGCCGAGGTGGAGGTGTTTCGCAATGACGAAATTACCTTGGACGAGATAGACGCCAAGCTCAAAGCCGGCCAACTCGACCGCTTGGTCATCTCGCCTGGCCCGTGTTCGCCCGCAGAAGCCGGGATTTCGGTGGCGGCTATCCAGCACTTTGCAGGCAAGTTGCCTATTTTGGGCGTCTGCCTGGGCCACCAGGCCGTGGGAGCTGCCTTTGGCGGCAAAATTATTCGGGCGCAGCAGCTAATGCACGGCAAAACCTCGCTCATCACCACCACGCAAGAGGGTGTGTTTGCTCATCTGCCCGAGCAGTTCACGGTCAACCGCTACCACTCGTTGGCGATTGAGCGGGCTACCTGCCCGCCTTGCCTGAAAGTAACAGCCTGGACGCCGGACGGTGAAATCATGGGCGTGAAGCACACTTCGCTGGATATTGAGGGTGTGCAGTTTCACCCCGAGAGCATCCTGACCGAACACGGGCACGCGATGCTGAAGAACTTTCTGGCGCCCCGTGCCAGCGAGCCTGCCTTTACGTTATAGACCTGCCTGCATACTGAAAGTCTAGGTCATTGTTAATTAATTAAATAGCTGCTCAAGCAAGCCCAATAAGCTCTAGAGGTCAATTTCATGCTTAAACCTGCTTTCATGCGCGTCGATCTGCGCAGCGACACCGTCACCCAGCCCACGCCCGCCATGCGTGAGGCGATGTTGGCAGCGCCACTGGGTGACGATGTGTTTGCCGATGACCCCAGCGTCAATGCCTTGCAAGACCAGATCGCAGATATGTTGGGCTTTGAGGGCGCCTTGTTCATGCCCACCGGCACGCAGAGCAACCTGTGCGCCATCATGGCGCATTGCCAGCGCGGCGACGAATACCTGGTGGGGCAGATGGCTCACACCTACCGCTGGGAAGGCGGCGGCGCGGCGGTGTTGGGCAGCGTGCAGCCGCAACCCATTCACCACCAAGCGGATGGCAGCTTGGCGCTGGCCGACATTGAGGCGGCCATCAAACCCGATGACGCCCACTTTGCGCGCACCAAGCTGCTGACGCTTGAGAACACCTGGGGTGGAAAACTACTGCCCTTTGACTATGTGCAGCAAGCCACTGATTTGGCCAAAAACCGGGGACTCACCCGCCATTTGGACGGCGCGCGCCTGTTTAATGCTGGCGTAGCGCAAGCGGCGTTGCGAGGGACCGATGCCCGCCAAGAGGCGCGCCGCATCGCCCAGTGTTTTGACACCGTGTCGGTGTGCTTTAGCAAGGGCTTGGGCGCGCCGGTGGGCTCAGCCTTGTGCGGCAGCACCGAGTTTTTGGCCCGCGCCCACCGCATTCGAAAAATGACCGGCGGCGGGTTGCGCCAGTCAGGCATGCTGGCTGCCGCAGCGTCGCACGCTCTGGACCATCACATCGACCGATTGGCGGATGACCATGCCTTGGCGCGTCGCTTGGCCGAGGGTTTGAGTGAACTCCCCGGCCTGCGCGTGGAGTCGCCCCAAACCAACATCTTGTTTGTTGACTTAGAGGGCGCGGCCAAGGCCCGTTCTGCTGAGCTGATCCCTTTTCTTGCTGCGCGTGGCGTGCTGGCCACAGGTTTGTACCGCCTGCGCTTTGTGACGCATCTGGACGTGGATGCTGCCGGGGTTGAGCACACGATTAGCGTGATGCGCGAATTTCTGGCGGCTTAAAGCAGGTCGCGCATTGTGTTCATTGGCATCGACAACCTGGCCTTGTTCATGGCCGCCGGCGTTTTGCTGAACCTGACCCCTGGCCCGGATGTGCTTTATATCGTGAGCCACGCGCTGAAATCGGGTTGGAAAACCGGCGCGGTGGCCGCTTTGGGCATCACGGCGGGCTGCTTTGTTCATATTGCCGCCGCCGCTTTTGGCGTTAGCGCCTTGTTGGCGACCTCGCAAACGGCCTTTGCTGTATTGAAGTGGCTGGGCGCCGCTTACCTGGTGTATGTGGGCGTGACGATGTGGCGCGCATCACTTGCCGGTCAGAAAAAGAGTCCTGATTTGATAGCTGGTCTAGCACGCTCAGCGGACTCTAGAGGCCTAAAAAGCTTAAAAAATGTCTTCGTCAAAGGGTTTTGGACCAACGCCTTGAACCCCAAGGTGGCGCTGTTCTTTCTGGCATTTTTGCCGCAGTTCATCGTGCCGGGGGCCGAGCACAAGACGGCGGCATTTTTGCTTTTGGGGCTGATTTTTAATTTCAACAGCCTCTGGGTCGGGCTGGGTTATGCCGCACTGGCCGCCGCCGTGTCCCACCGTTTTTCTGTGCTGCAGTCCGCCATGGTCTGGCTGGATCGCGCTGCTGGTGCCCTGTTCATCGTGTTTGGACTGAAACTGGCCCTGACCGACAATCCTCCCCTCTGAAGAGAAAAAATCATGCCGAATACCCACAAAATTACCCCCCAAGAAGCCCTGCTGCGCACCATTGAGCATCGGGAGATTTTTCATGACGAAATGCTTCACATCGTGCGCCAGATCATGCAAGGCGAGTGGTCGCCGGTGATGATTGCCGCGTTCATTACCGGCCTGCGCGTTAAAAAAGAAACCATTGGTGAGATCACCGCCGCCGCCCAGGTGATGCGCGAGTTTTCAACCAAGGTCACGGTCGTCGACAAAACCCATTTGGTGGACATTGTGGGCACCGGGGGCGATGGCTCGCATACCTTCAATATCTCCACCTGCGCCATGTTTGTGGCTGCGGCTGCGGGTGCCAAGGTCAGCAAGCACGGGGGGCGCAGCGTCAGCAGCAAGAGCGGCAGCGCCGACGTGATGGAGTCGCTGGGCATCAACATCAACCTGACGCCTGACGCGATTGCCAAGTGCATTGCCCAAGCGGGCGTGGGCTTTATGTTCGCGCCCAACCACCACCCAGCCATGAAAAACGTGGCGCCGGTGCGCAAAGAATTGGGCATTAAAACTATCTTCAACTTGCTGGGGCCGCTGACCAACCCCGCCGGTGCGCCGAATATTTTGATGGGCGTTTTTCACCCGGATCTGGTCGGCATCCAAGTCCGCGCCTTGCAGCGTCTGGGTGCCGAACATGCGGTCGTGGTTTACGGCAAGGACGGTATGGACGAGGTGAGCCTGGGGGCTACCACGCTGGTGGGGGAGCTGAAAAACGGTGAAATTACCGAATACGAGATTCACCCGGAAGATTTCGGCATGGTCATGGCCAGTAACCGGGCGCTCAAAGTGGAGACGCCCGAGGAGTCCAAAGCCATGTTGCTGGGTGTGCTGGACAATACCCCCGGTGCAGCCAAAGATATTGTGGCGCTCAATGCGGGCGTGGCGCTGTATGCCGCCAATGTGACGAATACGATGCTTGAAGGCGTCAACGCAGCACTAGCAGCCATTGAATCAGGCGCTGCCAAGGCCAAACTCACGGAGCTGGTTGCGCTGTCTCATGCGCTTAGTGGCCGCTGAGATGGCCAGTCTTTGGCAAAACACCGAGGCCTGGATAGCGCTGGGGGTCTCGACTCTTTTCATCGTGGTGGGTCTGGTGATGCACCGCGTTTTTATCAACATTTTGAAGAATGGCCCGAAGGGGTCACCCAAGCATGACTGACATCCTGAACAAAATCGTCGCCGTCAAACGCGAGGAAGTCGCTGCGGCGATGAGCAAAAAATCATTTGAAATCATGCGCACCGATGCGGAGTCGCGCGTTTTAACCCGTGATTTTGTGGGCGCCTTGCGGGCCAAAATTAAAGCGGGTCACCCTGCCGTGATCGCTGAGATCAAAAAAGCCAGCCCGTCCAAAGGTGTGCTGTGTGAAGACTTTATTCCGGCTGATATTGCACAAAGCTATGCCGAGCATGGCGCGGCCTGTTTGTCGGTGCTGACCGATGTGCAATTTTTTCAGGGCCGCATTGACTACCTCAAGCAAGCCCGTGCCTCCTGCCAGTTGCCCGTGTTGCGCAAAGATTTCATTATTGACGCCTACCAGGTGTACGAGTCGCGTGCCATGGGCGCCGACGCTATTTTGCTGATTGCCTCCATTTTGGACGACGCGCAGATGAAGGCTTTTGAAGCGATCGCCTTTAGTCTGGACATGGCGGTTTTGGTGGAGGTGCACGATGCCGCTGAGTTGGCGCGCGCCCTCAAGCTCAAAACGCCTTTGATCGGGATCAATAATCGCAATCTGAAGACTTTCGAAGTGTCTTTGGACAACACCTTGACGCTGATGGGTGATGTGCCGGCAGACCGCTTGCTGGTCACCGAGAGCGGTATTCATACCCGCGAAGATGTGTTGCGCATGGGCGCGGCAGGCATCAATGCCTTTTTGGTGGGTGAGGCCTTCATGCGCGCGCCCGATCCTGGCGCGGCCCTTGAGGCGCTGTTCTCTGCGGCCAAATAGTGCGCAGCTTCGGTGAGACTTGTGCTGAAGCAGGCGTGATTCACTTGATAACCGAAGCTTGGTTCAATGCCAGCTGATCAACCTCATCAGCCGCGTCTGGATTTTGGGTCTGAAAATGAGCCAGGCCTGCGAAAAATGAGCGCATGGGCGCCCCAGCATTGGCCGGTATCTGCTGATTGGCAAACGTTGGTTGATCGCTTTCTGGCCTCTGAGTCGGGACGCCAATTGGCGCAATTCATCACGTCAAGGCTTGAGCGTGGTGCCGTCATTTACCCGACGCAGCCTTTTTGGGCGCTTGAACTAACGCCCTTGTCTCAGGTGCGTGTCGTCATACTGGGCCAAGACCCGTACCACGGTGAGGGCCAGGCGCAGGGTTTGGCTTTTTCGGTGCCGTCAAACACCAAGATGCCACCGTCCTTGCGTAATATTCTTAAGGAAATTGAACGAGACCCCTTGTTGGAACGAGCGGGTACAGCTGCAAAAAATGAGACCTCCTTGGTACCCTGGGCGCAACAAGGCGTACTTTTGCTCAATACCGTACTCACGGTCGAGGAGGCCCAACCCGCCAGCCATGCCGGGCAGGGGTGGGAGCATATGACCGATGAGATCGTTCGCGCCATCGCAAAAAAGGATACGCCGGTGGTATTTATGCTTTGGGGAAAGCATGCGCAGAGCAAAATAAATCTCATCCAATCGGTGCAGGCCGAGCAGAAATCAAAAAGAAACCCGCACCTTATCTTGATGGCGAATCATCCCTCGCCCCTGTCAGCGGCAAGAAAACCTCATCCTTTCGTTGGGTGTGGACACTTCAGCGCAGCCAATGAATTGCTGATTAAAAACTGTGGGAAAGCGATTGATTGGTCAGTTGGTTTAAATAAGTAGTGCCAAGGGCGATGTTTCCATGGCATAATCTGTGGCTCTAGTTGGAGAGGTGGCCGAGTGGTTAATGGCAGCAGACTGTAAATCTGCCCTCTTACGAGTACGCTGGTTCGAATCCAGCCCTCTCCACCAGATATATTTTTGCCAGACAGTGAAGCGTTAGCTTGCAAGGTAGGCTTACGCGGGGTTCGTATAGTGGTAATACCTTAGCCTTCCAAGCTAAAGCGAGGAGTTCGATTCTCCTACCCCGCTCCATTGGTATTGGTTTGTAGTTTGAATTTGGATAAGCCCTTGTGGGTTTGTCAAGTTTGCCCATTTGGCTCAGTGGCAGAGCACTCCCTTGGTAAGGGAGAGGTCCCGGGTCCGATTCCCGGAATGGGCACCAGTTTGGGTGCGTCAATAGGTCGTGCTAATCAGCACTTAGCGCCTAGTGAGGCACGAAGTTTTTTGATTTGAATGTCCAGTTAATTTTCGGAGCCTGAAAATGGGAAAAGAAAAGTTCACACGTACCAAGCCTCACGTCAACGTGGGCACCATTGGCCACGTCGACCACGGTAAAACAACACTGACAGCGGCCATCACGACCGTTCTGGCAGCTAAATTTGGCGGCACCGCCAAAGGCTACGATCAAATCGACGCAGCACCAGAAGAAAAAGCACGCGGCATTACCATCAACACTGCGCACGTTGAGTACGAGACCGCCAATCGTCACTACGCGCACGTTGACTGCCCTGGACAC
>CANBUY010000060.1 GCA_947372745.1 Comamonadaceae bacterium | reverse complement strand
TGGCGCAAGCCGTTGTGCCGGTGCTGCCTGGCGATACCGCAGAGGTGCTGGCGGCGCGAGTGCTTACGCAGGAGCATTTAATTTATCCTCGGGCTATTGCGGAGTTGCTCTTAAAAAAATAGCTGGTTAAGCAGGTTTTTATTGGCTTAAGGCGGATTTTTGTTGTTGGTTTAGGTCTGGTTTCAATCCTGGGTTTTGTGGGGGCCGATGCCACTGGGGTGAACGCTTCCGCGGATGTCCCCCGCCCTGTGGGGCTCCTCCTTGATTCCGCTGCAGCATTCACCCCAGTGGCATCGGCTACCAACCATGTTGGTACGCGATGACTTAACACCCTTTAATTACCAACAATGTTTCAGGACTCAGGCCGATGTGGCGCTCAGCGTGGTGAGGTCAAGAAGGAGCCCTACAGGGCGGGTGACACGAACGGCGCCGAGTGCCACATCGGCCTGAGTCCCGAAGTGTCTGCGCTTCAATCAAGCTGGCCGCGTAGGGCCAATTCAAGCTGGGAGCCCAGCAGGTACAGTTAGCCCATCACTCCCCAATTGCTATGTTCAAAATCAAACCCATCCCCCCAGAGCGCCTGCCCACCCTGTTGCGCCTCATGCCCAAGGCTGAACTACATATGCACATCGAAGGCTCGCTGGAGCCTGAGTTGATGTTTGCCCTGGCCAAACGCAATGGGCTGACCATGCCTTATTCCGATGTTGAGGCGCTGCGTGGCGCTTATGTGTTTGACAACCTGCAGGACTTTTTGGACATCTACCACCAAGGCACGCTGGTGCTTCGCACCGAGCAGGACTTTTACGACATGACCACCGCCTACCTGACCCGTGCGGCGGCGGACAACGTCATTCACACCGAAATCTTTTTCGACACCCAAACCCACACCGGCCACGGCCTGAGCACCGAGGTCGTCATCAACGGTTTGCACCGCGCATGCCAGGATGCACAGACCAACCTGGGCGTCAGCGCCGTGTTGATTTTGTGTTTCTTGCGCCATTTGAGCGAGGCTGAGGCCTTTGAATGCCTGGAGCAAGCCGAGCCGTTTTTGGACAAGTTGGTGGGCGTGGGCTTGGCCTCCAGCGAGCAGGGCAATCCGCCTGAGAAGTTTGCCCGCGTCTTTGCCAAAGCCCGTGCCTCGGGCTTGCGCGCTGTGGCCCACGCAGGCGAGGAAGGCCCACCGGCCTATATCTGGAGCGCTTTGGATGCCCTCAAGGTCGAGCGCATTGACCACGGCGTGCAGGCCATGAACGATCCCTTGCTGATGGCACGGCTGGTTAAAGACAAAATTCCGCTCACGGTGTGCCCGCTCTCCAACCTCAAGTTGCGCGTGTTCCCCACCTTGGCTGAGCACAACCTGGGGCGCTTGCTGGACGCTGGCATTGTGGCCACCGTCAACTCTGACGACCCGGCTTACTTTGGCGGTTACATCAACCAGAACTTCACCGACACCTTTGACGCGCTGGGCTTGGGCGCGCCCCAGGCTTACCAGTTGGCGCGCCACAGTTTTGAGGCCAGTTTTATTGGCGATGCGCGCAAGGCGCAGTTCATCGACCGCTTGAACACCACGTTTGAGACCTTCAATTAAGGCGATCTGACCGGTTAAAATTATGTTGAGGCCCGCTGCTCTGGCGGGCCTTACCTTTTGTGTTCCAGAGCCATGTAGAGGACTACCATGTACAAAAACCTCGTAGCTGCGCTTGCGGCCGCTTGTTTTATTTCGCCCGTTTTTTCCCAAACGAATCCCCAGGCCCCCACGCCGACCGCCGCTGCCCCCAGCGTTAAAGCGCCTTTGAAAATCGGTTTTTTGTACGTGGCGCCCCTGACCGATGCCGGTTGGGTTCGTCAGCACGATGAGGGCCGCAAGGCGGTTGACGCCGCTTTGGGCGATCAGGTCAAAACCACTTATGTTGAAAATGTGGCCGAAGGCCCGGACGCCGAGCGCGTGATTCGCGACCTGGCCAGCACCGGGCACAAGCTCATTTTTACGCCCAGCTTTGGTTACATGGAGCCCACGTTAAAAGTGGCGCAAGAGTTTCCAGACGTCAAGTTTGAGTCCATCACGGGCTATAAAACCTCGCCCAATGTGGCCGTGGCCAACGCCCGTTATTATGAGGGCCGCTACCTGGCGGGCATTGCCGCCGGGCGCATGACGACCAGCAACATCGCCGGTTACGTGGCGGGTTTCCCTATTCCTGAAGTGTTGCAAGGCATCAATGCGTTTGCCTTGGGCATGCGCTCGGTCAACCCCAAAGCCGAGGTCAAAGTGGTGTGGCTCAACGCCTGGTTTGACCCGACCCGCGAGCGCGACGCGGCCATGACGCTGTTCAACCAAAATGTGGACGTGATTGCTTTTCATACCGGCTCATCGGCCGTGATGGTGGCCGCCCAAGAGCGCGGCAAACTGGCCGTGGCCTACCACTCCGATATGCGAAAAATTGCCCCTGATGCGCAAATTGTGGCGGTCACCCACCAGTGGGGCGCCTACTACACCGAGCGCGCCCGGGCCGTCTTGAAAGGCAGCTGGAAGAGCGGGGGTGTCTGGGGCGGCGTCAAAGAGGGCATGATCAAGGTCGATGGCTTTGGCTCCAAAGTACCCAAAGCCGTGCAACTGGAAGTGCTGGCGCGTCAAAAAGACATTGCCAGCGGCAAATTGCACCCTTTCCACGCCACCCAAGCGGTGTTGGACAACGAAGGCAAAGTCGCCATCGCCAAGGGTCAGTCGCTCACCGATGAGCAAATTCTCAAGATGAACTGGCTGGTGCAAGGTGTGCACGCCAAGTTGCCCTGATAGGGCTTATTCGACCTTGCTTATGGGTCTGGGGGGTGTCAGCGGTTAAGCTCATTCCCTATGAAAGCTTACCGCGCCGCCATCCTCCGCTTTGCCCCTGGCCGCGAACCCTGCCGCTCGGCCATTTATGAAGAAGACGGCCTCTTGGTCGTCGGACCTGACGCCTCGGGCACCCAGGTGGTGCAGGCCGTGGGGCCGTACCAAGCGCTTAAAAACCAATATGCCGAGGTGCCCACGCAGCACTTCCCCGGTCGCTTGATCGCGCCGGGGTTTGTGGACATGCACCTTCATTACCCGCAAACCAACATCATCGGCTCGCCCGCGGATGGCTTGCTGCCTTGGCTGGAAAACTACACGTTTCCTGAAGAAAAACGCTTCTCAGCTCCCGAGTATTCTGCTGAAGCAGCTTCTTTTTTTGTAGCAGAACTTTTGCGTAATGGCGTCACCACGGCGCTTGCCTTCGCCACCAGCCACCCCGAATCGGTCAACGCACTGTTTGCCGAGGCGCACGCCCAGCGCCTGCGCCTCATCACCGGCCTGTGCCTGATGGACCGCAACGCACCCCCCGATTTATTCAACCCCGCAGCCGCTGATGGCTCTAAAGACGTCACCGAGCAGAGCTTGATTGACTCGGAAGCCTTACTTAATAAGTGGCATGGCCAAGGCCGCCTGGGTTACGCCATTACCCCGCGCTTTGCGCCCACCTCGACCGATGCCCAGTTGCGCGGTGCGGGCGAACTGGCCGCCAAATACCCTTATGTGTGGATTCAGTCGCATGTGGCCGAGAACAAAGATGAGATTGCCTGGGCGCGGTCTTTGTTTCCCGACTCGCGCAGTTATTTAGGCACCTATGCTGACTTTGGCCTGATGCGCGAGCGCGCCATCTACGCCCATTGCATTCACTTTGACGACGACGACCGCGCTTTGATGCGCGAGACCGGCGCGGCTGCCGCCATTTGCCCCACCAGCAACCTGTTTTTGGGCAGTGGTTTTTTTGACTATGCGGGCGCGGACCGCGCTGGTTTTAAGTACGGCCTGGCCAGCGACGTGGGCGGGGGCACCAGTTTTAGCCCGTTTCACACCATGCTGGGCGCCTATTACATCGGGCGTGAAGGGCAGACCAAGCCGGGCTTGTCGCTGTCGCCGCAGCAGCTGTGGTGGCAGCACACGCTGGGCGCAGCCCAGGCTTTGGGCCTGGACGGCCAGCAAGGCCGCCCCTCTGTGGGCAATTTGGCGCCAGGCTGTGAGGCAGACTTTGTGGTGCTCAACCCGCAAGCCACCCCCTTGCTGGCCCGGCGCACCGCTGGGGCGAACACGCTGGACGAGTTGTTGTTTGCGATGATTGTTCTGGGAGACGACCGTTTGATTCAGCAGACCGTCATTTCTTAGGTTTATTAGGCTTCTACGGCACGTTGGTCGTGCTTGGCCAGCTATTGATTTGGTAGTAAATGGCCGGTTTACAATCGGGCCAACTTTGGAGCACCCCCATGACGATTAAAAGTGATAAATGGATTCGCCACATGGCGGAGACCACCGGCATGATCGAGCCCTTTTCGCCCGCTCAAGTGCGCGAGCGTGACGGCCACAAAATCATCAGCTACGGCACCAGCAGCTACGGTTACGACATACGCTGTGCCCCCGAATTCAAGGTCTTCACCAACATCCACAGCACCGTGGTCGACCCCAAAAACTTCGATGAAAAGAGTTTTGTCGATTTTTACGGCGACAGCTGCATCATTCCGCCCAACAGTTTCGCGCTGGCCCGCACCATGGAGTACTTCCGTATTCCCCGCAACGTGCTGACCATCTGCCTGGGTAAAAGCACTTATGCCCGTTGCGGCATCATCGTCAACGTGACGCCTTTTGAACCCGAGTGGGAAGGCTATGTCACGCTGGAGTTTTCCAACACCACGCCGCTGCCGGCCAAAATTTACGCTGGCGAAGGCTGTGCCCAAGTGCTGTTTTTTGAGAGCGATGAAGTCTGTGAGACCAGCTACAAAGACCGGGGCGGCAAATACCAAGGCCAGGTCGGCGTGACTTTACCCAAAGCTTAAAGCAGGCCCCGCAAACCCCGTATCAGGGCTTTGCGACTGATTAAGCGATAATACGGGTTTGCCCCAAGACCTTGGGGCGCCTCAGCTATCGGACAGATAGCACCGACTACTGGCTGTGAATGACCGATTTGACTACTGATTTGACCCCCGAGACTCTCCCTATGGCCTTTGCCCAGCTGCAATTGGCCGCGCCTTTGGCCCGCGCTGTGGCTGAAATGGGCTACGAGTCCATGACCCCCATCCAGGCCCAGGCAATTCCTGTGGTACTGCAAGGGCACGACGTGATGGGCGCTGCCCAAACCGGCACCGGCAAAACGGCCGCCTTTGCGCTGCCCCTGTTGCAACGCTTGCTCAAGCACGAAAGCGCCTCCACCTCCCCAGCTCGCCACCCCGTGCGCGCTTTGGTCTTGCTTCCGACCCGTGAGTTGGCGGACCAAGTGGCTCAGGCCATCAAGTCTTACGCGAAATACACCCAGTTGCGCAGTGCGGTGGTTTTTGGCGGTATGGACATGAAGCCCCAAACCATCGAGCTGAAAAAAGGTGTCGAGATTCTGGTGGCCACACCAGGACGCTTGCTCGATCACATTGAGGCCAAAAACGCCGTGCTCAACCAGGTCGAGTACGTGGTGCTCGACGAAGCCGACCGCATGCTGGATATCGGCTTTTTGCCAGATTTGCAACGCATCCTGAGCTACCTGCCCAAGCAGCGCACCACCTTGCTGTTTTCCGCCACCTTCTCGCCCGAGATCAAGCGATTGGCCGGCAGCTACCTGCAAGACCCCATCACGATTGAAGTCGCCCGCTCCAACGCCACGGCGTCCACGGTTGAGCAGCATTTCTACAGCGTGGGCGACGACGACAAGCGCCATGCGCTGCACCAGATTCTGAAACAGCGCGGCATGAAGCAAGCCTTCGTGTTTGTGAACAGCAAATTGGGCTGTGCCCGTTTGGCCCGATCTTTGGAGCGCGAAGGCCTCAAAACCACGGCGCTGCACGGCGACAAGAGCCAAGATGAGCGTCTGAAAGCGCTCGATTCGTTCAAAAAAGGCGAAGTTGACTTGCTGGTGTGTACCGATGTGGCCGCGCGCGGTCTCGACATCAAGGACGTGCCCGCCGTGTTCAACTTTGACGTGCCCTTCAACGCCGAAGATTACATTCACCGCATTGGCCGCACCGGGCGTGCAGGTGCTGCTGGCTTGGCGGTCACGTTTGTGTCCAAAAGTGACGTGCGTCTGGTCGGTGAAATTGAAAAACTCACCAAGACCAAAATTGACATCGAAGCCATTGAGTTTGAAGAAGACGTGCCTGACATTCGCAAGCAAGGCCGTATCAACGATGGCCGACGCATGTACGCCGAAGGCGCACAAGACGACTCCCGCCACAACCAACACCGCGCAGGCGGCATGCGTGATGTGGCGCACGAAGGGCAGTTTGCCCGCCAAGACCGTGCCCCACGTCGTGATTTCACGCGCCCAACACCGGCCTCGCGTGATCCGTTTTTTGACAAGCCTTACGAAGCTGCGCCTGAGACTGCTTCCGCGCCTTCATGGGAAGCCAGTACGGCGGTTCGAGGTGCTGCACGCAGTATTTCCGCCAATATCAAACCCAAGCGCCGCGTCGCCGCGCTGTTCAAAGCGATCGAAGCCTAATTAAGGTTTAGCCAGGCACTTGGGCCTGGTCGCATTTCACCTGTATTAGCGTTTGCAGCAGCGGTGCTGGTGCATCGTGGGTTTTCAGGCTGCCACCCACGCGCAAAGCGCTCAAACACCCGCCCCAAACGCAACCTGTGTCCAGGGCCAGCACATCGGGCCGGTTAAGCCAGCCCACCGTGGACCAATGCCCGAAAGCCACGGTGATGTCATTGGTTTGCCGCTGTGGCACCTCAAACCAGGGCATGAAGCCTGCAGGCGCTGAAGCCGCACTTTCTTTGGCTGCAAACTCCATTTCGCCTTGTGCCGTACAAAAGCGAAGCCTTGTTAGCGTGTTCACAATGACGCGCAGCCGGGCCGTGCCGCTCAAGGCATCGCTCCACCGCGTGGGCTTGTCACCATACATCTCGTGCAGAAAATCACCGATTTCAGGGCTTTGTAAAACAGCCTCAACTTCCCCGGCAAGTGCTATTGTTTTAGAAGCTGTCCAAGCAGGTAGAACGCCAGCGTGGACCATTAATAGCTCATGCCCGTCGATGCGTTCAAGCAGCGCCATGCGTTGGTGTCTTAGCCAGTCCAGCATCGCCTCCCGGTCCGGGGCTTCCAAAATATCATGAAGTGTGTCTTTGCGGTTCGGCTTGCGCACGCCGTGGTCAATTGCCAGCAAATGCAGGTCGTGGTTGCCCAGCACGCTTTGCGCGCAGGCCCCGTAAGCCATCAAACGGCGCAACACGCCCGCTGAGTCAGGCCCCCGGTTGACCAAATCGCCCAAAAAATAGAGCGTATCGCGGCTCGGTGAGAAAGAAATCTCATTCAGGAGTCGCTGCAAGGCGCTATCGCAACCTTGCACATCGCCAATCAAGTAAAGTGCCATGTGTTTATTTTCGCTTGTGATTCATGGAATTTTTGCTGATTATCTTTCTCACCCTGCTCAATGGCGTCTTTGCCATGTCGGAGCTGGCGCTCGCGGCCAGCCGCAAGGCCCGGCTCACCGCCATGTCTGAAGCGGGTGACAAAGGCGCGCATGCCGCGCTGGAGCTGCTGGGCAACCCCAATCAGTTCCTGTCCACTGTTCAGGTGGGCATCACCAGCATTGGCGTGCTCAACGGTATTGTGGGCGAGGCCGCTTTCAGCGAAGGCGTGGCGGTTTGGCTGCAAACCTTTGGCGTCTCCAACAAAGCGTCCGCCATTTCGGCCACCGCCATCGTGGTGACCTTGATTACCTTTACCACCATTATTTTCGGCGAACTGGTGCCCAAGCGCATTGGCCAGTTGTACCCCGAGCCCGTGGCGCGCTTCGTTTCGCGCCCCATGTTGTGGTTGGCTACCGCGGCTTCCCCTTTCGTCAAGTTGTTGTCTGGCACCACAGCTGCCGTGCTGAAACTGTTGCGCATTGACACCAACGCCGCCCGCGCCGTGACCGAAGAAGAAATTACCGCCAGCCTGGAGGAGGGCGTGGACGCCGGCGTCATTGAACAGCATGAGCACCAAATGGTGCAAAACGTGTTCCAACTTGACGACCGCCCACTCACCTCGCTCATGGTGCCGCGCACCGATGTGGAATGGCTGGAGGCCTCGCAAACCGTGGCACAAAGCTTGGGCAAAGCTGGGGCCGGGGGAGACAAGGGCGCGCACTCCTGGTACCCCGTGTGTAGGGGCTCTCTGGACGATGTGGTGGGCATCATCAGTGTCGCGCAGTTGTTGAAACTCGGTTTTGAAGCCCCTGGAACGCTTGAAACCTATGTATCGCCTGCCTCCTTTGTGCCAGAAACCTTGAGCGGCATGGAGTTGCTGGAGCAGTTCCGTGCCAAGGCGGGGCGTTTTGTGTTTGTGGTGGACGAGTACGGTGTGGTTCAAGGGCTGCTGACACCGCGTGATCTGCTCGAAGCCATTACCGGCGAATTGCAGCCGGGTGCGCAGATTGACGCCTGGGCTACGCAACGCGAAGACGGCTCCTGGCTGCTGGATGGATTGATTCCCGTGGGCGAGCTCAAGGTCAGGCTGGGGCTGGATGACTTGCCCGACGAAGACCGGGGCCGATACAACACGGTGGCCGGTTTGCTGATGTCGGTCTCAGGCCACCTTCCTGAAGTTGGCGAACGTATTGCCTGTGGCGACTGGCTATTTGAAGTGGTGGACCTGGACGGCAAGCGCATTGACAAGGTGCTGGCCAGTCGGCTGCCAGAACCCCTGCCGACTTAGCTTTTGCCAGACAACTGGTAGGCCCACAAGCCGAAAATTTCATGCAAGGCCAGCTTCCACTTTCGGGCGCCCTGCGCCATTGAATACTGTAACCAAGGGGTCGCCTCACCCGACTGAAAATCCACCGGGTACGGCGTGACGTTCCACCCCACCTTTTTGAAAGCCGCCATGGAGCGGGGCATGTGATAGGCCGAGGTCAGCAGCAGCCAAGGCTGCGATGGATTGACGCCTGGCAATTCGGCACTCAGCTTGGCATTCTCAAACGTGGTGCGGGACTTTGACTCGTAAATCACCTTTTGTGGCGACACCCCCAGGCTGTCAAAAAAGATTTTGGCTCGCTCGGCTTCGCTCAAACCTTCGGCAAACAACTCGCCGTCACCCCCCGTAAACAGCAGCCGCAAATGGGGAAATTGGCGAAGCAAACTGACCGGCATCGTCATGCGCTCTGCGGCGCTATTCAGGGCAGGCTGCTCGTTGCCCTTCAATACATAGCTGGGCTCCAGCGCGCCACCCAAAACGACCACGCCTGTGAATGCTTGCAAAGGCGTCCCAGACTTGATCACGGGGTAGCTGGACTCCAAGCGGCGCAAGAGCGCGTCTGGCAAAGGCTCCCAGCCTTGCAGCAGCAAAACAAGCAAGGCGGATGTGACCAAGCCACGGCCTCTATGCCCAAAAGTCCGGGTTGGTTGGTGCATCAGCAGCAGACCCAGCGTCAGTAAGAGCGCTGCCCAAGCCAGGGGTTGTGTCGCAAAAGCTAAAAATTTGGCGGCGATGAACATGGTGAGGGTGACGCTCTGGCCATCAGTTCAGGTAAGTGGGAGGCACCTGTTTCATGAGGTTGCCAGGAAACGCTTCCTCTGCACTTTCAGGGCTCGGCGTTTCAATCATCCCCCAACCTGACGATTTAACGGCACTTTCAAACAAGTGCATGAAGCCATGCAGAAGCTCTGCGGCCAAGGTCACCTGAAAACTGCGGTTTTCAGTATGGTTGGGCAATTGCTCTAAAAATTCCACACGCAACGCACCCTCACCCAGGGCGGTGAAGTTAACCGTGGTGGCCAGCAGGGGCTCGGGGCCGATGGGGAAAATGGAGGCTGTCTGATTGAATGGGGTTTTAAAGTCGCCCTGCAACAAGGCATTTTGCTTTTTGAAGTCCATCACCATTTTTCGGGCGGGCTCATCGGGCGCCGACAACTGCCCGTTTTTCAGCTCAACATCCGTGGCCAGTTGTACCAATCGAGGGTACAAGTTGGCGGTTAGCCGCCTCGTGAACCAAGTGCTCAGAACCTCACCCGCCAAGGTGTTGGCTTGCATGAGGATGCGATCTTGCTCAATGATGTAATTTACCGACAATTGGTGAATATTCATTTCGATCAGCAGCGTTAACTATTTAAGTCATTTTAAGCCTCTGAAATAGCGCCCCGCCTTGCTAGCGGTGGTTATGGTGGCCTGGTTTGATTTTGCCGGCTGATTTAAGGGCAGTTCACCTTGGCCAATAAAAAAAGGCCTGAGCAATTCAGGCCTTCATGTGCAACACCTCGCCACCTCACGGCAGAGCTCAGTCCTCGATGTCTTCGTCAAACTCGTTGTCCAGATTTTCGTTGTCCATCACTGCAATTTCAGCATATTGAACAGCATTCAACTGGTGGCGAAAAGCTTGAAAAGCATGCTGAGCCGTGCTTTCGTTATCACCTTCATCGTCTGAGACGGCGGCTAAACGGTGATGTTTGGCCGCGGCTTCAAAATGACGCGCCGCCATTCGGTGGTATTCAGCGGCTGACTCGAATTCTTCTTCAAAGTTCTCTTCAAACAACTCGGCGGCAGATTCGACCTGCGTGACAGGGGTATTTTCGTTAGTCATTGAATGCTCCCAAAGTTAGATAACGGAAATTTACCGTCAAATAATGATGGTCTTTTTTGATTAAAACTTGATGACAAACCGCATCACGCGTCAGGAATTTTGCCCTCCCTAGTCACGCTAAAAATGCAATATTTTTTTGTTTTTCACCAGCGCGTCACAAATCTTTCATACAGTTCCAATATTTATTAAATCTCAAAGTAGGAGCGCATTTTGAATTCAAAAGACGAAGACTTGGTGCAGCGCATTCGACGTGACCTCGCGGACAACTATGACGAAGAGTTGGAGTTGGAACTGGAGGACCGCAACCTGGACACGCTGGAAGACAGTGGGTTCGACGTCACCTCTGCCCAATACAAGGAAGATCGGCGTCAGTACTTTCGTGAACTATTCCGAATGCAAGCCGAGCTGGTCAAGCTGCAAGACTGGGTGGTCAACACCGGCCACAAGGTGGTGATTTTGTTTGAAGGCCGCGATGCGGCGGGCAAAGGCGGCGTGATCAAGCGTATTACCCAGCGACTCAACCCAAGAGTGTGCCGCGTGGCTGCCTTGCCAGCGCCCAATGCCCGTGAGCAGACGCAGTGGTACTTTCAGCGCTTTGTGTCTCATTTGCCCGGTGCCGGTGAAATCGTGTTGTTTGACCGCAGCTGGTACAACCGCGCCGGGGTCGAAAAGGTCATGGGGTTTTGCTCAGAGGATGAGTACGAGGAGTTTTTCCGGTCCGTGCCTGAGTTCGAAAAAATGCTGGTGCGCTCCGGCATCCAGTTGATTAAGTACTGGTTCTCGATTTCCGACGAAGAGCAGCACTTGCGTTTCTTGGGTCGTATTCACGACCCGCTCAAACAATGGAAACTCAGCCCCATGGATCTGGAGTCGCGCAAGCGTTGGGAAGCCTACACCAAGGCTAAGGAAGTGATGCTGGACCGCACCCACATTGCCGAGGCCCCTTGGTGGGTGGTGCAGGCTGTGGACAAGAAAAAAGCGCGCCTTAATTGCATTCACCACCTGCTGGACCAGATTCCATACACGGAAATCCAGCACCAGTCCATCGATTTGCCGCAACGTGAACGCCACGATGACTATTTCCGTCAGCCCGTTCCCAATGAAATTGTGGTGCCTGAAGTTTATTAATTAGCAAGATGAGGCCGTTGGGGAATTGCTGCTTAACTTCGTCCAAGGTTCGCCTTGCATGCGTGGTGGCGGCCATGCTGCTGGTGCCGCATAGCAGTCATGCCTCGGTGTCCCGGGCCTGCGCCAAAAATATTGCTGAATTGAATCAGGTTTGGGGTGACGCCGCTTTTCCACTGAAATGGCAAGAGACCAGCATGAGCGATGGCAAGCCTTTGGTGGTGTCCATTCAGGAAAAAAATGGCAAGCTTCATTTACAGTTTGTCAAAGCCATGGAGGGGCTTTGGGCTGAAAGCACAGGCTATATCTGTCCTGCTGGCAATGAGTTGGAAATTGAATTTTCGGGCGATGAAATTAGACTGGGTCCTGCCGCCAACTGGCTCATTAAATTAGCCATCGGGAACGGTGGAAAATTTTCACTACAACGAATTGGCCCCCAACAATTACGCATAAAAACAAGCGGTTGGCAGGGCCTTTTTTCATCAAAGTGACTTGGCTTTGTAACAGGGTTGAAACAGTGGTGTGAGATGCTTGCTGCATGAAAGTACGCATGCAAAAAAATCTGAATGGCGTCGTTGAATGTGGTGACTCAACGGGCGCTGCTGACTGATGAATACAAAAATTGTTCGTTCAATTTTTCTCTCGGACATCCACCTGGGGACCAAGGCCTGCCAAGCCCATCACTTGCTGGATTTCTTGAAGTCTTACACCTCAGAGCATGTTTTTTTGTTGGGTGATATTGTCGATTTGTGGTCTATGAGCCGCGGTGCGGTTCATTGGTCTGAAGCACAAAACACCTTCGTGCAAAAAATGCTCAGACGTGCACGGCATGGTGAAAAAGTTATCTTTATTCCCGGTAACCACGACGAAGCACTACGTGAATATGTGGGGGCTATTTTTGGAAATATCCTGGTCGAGCATGAGCACATCCATACCGCGGCCGACGGCAAGCGTTACCTGCTTTTGCACGGCGATGAGTTTGATCAGGTCACCCGGCACCACCGCTGGATTGCCGTCTTGGGTGACAAGGCCTACGACCTGCTCGTCAGCCTCAATCATTATTTGTCGTGGCTGCGCCGCACGCTGAAGCGACCCGGCTACTGGTCCTTGGCGGGCTATGCCAAACGGAAAGTAAAAACAGCGGTCAGCTTCATCTTTAATTTTGAAGATGCCGTCATCCACCATGCCCGCGAAAAAGGCGTTGATGGTGCCATTTGCGGCCATATTCATTGGCCCATGATGAAGACCATTGATGGCATGCAGTACCTCAATTGTGGCGACTGGGTCGATAGTTGCACGGCGATTGTTGAGCACCTGGATGGACGCATGGAACTCATCGTCTGGAACGAGGCGGCGATGAACCCTGCGCCAATCCTCGCACTTACCTGAGAACCAAATAATGGAAAGCCCACACAAAGGCAAGACCGGCATCAAGCGCCTGTTCAATGCCCTCAAATACTCATTGGCCGGCTTGCAAGCCGCCTTTCAAAACGAGGACGCTTTTCGCCAAGAGGTGATGTCGGCATGTGTGCTTGTGCCGCTGGCTTTTTATCTTGAGCCCGACATGCTCAGCCGCGCGGTGATGATTGCGTGCGTGCTCTTGCTGCTGATTGTTGAACTCCTCAACTCAGCCATTGAAGCGACCGTAGACCGTATTTCACTGGACGACCACCGGCTCGCCAAACGCGCCAAAGATATAGGCAGCGCCGCCGTCTTCGTCACCATGCTCAACCTCATGGTGGTCTGGGGTCTGATTTTATTGAAGTGACCTTCTGCATCAAACGATCATTTTTAGAAAAGAGATTTGGTTATGAAAATATTGATGATCTCGGACGTTTATTTTCCGCGTGTCAACGGCGTCTCTACCTCGATTGAAACCTTTCGCCGGAACCTGCGTCAACTCGGCCACACGGTCCATCTGATCGCGCCCGACTATGGTCTGGTCAGCGCCGATGAGTCGGAGGTGAAACGGGTGCCCGCGCGACGAATCCCTTTCGATCCGGAAGACCGCTTCATGAGTTTCAAGTGGGTCATGTCGAAGCTTGAAGATTTACGTGCTGAAAAGTACGACATCATTCATGTACAAACCCCTTTTGTGGCGCACTACCTGGGCATTAAACTCTCTGCGCTACTGGGTATTCCTTGCGTTGAGACGTACCACACGTTTTTCGAAGAGTACCTTTACCACTACGTTCCCTTCGCACCAAAATCTTTGATGCGCACCCTGGCCAAACGGTTCTCGCGCCACCAAGGCAACCGCTTGAGCGGCATGGTGGTGCCCTCGCATCCCATGTTGCATGTGCTGAGGGCTTACGGTATTGAAACCAAGATCGAGGTCATTCCGACAGGCATTGAGCCCGCCAGCTTCGAGCTGGGAAACCGTGCCATGTTTCGCGAACAACACGGCATTGCGCAAGACCGCCCGGTCCTGCTGTTTGTGGGCCGCGTAGCGCATGAGAAAAACATCGGATTTTTGCTCAAGGTGCTGGTCAAGGTAAAAGCGCAGATTCCCAACATCCTGTTTGTGATTGCAGGTGAAGGCCCGGCGCGGAAAAGTCTGGAAGACGAAGTGCAAAAACAAGGGCTCACCGAGCAGGTGAAATTCATGGGCTATCTGAACCGGCTCACCGAGTTGAACAACTGCTACCGCGCTGCAGATATGTTTATCTTTTCATCGCGCACCGAAACGCAGGGGTTGGTCTTGCTCGAAGCCATGGCCCAAGGCACGCCCGTGGTGTCTACCGCCGAGCTGGGCACGCGTGACGTGCTGCAAGAGGGGCAGGGCGTTTGGATTGCCCAAGAAGACGCGGATGAATTTTCAGGAAAAATCATCCAGCTGTGGGCCGATGAGCCCACGCGACTCAAGCTGGGCCAGCTCGGACGGGATTACGCGCAGGAATGGGCCGCAGCCAAGCAGGCAGTGCGCGTGGCGGGGTTTTATCAGTCGATGACTGCGGCTGCTTGAATGGGGCGCGCGAGCGCAAGGGAATGATGGGCAGAAAGCCCAGCCCTTGCGTCTGAATTAATATTGTTGGCGTTTATGTAATAAATTTGTAGATAAAAGTTGTTTTTAGTCGTTTATTAGACTTCAGTGACCACACTCCACACTCCACCCATCACTCTGGGTTGAGCTTTGACTCCGGGCCACCTCTCACCGCTGCCCCGGAGCTTTGCCCAATGGCCACCCAGAACACCACGCACCTGCTCCAAGAGCTACAAAACTACACGGCCCCGCAATTACGATGCTTGTTGGAAACCAAAGATGGCGTCAAGGGCGCTGCGCTTGATTTTGACGATATGCAAAGCGCTTTAAGCCGACTGGCAGAGACACGACTTATGGTGGGGTGACTTGCATTATTAATAAACGTAACTACAATAACGCATGTTAAGAGTCACCTATGACCCTGCAAAGGATTCGTCAAATCACGCAAAACATGGTTTGTCGCTGGTCCTGCTGGTGCGCCGACTGAACGTCGCATCATCAGTTTGAGAAAAGCCAAAAGCTGAGAGGTCAAAAGTTATGAAGCAAACAGTTAAAACGCGTAGCGGCCGCGTGTTGGTGCTGCCCACACCTGCCGAAGACGCCGCAATTGCCGCAGGCATTGCCCAAGACCCCGAAACCTACGAGCCAAACACCCTTGAACTTGGCATGATGCGTCGACCCGGTCGCCCGCTGGGCAGTGGCACCAAGACGCAAATAACCTTGCGTCTTGATGCGGACGTAGTGAATCAATTCAAGGCATCCGGTAGTGGCTGGCAGACACGTATCAATGACGCCTTGAAAAGCTGGGTGAAGATGCACGCATGCACGCATGACCGCAGTGGCGGCGCATGCGGGCTATCGCAGTCTGTAAACAGTCTGTAAGTACCCCAAAGAGAAAGGGCTCACTACTAACTTAATAGCAGTAAACCCTTTTATCTATTGGTGCCGGAGAGATGAATCGAATACTCGACCTTCTCATTACGAATGAGCTTATATGACCATTGTCATGTGTTGTCTTGAGTTGTACAATCCATATAAATCAACGAGTTACTGGATATTCGCTAATAAGTGGGTAACTGGTGTGTTGTTCAAAATTGCCCAAAATAGCCGAAATGTGGCTACATGGTGGCTACATGGATTTAATGAGAAGGTTTCAAGATGGCGCGACCAAAAAACAGCTATGCGCCAGAACTGAGCAAAGCGCAAGATCTCACGATGGGGCTAATAGACCGCCTGACCTGCCCGGCCGATAAAACCCAAGTGTTCCTGCGCGACACAAAAGCGCCCGGCCTGCGCGTGCGTGCCACCGCTGCCAGCACTAAGAACCCCAAAGGCTTGAAGGCCTACGTGTATGAGGCCAAGCTAAACAGGCAGACCATTCGCCGCACTATTGGCGATGTGAGGGTGTGGGACATTGAAGCAGCCCGTACTGAAGCCCGCCGCCTTGCTGTGGTGGTGAGAAGTGATGGCGAAGACCCCCGCGAAATTCAGCGCCAGTTGGAGGCCGCCAAAGCTGCCGTGATTGCCTCCGCCGCTGCCCAACTGGTAGCCGCAGAAATTGCCGCCATTACCGTGGGTGACATTTGGCCGCGATATCTGGCAGAGGGCAAGCCCAAACGTAAGGACGCATGGAAGCCGGGTTATCGTGCCTCATTGGACATGATGGCTGCGCCTGGCGGTGTGAAGAAGAAAAGAGGGCAGGGCATGACACGACCCGGGCCGATATTCCCCCTGATGGCTCTGGCGCTGGGAGCCGTGACCGAAGATGCTTTGCAAATCTGGTTTGAGCGCGAGACCGTGGCAGGCAAGCATCAAGCCGCCCGTGCCTTGATGATGTTCAGAGGTTTTCTGCGCTGGTGTGCTGCCCGGCCTGAGTACCGCAAGTTGATTGACCGTGACGCTGGCAAAGCGCCTGCCATTTTGGAAAACCTGCCAAGCAACACCCGCCGCACCGACGCCATTGAAGCTGCCCAACTGCCGGGTTGGTGGCAAGGTGTTGAACAACTGAGCAACCGCACCGCTAGCGTGTACCTCAAGGCTCTGGTGTTGACTGGCGCAAGAAAGGAGGAATTGGCCGGGCTGACCTGGGCGCATGTTGATTTTCAGTGGCGCAAACTGACGATTGCCGACAAGGTGGAGCAAACCCGCACCATCCCTTTAACTCCTTATCTGGCGCAACTGCTGGGCACGCTGCCGCGAGTCAATACGTTCGTTTTTGCCAGTGCTGCCAAAGCCGGGCGAATCAGTGACACCCGCTCAAGCCATGCCAAAGCCCTACAGAGTGCCGGAATTGATAGCCTGACTATTCACGGATTGCGCCGTTCGTTTTCACTGCTGGGCGAAGCTGCGGGAGCTCCTGCTGGTGCCATTGCACAGGTGATGGGGCATAAGCCAAGTGCAACCGCCGAGGGCTACCGCCCCCGCTCTGTGGACGCATTGCGCCCATTCCTTGAAAAGATTGAAGTGCATATTTTGGAACAGGCTGGAGTGGCATTCGACGTTGCCGTGGAGCCGGGCAAGCTGCGCGTAGTGGCTTGATATTATTAATTGATGCCTATACAATAAATAGAACGATGAAACTCACGTACGACCCGAACAAGGACGCAACCAACATCATTAAGCATGGGTTATCGCTGGCTGATGCGTTGCTGGTGTTTGAAGCCCCCGACAAGCTGACATTGAAAAGCACAAAAGGTGACGAAGCCCGGTTAATGGATGTTGCAATGGTGGCGGTGGCTGGTGTGCTGCTGGCGCTGGTTTATGTGATGCGGGAACCGGACGAAGTGCGAGCGATTTCATTGCGCCGTGCATCAAAACAGGAAAGGACGCTGTATGCCAAGAATTACCACTAAGCCCACGGGAACCGACTGGGAGAGAGTCAAGCGCGAA
>CANBUY010000059.1 GCA_947372745.1 Comamonadaceae bacterium | reverse complement strand
GTTGTGACCATGGCATTGAATTGCCTGCTGAGCGAGTCCGCCTGGGCAAGCCCGAAAAGGGAACGATCAGCTTGTCTGCCATGCATCAGGGCGGGTCGATTTTGATTGAGGTACGTGATGATGGGCGCGGCATGTCGCGCAAAAAAATTCTGGCCAAAGCCCGTGAAAATGGCTTGGACGTGTCGGACCAAATGCCTGACGCCGCAGTTTGGCAACTCATCTTTGCGCCGGGCTTTTCTACCTCTGAGGTGGTGACCGATATTTCCGGTCGTGGTGTGGGCATGGATGTGGTCAAGCGAAACATCAGTGCCTTGAATGGCACCGTTGAAATTGACTCGGTCGAGGGACAGGGCCTTCGCATCTCGGTTCGTTTGCCGCTGACGCTGGCCATCATGGATGGCATGTCCGTGTCGGTAGGGCACGAGGTTTATATTTTGCCCTTGTCATCCGTGGTGGAGTCATTCCAGGTGGATGAGCGCGCGGTCAGCACGATCGGGCAAAGTGCTCAGTTGGTCAAAGTTCGGGAAGAGTACATGCCCGTGGTGGATCTGGAGGCGCTCTTTCAAATTCCCCGTTTTGAGTTGGGGGGTGACAGAAAGATCATGGTGGTGATTGAGTCCAGCGGGAGTCGCGTGGCTTTGTTGGTCGATGAATTATTGGGCCAGCAGCAGGTGGTGGTTAAAAACCTGGAAAGCAATTACCGAAAAGTCACCCATATCTCAGGGGCCACCATTTTGGGCGATGGCAAGGTGGCCTTGATCTTGGACACAGGTTCCCTAGTCAGGCGCTCGCGCCATTAATCGACGACCACTGACACACACTTCAAATGAATTTAACCGCTGTCACTAACAACACTCTGGCCCTTGATTTCAAGGAGTATCTGACCTTCAAGCTTGAAAATGAAGAGTACGGGATTGATATCCTTCTCGTTCAGGAGATTCGCGGCTATGAGCCGCCGACCCGTATTGCCCATGCTCCTGATTTTATAAAAGGAGTGGTCAACCTGAGGGGCATCATTGTTCCTGTGGTGGACATGCGGATCAAATTCAATTGTTCTGAGGTGGTTTATGACCCGTCCACGGTGGTCATCATCCTCAATATCTGCAAGCGCACGATTGGCATTGTGGTGGACTCGGTAAGTGACGTGTTGGAGTTGCGGACTGATGCCATCAAAGCAGCGCCTGAGTTTGATACCGTGATCAGCCACGAGGCCATCACGGGCCTGGTGTCGCTTGATTCACGCATGCTGATCCTGCTGGATATGGCGCACCTCGTCAACTCGTTTGACCTGGGTGTAGAGGCCGAACCCCTGCTTGCCCTTCAATCATCTGACGCTAACTTGCTGTCTTTGCCGTACTGAGGCGCGCCTTTGTGAATTTTGAATTGAAGAAAATCCGCGTGCTGGTGGTCGATGACTCGGCCTTGGTTCGGAGTTTGCTGGCACAAATCATCAATCAGCAAGCTGATATGACCTGTGTAGGTGCCGCCAACGACCCCTTGATGGCCCGAGAAATGATTCGCTCGCTTGACCCGGACGTGATCACTTTAGACATTGAGATGCCGCATATGGACGGTCTCGAGTTTTTGGAGCGACTGATGCGTCTGCGGCCCATGCCTGTGGTGATGGTGTCCACTCTTACGGAGCGGGGCGCTGAAGCCACCTTGCGGGCGCTGGCCCTAGGCGCTGTTGACTTTGTCGCCAAACCCCGTTTGGGGGTGGGAGAAGGCTTGAGCGGCTTGGCGGCGGAGATTGTGGAAAAAATTCGTGTTGCGGCCACAGCGCGTGTCAAGCGCAGTGCGCAGTTGCCTACGGCAACGTCTGTGGCACCTGTGCGGCTGGGTCGGGTGCAGGCGGGCCAGCTGATTTGCATGGGCGCCTCCACCGGGGGAACCGAGGCTATCAGGGAAATATTGATGCACTTGCCGGCAGACACGCCGGGCATGGTCATCACCATCCACATGCCGGCGGGATTTACGGCCAGTTTTGCATCGCGGCTCAATGGTCTTTGCCCCATGACGGTCAAGGAAGCGGTGGATGGCGAGCCTATTTTGCCGGGGCACGCCTATCTGGCACCTGGCGGGCGGCAGTTCAGAGTCGCACGAAAGGGCAGCACTTATGTGGCGATCGTCGAAGACGGTGCGTTGGTGAATCTGCACAAGCCTTCGGTGGCTGTGTTGTTCAACTCGGTCGCCAGCGAGGTCAAGGCCAACGCCATGGGCGTCATGCTCACGGGCATGGGCAGCGATGGCGCACAAGCCATGCGGACCATGCGGGACGCTGGCAGTTACAACCTGGTGCAAGACGAGGCCAGCTGCGTGGTGTTTGGCATGCCGAGGGAGGCCATTGCAAGGGGCGCGGCCGATGCCGTGTTGCCCTTGCAACAGATCGCACCGGCCTTGATTGCCCGTTTGCAGGGCCGCGCAGTGCGCTTGCCCGCGTGACTTAACTGCCCGAGAGTTCTTCCCAGCGGCTCATAGCGGCCAGCATTTGCTCTTCGACCACCGCATCACGCGCATAAATTTCAGTGGCGCGGGTGGGGTTGGTGGCGTAGAGGTTGGTGTCGGCCAGTTCGGCGTGCAGTTTGGCCTGCTCTTGCTCCAGGGCATCAATCGTGGCTTGCAAACTGTCCAACTCGCGTTGGGCTTTGTTGCTCAGTTTTTGCACGCTGACGGTCTTGGCGGCATCGGCTACCTTATTGCTTTTATTGCCTCTAGACCCCGCCTGCTGTGTTGAACCAGCTACTGAATTGCTAGCGAGTTGAATCGCTTGGCTGCGTTTGGACTGGATGAGCCAGTCTTGCACGCCGCCTTCGTATTCGCGCCACAGGCCATTGCCTTCGCAGGCAATGGTGCTGGTGACCACGTTGTCCAGGAAAGTGCGGTCATGGCTGACCAAAAACACCGTGCCTTCGTAGCTTTGCAGCAAGTCTTCCAGCAACTCCAGGGTTTCGATGTCCAAGTCATTGGTCGGCTCGTCCAGCACCAGCACGTTGGCGGGGCGGGCAAACAGGCGCGCCAGCAACAAGCGGTTGCGCTCGCCACCCGAGAGGCTGCGCACGGGTGAGTTGGCGCGGGCTGCCGAGAACAAAAAGTCGCCCAGGTAGCTCTTGACGTGCTTGCGCTGGTTGCCAATCTCAATCCACTCGCTGCCGGGGCTGATGAAGTCGACCAAGGTAGCGTCCAGGTCCAGCGCGTTGCGCATTTGGTCAAAGTAGGCCACTTGCAGGTTGGCACCCTGGCGAATTTTGCCGCTGTCGGGGGTGAGCTCGCCCAAAATGAGTTTGAGCAGCGTGGTTTTGCCCGCACCGTTGGCGCCCAGCAGGCCAATTTTGTCGCCCCGCATGATGGCCGCAGTGAAGTCTTTGATGATGACCTTGTCGCCAAACGACAGGCTGGCGTCGGTCAACTCGGCGACCAGCTTGCCACCCAGCGCGCCCGAGGCCACGTCCATGCGCACATTGCCGACCGAGTCGCGGTGCGCTTTGCGGCTGGCCCGCAGGTTTTCAAGGCGCACGATGCGGCTTTGGCTGCGGGTGCGGCGGGCTTCCACGCCTTTACGGATCCAAATTTCTTCTTGCGCCAGCAGCTTGTCGGCCTTGGCGCTGATGACGGCTTCTTGCGCCAGCTGGTCTTCTTTCAGAATCAAATACTGGGCAAAGTTGCCGTCGTAAGAGCGGAACTTGCCCCGGTCGAGTTCCACAATGCGGGTGGCGACACGGTCCAAAAACGAGCGGTCGTGGGTGATGGTGACGACGCTGCCCTTAAAGGCAATCAGCAAGTCTTCCAGCCATTCAATCGAGTCCAAATCCAGGTGGTTGGTTGGCTCATCGAGCAGCAGCACATCGGGCTGGGCCACCAGCGCTTGCGCCAAAGCCACCCGTTTTTTGGTGCCGCCGGAGAGCGTGCTGATGATGGCGTTTTCATCGAGGTGCAGGCGGTGCAGCGTCTCGGTCACGCGCTGCTCCCAGTTCCAGCCGTCTTGCGCTTCAATCGCGCTTTGCAGGGCGTCGAGGTCGCCAATGCCTTCGCAATATTGGTCAATCAGGGCTTTGATGCCACCAATGCCCTCGCTGGCCGCCGCAAAAACGGTGGCGTCGGGGTCGAGCACAGGCTCCTGCGCCACATACGCCAGGCGCAAGTTGTTTTGCAGTTGAAGCGTGCCGTCGTCGGCTTTTTCAAGCCCACCCAGGATTTTGAGAAAAGAGGTTTTGCCAGTTCCGTTGCGACCAATCACGCCCACGCGTTCGTTGGATTCAAGTGCAAAGTCGGTGTGATCAAGGAGAGCCACATGCCCAAAAGCGAGCTGGGCGTTCAAAAAGGTAATAAGTGCCATAGGGGGTGGATTATCCCTGCCCATTCAACTAATTTCTTGTCGAGTCGGAAATTGGCGACTGAGAGGCTTCACCCGCGAGGTTTCAAACTTGTAAATAATGCCAAAACACTACAATCGTTAAGTTGTTTTAAATCACACAACACATTTAATTTGTTTATAAATATCAATCATCATGGCAATAAAATTCACTTTTTCAAAGTCACTCACTTTGGTGGCCTTCGCCCTGGCCGGTCTGACGGGTCACGCCGAAACAGCCAAACACGCGGAGGCCGGTCAACACGCCGCGCCCCATTGGAGTTACAAGGGGAACCACGGGGGGCCCAAGCAATGGGCTGAGCTGGACTCGGCTTTTGAAAAATGCGCCAAAGGCACCACTCAAAGCCCCATTGACATCAGCAAAACGGTCAAAGCTGATTTGCCAGCCCTCGATTTTAAATATTCAAATACTGCGCCCACCATTGTGAACAATGGCCACACGGTACAAATCAACCTCCCCGCTGGCAATTCGCTGACGGTGGGTAAGCAAACCTATGAGTTGCTTCAATTCCATTTTCATACCCCCAGTGAGGAGACCTTGGGTGGCAAGCACCTGCCGATGGTGGCGCACTTTGTGCACCGCAACACTGCGGGTGAGTTGGGTGTGGTGGGCGTTTTAATGAAGCAAGGCAAGACCAACGCGGCTTTTGCCCCCATCTTTGCGCACTTGCCTCGCCCTGGCGAAAAGATCACCGTGGACGACTTGGCCCTGGACTTGGCGGCCCTGCTGCCTACTGATAAAGGTTACTACGCCTACGAGGGTTCATTGACCACGCCACCATGCTCCGAAGGCGTGAGTTGGATGGTTCTGAAAACGCCCGTGGTTTTAGGTGCTGAACAAATCAAGGCGTTTCGCCGTTTGTTTAATGCGAACGCCCGCCCTGTGCAGCCTTTGAATGGTCGTGTGATCAAAGAAAGCATGTAATTAAAGGGGTGCCCAAGTGAGGCGTCCGCAGGAGGGGGGCGCACGGTCAGCGTCTTGGTAAGCCTTAGTTCGTCTGGGGCTTCATGCCCCAGTTTGCTGACCTCAAGAGATGGTTTTCATTAGACTTGTGGCACTTAATCTGCAGAGAACCTCGCTATGGAATTCCTCTTCGACCCGAATATCTGGATCGCCTTCTTCATGCTCGCCGCCTTGGAGATCGTTCTGGGCATCGACAACATCATCTTCATCAGTATCTTGGTCGGGCGCTTGCCCCCCGAGAAAAGGGATGTGGCGCGTCGTCTTGGTCTTGGCTTTGCCATGGTCTCGCGCATTGCGCTCCTGTTCAGCCTAGCTTGGGTCATGACGCTGACCAGTCCCTTATTTACCGTGCTGGCGCAGGAAATCAGCGGACGTGATTTGATTTTGCTGGGCGGCGGTTTGTTTTTGCTTTACAAGGCTTCGCATGAAATTTTCATGGAAGTTGAGGCACACGCCACCAAAGAAGAAGAGTCAGGTGTGGATTCGGTCAAGGCTGGTGCTACGCTGTTTTGGGGCACGATTGTGCAAATAGGCGTCGTGGACATCGTCTTCTCGCTGGACTCGGTCATCACCGCGGTCGGCATGGTGGACAACGTCAACGTGATGGTCGCCGCCGTGGTGGCCTCGGTCGCGGTGATGATGTTTGCTGCCAAGCCGATTGGTGAGTTTGTGGACGCGCACCCCTCTATCAAGGTGCTGGCGCTGGCCTTTTTGACCATGGTGGGCACGCTGCTCATTGCCGAAGCGTTTGATGTGCATGTGCCCAAAGCCTACGTGTACGTGGCCATGCTGTTTTCACTGGGCGTGGAAGCCCTCAACATTCGGGCGCGCAGCAAGCGGCAAGCGGCGTAACGCGGCTAGAGTTTGAATAAGTTTTTCAGGAAGCCTTCCACCGGGCCCTTGGCTTGCGGAAAGGTCAGAACCGTGTGAGGGCCACCAGGAATCAGGACGATGCTGGCTTTCTTGTTATTTTTCAAAACCTGACCGCAGTGACCAACGGCTTGCGCGCTGCCAATCCAGGTGTTGCTCGGCGAAAAATAAGGGTCGGTAGAGCTGATGATGTTTAAGGTGGGTTGGTCATCGGGAATCGCTGTTTGGTGGGCCGTGACAAAGTAGTTGTTTTCGCAAGACCATGAAAACAGGATTCTTCCTGCAAATTGATTGCCTGTGTAACGTGCCACTGGGACCGAGCCTTCACTGGTCCCGGCCAAAACCAATTTGGTTTTGTCTGCCCAATTCATCTGGGCGATGGCTTTGAGTGCCATGTCGATTTCTGAAGCCCGCAGGGCGTGCACCTTTTCGTAGGTTTCTTTGTCAATGGGGGAGTTGTAGGTCAGTCGATCCTTCAGGCCAAAAGAGTTGGGGGCAATGCTGGCAACCCCAAAACTTGCCAACCATTGTTGCCATTCTCCAATGGCCTTCAGGCCAAGGCCTGAAGAGCCATGCATGAAAACCACCACGGGGACCTTGGCGGTTGTGAGGTTGGGCGCGTCCTTGAGCGCGCCCAAATAGACCGACCCACCCGTCAAACTGGACGGCAAGGCAAGCTGTGCCTCACGCATCACGGATTGGGCTGACTCGCTGGTGTGAGTCAGTGCGCCGGGTTTGATGCTTCCTTGAGGCGTCTGACCGAATGCAGGCAGCAAAGCCCCCAGAAGTGCAAGGAGAAGGGCTGGTATTTTGAAATTCATAAATTCTTCTTTCGAATGAAATTATTGCTAATTTCGAAGATTATGGCGTACCCAACGACCACTCACCCCCTGAATGACCTCGTCCTGAATTTGCAGTTTTTTTGATTAAAAAAGGCTTCAGCCCTTTATTCTTATGCTTAACCAGCTCTTAATTAAATAGCAAACATCAAGCCACCCGGGGCTTCACTTTGGATGCTGCCAGCTTGGCGTTGGTGCGGGCGACTTGCACATCGGCGTCAAAGGCCAGGGCCACGCCCATGCGGCGTTTCACAAAGCTCTCGGGCTTGCCAAACAGGCGAATGTCGGTGTTGGGCACGCGCAGGGCGTCAGCCACACCGTCAAACACAATGCCTTTGGCCTCTACGCCGCCGTAAATCACGGCGCTAGCACCAGGGCTGCGCAAAGCGGTGTTGACCGGCAGGCCCAAAATGGCGCGGGCGTGCAGCTCAAACTCGCTTTGCACCTGGGTGGTGAGTGTCACCAAGCCGGTGTCGTGCGGGCGCGGGCTCACTTCGCTGAACCATACCTGATCACCTTTAACGAACAGTTCCACACCGTAGAGCCCTTGGCCGCCCAGGTTGTCGGTCACGGCTTTGGCAATTTGGCGCGAGCGCGCAAGCGCCGTGCCCGGCATGGGGTGGGGCTGCCAGCTCTCTATATAGTCACCACTGACCTGAATGTGGCCAATGGGTTCGCAAAAGTGGGTTTCCACCTGACCCGCTGCATCCAGCGCACGTACGGTCAGCAGGGTGATTTCGTAGTCAAAGTCAATAAAGCCTTCCACAATGATGCGACCACCGCTGACCCGGCCACCGGCCATGGCGTAGTCCCAAGCCTTTTGTACGTCTGCCGGGCCGTCGATCTTGCTTTGGCCTTTGCCTGATGAGCTCATCACCGGTTTGACGACGCAGGGGTAGCCAATGCCGGCGTCAATGGCGGCTTGCAGCTCGGCCAAGGAATCACAGAATTTGTAGGGGCTGGTGGGCAAGCCCAGGGTTTCGGCGGCGAGGCGGCGAATGCCTTCCCGGTCCATCGTCAGGCGGGCAGCGCGGGCGGTGGGAATGACGCGCACCACACCAGCAGCTTCCAGTTCTTCCAGCATGGGCGTGGCAATGGCCTCGATCTCGGGCACCACCAGGTGCGGGCGTTCGGCCTCAATGAGTGCTTTGAGTTGGGCCGGGTCGCTCATGGTGATGGTGCGGGCGTGGTGCGCCACTTGCTGGCCGGGGGCGTTGTCGTAGCGGTCCACCGCAATGGTTTCCACGCCCAGGCGCTGCAGGGCGATCAGGACTTCTTTGCCCAGTTCGCCAGAGCCCAAGAGCATCACTTTGGTGGCGTGGGGTGAGAGGGGGGTGCCAAGAGTTTTCATAAGTCGTGCGCGTTGCTGCGTCCAAAGAGTTAAAAAGTGGGGCTATTTGCCCCGGCCCGTCAGGCGGCGTGGGCGACAATCAAGCCATGCAATCTTCAATTTTATCTGTGCAAAATCTGCGCAAAAGCTACGGCGACGCCACGGTGGTCGATGGCCTCTCATTTGGCATCCAGCCCGGCGAGTGTTTGGGCGTCATCGGCCCCAATGGCGCTGGCAAAACCACCACCATCCGCCTATGCCTGGGTTTGAGCGTGCCCGACTCGGGCAGCATCACCGCCTTTGGTCTGCAAATGCCACACCAAGCGCTCGCCATCAAAGCCCAGTTGGGCGTGGTCAGCCAGCTCGACACGCTCGACCCCGACTTCACCTGTGCTGAAAACTTGCTGGTCTATGGTCGCTATTTCGGCATGAAAGACGCCGACATCAAGGCCCGCATACCGGCGCTTTTAGAGTTTGCCTCGCTCACCAGTAAAGCCAACGCCAAGCCCGGCGAACTCTCAGGTGGCATGAAGCGCCGCCTGAGCCTGGCCCGTGCTTTGGTCAACGACCCCAAGCTGCTGCTGCTCGACGAGCCTACCACCGGGCTCGACCCGCAGGCCCGCCACCTCATGTGGGAACGCCTGCAATTGCTGCTGCAACAAGGCAAGTCCATCTTGCTGACCACCCACTTCATGGACGAGGCCGAACGCCTGTGTTCACGCCTTTTGGTGCTGGACCACGGCAAGAAGATTGCCGAAGGCGCTCCGCGGGACCTGATCGCCCAGCATCTGGAGCCCGATGTGGTGGAGGTCTATGGCACCGGCGCCCTGGCGCTGGTGGACTCGCCCCTTAAAGCCTTAGCCGCCCGGCTGGAGGTGAGCGGAGAAACCGTGTTTTTCTACACCCAGGACGCCCAGCAGTTGCTGGAAGCCCTCAAGCCTTACCCCCATTTACGCACCTTGCACCGGCCCGCCAACCTGGAGGACTTGTTCCTAAAGCTCACCGGCCGCCAAATCAGAGAAGATGCTTAATATGACCACGAACTCAATCCCTTTGAAAGCCCCCGCGCAAAGCGTGTGGCGTGCCCCCGAGCTTTCCCTGCGCTTTTGGCCCGTGTTTTTGCGCAACCTGCTGGTTTGGCGCAAGCTGGCGATTCCCAGTTTGGTGGGCAATATTGCCGAGCCGCTGATGTGGCTGGTCGCCTTTGGCTACGGCATGGGCGCACTGGTGGGCACGGTCAAGGTCGGTGGTGAGCCCGTGCCCTACATCTTGTTTTTGGCCAGTGGTTCCATTTGCATGAGCGCCATGCAGGCGGCCTCGTTTGAGGCGCTGTACTCGGCGTTTTCGCGCATGCATGTGCAAAAAACCTGGGACGGCATCATGAACGCCCCAGTCAATCTGGACGACATCGTGCTGGCCGAAATGCTCTGGGCCGCCTTCAAGTCTCTCTTTACCGTGACCGCTATTTTGGGCGTGATGCTGGTGCTGGGTATCAGTTACTCGCCTAAATTACTGATGGCCTGGCCGGTACTGCTGGGCGCGGGCATCACGTTTAGCTGTATCGCGCTTATTTTCAATGCGCTGGCCAAAGGTTATGACTTTTTCACTTACTACTTCACGCTGTTTCTGACGCCCATGATGTTCTTGAGCGGCATCTTCTTTCCTTTAGATCAGTTGCCACCCTTGGTGCGCGCTGTGTCAGAGTGGCTGCCCTTGACCAACGCAGTGGACCTGGTGCGCCCGATGTTCATGGACCAATGGCCCGCCAACCCTTGGCGCCATGTCTTGGTGTTGACGGCTTATGCAGTAGGGGGCTTCTGGTTGGCCCTGGCGCTGACGCGCAAGCGGTTTCAGGGCTAGGTTGCGTTGGGACGGGGATTTTGGGCTTGTTTTGTCGTGTAACTGCAACGCATTTCAAGGCCCTACCCCCTAGGGCTTACCCTCACATTGATTAATGACAAATTAATTAACTGTACGTGACAAGTTGCGCAAGTCAGGGTCATATAAATGACTTGTAACCACTTGGTAACTAAGGTCAGTGTTTACCCTTTACTTAAAACAATCACAGAGATTTAGTTAAGAATAAAGCTGTGCTCATTAAAAAATGAGCCGGAAAGTCGGCCTTAAGGCTGTCATTTTTTAGCTTTTAACTTTTGGAAATTTCCATGAAAAATACTTTTAAATTCTCAGCTCGCGCCACTGCCGCCGCCGCTGTTTTGGCTTTGGGTTCTTCCGCATTTGCCGTTACTTTTGACTCCAACATCGAAATGGACAGCTACTACCGTTCGGGCTCGAAAGTTGAAGAGGCTGACAAAGGGATGAACCAAAGTGGCCGTGTTGAATTCAACATTTCTGGCAAAGCCGGTGCGGACATGTTCGTCGCAGGACGCGCCACTTTGTTGGCTTTGAAAAATGGCGCTGCAGCTACTGATGACATGTGGATCCAGATGGGTTCCGCCAAAGGCGACGTCAAACTCGGTCGTTTTGAAGCCGCTGATTTGTTCCCCATTGCAAACGACGCACAAGTCGGCCACGCTGGCGCTGTTTACTACGGCAATGATTTGCGCGGCCGTAAAAGCAGCAACGTATTCCATGCTGCTGGCACTGCCAACCTCGGCAACGGCTTGAGCCTTGAGCTCGGTGTGGTTCAAAGCAACCAAGTTGGCGAAGCCAAGGGTGTTCGCCCCGTGTTGTCCTACGCTGCCGGTGCTCTCAATGTGAGCGTTGGTCTGGAATCCGGTAAGTACGCGAGCGGTAACAGCGTTAGCGGCACTGGCGCGACGATCGGTTACAACTTGGGTGCTGTCAAATTGACTGGCAACATGGCAAGCGGTAAAACAGATGTGGCAACCGGCCCTAACAGCAAATCTGCCTATGCTTTGATCGCGACTGCTGGTGGTCTGGCTGTTGGCTTGATTGCTGGCAATCAAGACAATGGTTCCGTGCAAGACAAAGTGCAAACCGGCTATGTCGCTTACACCATGCCATTGTTTGACATCAAGGGTGCATCCATGACTCCCGCCTTTTCGACTTCCAAGTTCACGGCTGGTGCAGGTAGTGCAGGCAACTTGAATGAAGACACCTTCAAACTGCGTTTCGACTACTCTTTCTAAGTCGATAGTTGACTTTCAATTTCTAAGGTAACCCATTAAAGGTGCTCGCAAGAGCACCTTTTTTTTGTTTGGCGAACGCTGGAACTTCATTGAAGTAGTTGTTAACACAATTAAATTGTTCACAATTTAATTGTGTGATACATTAAATCCATGAGTACTTTCAACGATCTAAATTCAAGCGATGCCTCGCTCTTGCTCGACAACCAGTTGTGCTTTGCCTTGTACTCCACGTCGCTGGCCATGACCAAGCTCTACAAGCCGCTGCTGGCCGAGTTGGGGCTTACCTATCCGCAGTATTTGGTGATGCTGGTGCTGTGGGAGCAAGACGATGTGTCTGTTTCGGCCTTGGGCGAGCGATTGTTTCTCGACTCCGGCACGCTGACCCCGCTTCTGAAGCGCCTTGAGGCGGCTGACTTGCTGGTGCGCAACCGTTCAGCCCAAGACGAACGCAGGGTGCAAATTTCACTTACCGCATCGGGTAACGCGCTCAAAACTCTGGCGGCCAAGGTGCCCGCTTGCATGGTCAAAGCATCTCATTGCCCGGTGCCTGAGCTGATGGCACTGACGCACAGCATTCAGGCGCTGCGCCAGCAGATCAACAATTAGTTTTTTAACCCGCTTCAATTCTTGAAGCAAACTCCCCAGGAATCCCCATGGTCACGAAAATCGAAAAAGTCATTTATCAAGCGCACGCCAGTGCTACAGGCGGGCGCGATGGCAGCATCAAGTCTTCTGATGGTCTGCTTGACCTCAAATTGAGCGTACCCAAAGAGATGGGTGGCGCAGGCGGTGGTGTGAACCCCGAGCAGCTGTTTGCGGCCGGTTACAGCGCTTGCTTTATTGGCGCGATGAAATACGTGGCTGGACTTGAAAAAATTGCACTGCCCGCTGACGCCAGTATCAACGCCACCGTCGGCATTGGTCAGATCCCCGCCGGCTTTGGTATTGAGGTTCAAATGCTGATCAGCCTGCCGGGCGTGGACCGTGCCGTAGCGCTGGCCCTGATCGAGAAAACCCACCAGGTGTGCCCGTACTCCAATGCCACCCGCGGCAACATTGAAGTCACGCTGACACTCGCCTAAGCCCGTTCAGTGCCTTGGATCAGGCAGCGCCCCAAGGCACGCCGTGTGTGGCAAAGATGGTGGACAAGCGCTTGTCCTTGCTCATGTCGTTGACTGTCGTTTGAAGTGCCACAGCCAAGTCTGTGGCACTCTTTTTAACGGCCATGCCGACTGCCCAGCCGTTGCGTGGTGCGCGTGGAATGGGCATAGGAATCACCTTGTATTTTTTATTGCCTCTTAAAACACTGTGCAGTTCAGAGGCGTTGCCAGCCGCCACTGGCACCTCGCCTGATAAAAGCATGCGCGCGGCAGTGACGCCATCGTCCATGCGCGTCATGAGCTGGTCGCGGTAAGCGCCATCGTCAGAGCCAATCAACAACCAGCCGGCCAAAGTCTGCCCCGCCACGGCCACTTTGTGACCCTTCAGGTCAGGAAGGCTATCCAGGTGGGGAACTCGGTCAAGGTCATAGGCCAAAGCAACCGTCTCTTTAAAGTAGGGCGCGAAGATCAAAGCTTGTTTTTGGCTGTCCATTAATGGCTTGTCAACCGGAACATGCATCAGCACATCAGCCGGTCCAAAACCAAGGTAGTGGCCTTTCCAGACCATGTTTCGCAAGTCATCCTCCATGCTTTCACCCGCATTGAACGGCATCAAGTTGAGGGTGAGACCGAGGGACAGGGCCAACTGCTCGGCTATTTGTACATCAATGCCTGCGCCGTCCAGGTTGAAAGGAGGCATGGTGTTATAAACCGCCACAATGAGGCTGCCACGCTTTCGAATACGTGTGAGTGCATCCGACTCCTGAGCTTGCGCCCAGGCCATGGTGTTGCACAAGGGAAGCAGGGCGCCAGCCTGAAGCAGGCGGCGACGGCTTACACCATTTAAACCGGTTTCATTCGTCATTGAAATTCCTTGGGTAGTACAAGTTGAAACCTTGTCGAACATTGTCAGATGGAATTACTTGGCCAAGGCCAAGGGTTTTTCCCTACGTGTCTCAAGGTAGCTCTTGATGGACCAAGCGGCTTCCTGATTGAGGATGCCCTCAAAGGGAGGCATGTAGACCGCGCCATTGCGCGTCACGCCACGGCGAAATTTACCAACAAAAAAATCATCCATTTCACGCACGCAGGCCGTCTGTTTTTTTATATCCTTTAGCGTGGCACATTCATTGTCAAGGCGACGCAAGTCAGGCGCGATGCCACCTGAGATGGCTTCGAGTCCATGGCAGCGGGCGCAATTTTGGTTAAACGCTGATGTTCCTATTTTGATAGCAGCGGGATTGCCTCTGTAGGGATTTTCAGCTTTCCAGGTGCTACCCAAGGGAGGCAAAGTATGTGTGTCAACGGCTTGCGGTGTGACATCTCCATGCGCCCAGACCACACTGGTCAGAGACATTAGGAGTGACGCAAGAATGCCTGAGCTGAGTCGTTGGAATGTAGAGCTGATTTTCATAATAAAGAATTCATGGAGTTGACACACAAAGCCTGAAAAGCAACTACTATGCCAAGCCGACGCTAAAGAATAAAACCGATGGCGTAAAGGTAATGCAAGCCTTACACTGCATATTAGTTGCGGTGGGTAAGTAACTTAAACCAAAATTTAGCTTACCTATAGACGGTCTGATTATTGCGTTGATCCAATTCGCAACAAGGCGGAACAACGCAAACCAAAAAAATTACGGGATAACCCGAACAGGAGACTGGTTCATGAGCGCATCACTAGAAAAAAATACCGTGCATTCGGACGCTTCAATGCCTTTGGCCTATAAAGAATATGGAGTAGAAGCTCGACTGGGTGCGCCTAGTCATCAGATCATTGAGTCTCATGCGCGGTGCACTTTTCTGGGATTAAAGCCTTCAGAATCCTGCGATTATTCGGTTCAGCTCCAGGCCGATTTTCGTCAGACCTTGGAGCGTAATGCACGCCTTATTGCACAAGCCACCTCTCTGGTGGATATGCTCGGAAAGTGCGTCAGTGATTTTGGCAGCATGATCGTCCTAACCGATGGCACGGGCACCATATTGCGAACGCGTTGCCAAAGCACCTTCATCGAACATGCTGAAAAAGTAGCCTTGCGACCGGGTGTTAGCTGGGCTGAGTCTTCCAAAGGTACCAATGCCGTAGGAACGGCCCTTATTCTTGAATCTGGAATCTACGTGCATGGCAATGAGCACTATATTCAGTCCAACCACAACCTGACCTGCGCAGCCTCGCCCATCATGGATCACGCCGGCAATGTCATTGGGGTGCTTGACGTGTCAGGCGACAAACGCTCTTTTCAACTGCACACCATGGCGCTGGTAGAAATGTGCGCACGTACTATCGAAAACCATTGGTTTCGAGACAAGTTCAGGGACTGTATGCAGTTGCACTTTCATCCGCAGGCTGACCTGATTGGAACGGTAGAAGAGGGTGTGATCGCATTTGGTGAAGATGGGAAAATTTTGGGAGCCAATCGGGTTGGTCTAAAAATTCTCGGTATCAGCGCCTCTGGCTTGCGCATTCAAGGCTTGCGTGCGCTTTTCGGGCTAGGATTTGGCGAACTCATGGACAAGTTGAGACTGGCCTCATTCAGCCTCTTGAAAATGCACCAGCCAAGTGGGCAGGAAATTTTTGTCAGAGTTTGCTGGAATGAGTCCATGGTTATTGTGAATTCAGTGCACACGACTTTGCATCAAAGTCAGGCAACGATGGCTTCAACAGCAGCGGCGCCAAATCTGCCAAATCTAGCAATTGCGCCGCCCGCGTTCAGAAAAACGGCGTATCAGTTGGATGAGCTTGACCTTGGCGATGTACAAGTTCGTTCGGTCACGCAAAAAGTTCGGCATGTCATTGATAAAGATATTTCCATCTTGATTCTGGGTGAAACAGGTACTGGGAAAGAGCTGTTGGCCAATGCCATTCATCAGTTTAGCCAACGCCGTGATCGCCCATTTATTGCCATCAACTGTGCCTCCATCCCCGAGCAGCTGATTGAGTCAGAACTCTTCGGCTATGAAGAGGGTGCATTTACCGGTGCTAAGCGCAAGGGTGCCTCGGGGAAGTTGCTGCAGGCCAATGGGGGCACACTTTTTCTTGACGAAATTGGCGACATGCCTTTGTCGTTACAGGCGCGATTGCTCCGGGTTTTGCAAGAACGCAAGGTGGTGGCGCTGGGGGGGCACCACCCAATTGACATTGATGTCAACCTCATTTGTGCCACGCACCACAACCTGCGCGAATTGATAGACCAGCGCAGTTTCAGAGATGATTTGTATTACCGTATCAATGGTTTGTCAGTCAAATTGCCACCCTTGCGCAGTCGCACAGATGTGGCTGCACTTTGTCAAAAAATTCTCAACGAGTTGTCACCCCATCATGCGTTGACTATTGCGCCTTCGCTGATGCGTGCCTTCCTAAGGTATTCATGGCCGGGTAACTTGCGTCAATTAAACAATGTGCTCAAGACCGCAGCCATCATGGCGGTCGGGTCCCATGAAATTAGCACGGAGCATCTGGCCGATGATTTTATTGAAGACTTGGCCTTGCTGATGCCAGATGCAGGTGAAAAATTGAGGACCAGCGGGCTCTTTGAATCGACTTTGGCGACGCCAGATTCAAATCAGTGGGGTGACTTGAAAGCCCCTGCGATTTCGACTGCCTCAGACAACCTCGAGCAGGTTGAAATAGCCACTATCAGGCGCGTGCTGGACGCTTGTGGTGGGAATGTCTCAACCGCCTCCAAACAACTGAACATCAGCCGCAATACGATTTATAGAAAGCTCAAAAAGCAAGCTTGAAAGTAGCGAGAGCCCTGGTTTGGTTCGCTATTTTTTAAGGTTGATCGAAGCCCTTGTTTTCAACCTGCTGCCAAGCACGCTGAGCGTTCAGTTGATCACGCAGCCGGGCATCTACGCTTTCGCTTGCAACGTCAAACGGCAACAAACCAGAGGCGTTGCCGGGTTGGCTTTCTCCGCGCTGCCAGCGTTCGTTCACGCTGCCTAGCAAGCGCTGCCAGTAGTTGATGTTTTCCATAATCAGTGTGCCATTTCCCATTTCTCCTTGCTCTGGAATAATTCGCGTAGGTTTGAGCATGGACAGACCTTCAAGGATCTGTAGTAGCTGAGAGGCATCGGCCTCGCGCAGTTGTGGGGCAAGGCCTTGACCCCAGACTACCCCGGGCAATAACCAGGTATCGGTGGCGCGGTGGTACAGCAGGGCCACGGATTCTTGCGCTTGAACCTCGACATGCAAGACGTCAAAAGGGCCTATTTTCGGGCCTTGAATCAGGTGGTCTGGAAGTAATACGTGCGGCACCAAAGGGGTGGGCGTGTTGACCGCAATTTCCAACCTTTCGAGGCAGCGCGCGCAGCGCTCAGTCATGGCCGCTTGCACTTGGGGTAAGGCCCAGTGTGGGACACCGGGCAAGCCAGCAGCACCCAGCACACTTTCAGGGGATGCACGGGGGCTGACCACGTCGGTGACGGTCAAGCCCAAGGATTGTTGCAAACTACAGGCCAGCGCCCGACCGGTGGCGGCATCGGGCCCGCTGCCCACTAGCCATCCGTGATTCTTGCTCGTCGAAGGTTCGAGCACAAAAACGATATTGCTAATGTGTCCTTGGTTAAGTGGTGTGCTCAAGGCATCGGGTTTACCACTATGAAGCCAGATGTTGTGCCCCACGTTTTGCCAGGCGGGGCGCATGGTCCCCGCAGGAAGACGGGGTGCACAAGTGGCAACTTCGTCGGATGTCGGGCTTGCACGCAGATTTGTGCAGGCTGAATTAAGTAGCACGAGTAGACTCACAAGAATTGGTTTTAAAACCCATTTAGAACATCGCATGGTTTGATTCAGAATGTTTTTCTGGTGGCCGGTAATTGCAGCGGCAACCAGGGTTATAAAAATAGTCACACTATTTCTCGTGGCATGAAATTTGCGAATATATTCAACATAAAGTAAATGAACCCAAGCAAAAAAATGTGTTCCAAATCGAAACAACTCTACTGCTGGTTTACCCCCGGTTAAGTCATGCTTTCCATACAGAAAATTAGCAAGCGCTACGGTACTCAGTATGCCCTCAATCAGTTGTCATTCGATATTCTGCCCGGGCAGTTTTGTGTGCTCCTGGGGCCGAACGGCGCTGGCAAGTCAACGCTCTTTCAGGTGCTGACGGGTCT
>CANBUY010000058.1 GCA_947372745.1 Comamonadaceae bacterium | reverse complement strand
CTGATGGCAATGCCTTGCACGTCTTCTTGCACTGCGGCAGTCAGCTCTTACCAAGGCGGGCATGTGGAGTACTTCAAGTACATGGTGGACTTGCTCAAAGCCCGTGGCGGCGCGCACATTCAGGTGTTTGGCGGCGGCGGCGGCGTGATTGTGCCGCCCGAGATTCGTGAACTGCAGGCCTACGGCGTGGCCCACATTTTTAGCCCCGAAGACGGGCAGCGCATGGGCCTGGCTGGGATGATTGGTGAGATGGTGATGCGTTGCGACAAAGATTTGTCGGGCTACGCGCCCAAGGCGATAGCCGAGATTGAGGGCCACACCGAGTCGAGTTGGCGTGCGCTGGCGCAGCTGATCACGGCGCTGGAAAATGAGAAAGCCTCGGGCGAGGGTAAGGGCGTATTTTCAGCACCTTTATTGGCTCTAAGCCAAGAGATACGTGCTAAAGCAGCTACTAAAAAAATACCAGTTTTGGGCATTACCGGCACCGGCGGCGCAGGCAAGTCGTCGCTCACCGATGAATTGATTCGCCGCTTGCGCCTGGACCAAAACGACAACTTGCGCGTGGCGGTGATCAGCATTGACCCTTCGCGCCGCAAGAGCGGTGGGGCGCTGTTGGGCGACCGCATCCGCATGAACGCCATCAACCCCTGGTCGCAGGGCCCGCGCGTGTTCATGCGTTCGCTGGCCACCCGTGACTTTGGCTCCGAGATCAGCGCCGCCCTGCCGGACGTGATTGCGGCTTGCAAGGTGGCTGGTTTTGATTTGATCGTGGTGGAAACCTCCGGCATTGGCCAGGGCGACGCGGCCATCGTGCCGCATGTGGACGTGCCCTTGTACGTGATGACGCCCGAGTTTGGCGCGGCCAGCCAGCTGGAAAAAATCGACATGCTCGACTTTGCCGAGTTTGTGGCCATCAACAAGTTTGACCGCAAAGGCTCGCTCGATGCCCTGCGCGACGTGGCCAAGCAAGTGCAGCGCAACAAAGAAGCCTGGACCACGCCGACTGAGCAAATGCCGGTGTTTGGCACCATGGCCGCCCGTTTCAACGACGACGGCGTCACTGCCTTGTACCAAGCCTTGAAAATACGGTTGGCCGTGCTGGGTCTGCCGGTGAATGCCGGCGTGTTGCCGGAAGTGTCGGTGCGTAACAGCACCAACCAAACACCCGTCGTGCCTGCGGCACGCACCCGTTATTTGGCTGAGATCAGCGACACCGTACGCGGCTACAAGAAGCGCGCACGCAGCCAGGCCACCTTGGCGCGCGAGATTCAGCAGCTGACCGAGACTGGGCGCATGCTCAAACTCAGTGACGCCACCAAAACCAAGGCTTTTGAAGCCGTGATGGACCTCGCTACCCAGCGCGATGCGCACCTGGGCGCCAGCGAGCGCAAGTTGCTCGCCCAGTGGCCCGCCATGCAGGCAGCCTACGCAGGGGAAGAATACGTCGTCAAAATGCGCGATAAAGAGATTCGCACTGCACTCACCAGCAAAAGCCTGAGCGGCACGGTTATTCGCAAAGTAGCCTTGCCCACGTATGAAGACCATGGCGAAATCCTGAAATGGCTGTGCCTGGACAACGTGCCCGGCAGCTACCCGTACACCGCAGGCACCTTTGCGTTTAAGCGCGAGGGCGAAGACCCCACCCGCATGTTTGCCGGGGAAGGCGATGCGTTTCGCACCAACACCCGCTTCAAGCTGCTCAGCTCGGGCATGGCGGCCAAGCGCTTGAGCACGGCGTTTGACTCGGTCACGCTTTACGGCAACGATCCCGATCCACGTCCGGACATCTACGGCAAGGTGGGCAACTCGGGCGTGTCCATTGCCACGCTTGATGACATGAAGGTCTTGTACGGCGGGTTCGACTTGTGCAGCCCGTCAACCAGCGTCTCCATGACCATCAACGGCCCGGCGCCCAGCATTTTGGCCATGTTCATGAACACCGCCATTGACCAGAATATCGACAAATTCAAGGCAGACAATGGCCGCGAGCCGACCGACACCGAGCTGGCCAAGCTCAAGGAATGGGTGCAGGAAAACGTGCGCGGCACCGTGCAGGCCGACATCCTGAAAGAAGACCAGGGCCAAAACACCTGCATTTTCAGCACCGAGTTCAGCCTGAAGGTGATGGGCGACATTGCCGAATATTTCGTCCACAACCGGGTGCGCAACTTCTACTCGGTCTCCATCAGCGGCTACCACATTGCCGAAGCAGGGGCCAACCCCATCAGCCAATTGGCGTTTACGCTCAGCAATGGTTTCACGTTTGTCGAAGCGTATCTGGCGCGCGGCATGCACATTGATGACTTTGCGCCCAACCTGAGCTTCTTCTTTAGCAACGGCATGGACCCCGAATACACCGTGATGGGCCGCGTGGCCCGGCGCATCTGGGCTGTGGCCATGAAAGAGAAATATGGCGCCAACGAGCGCAGCCAAAAGCTGAAATACCACATCCAAACGTCTGGCCGCAGTCTGCATGCGCAGGAGATTCAGTTCAACGACATTCGCACCACGCTGCAAGCCCTCATTGCCATTTACGACAACTGCAACAGCCTGCACACCAATGCGTTTGACGAAGCCATCACCACGCCCACCGAAGACTCGGTGCGCCGCGCCATGGCCATCCAGCTCATCATTAACCGCGAGTGGGGTTTGGCCAAAAATGAGAACCCGTCACAAGGCGCCTTCATCATTGAAGAGCTGACCGAGTTGCTGGAAGAAGCCGTGCTCTTGGAGTTTGAACGCATCGCCGAGCGCGGCGGCGTGCTGGGCGCCATGGAAACCGGCTACCAGCGTGGCAAGATTCAAGATGAATCCATGCACTACGAGATGCTCAAGCACACCGGCGAGCTGCCCATCATCGGCGTCAACACCTTCCGCAATCCGCATGGCGACGCGGTGCATGACACGCTGGAGTTGGCCCGCTCGACGGACGAAGAAAAGCAAAACCAGCTCAAACGCCTTGAGGCGTTTCACGCCCTGCACGCCAATGAGTCCCCCGCCATGCTCAAGCGCTTGCAGCAGGCCGTGATCGAGAATAAAAACGTGTTCGAGGTGCTGATGGACGCCGTGCGCGTCTGCTCGCTGGGCCAAATCACCAACTGCTTGTTTGAGGTGGGCGGGCAGTACCGGCGCAATATGTAATTTGGCGAAACAGCGCTCAGTCGCTGCTTCTCAATTTGCTATTGAATTAATAACTACCCAAGCATGATTGGCTTGGGCTGAAGGCAAAAATGGCGTAAAAAAAGGCGGTTAAACCGCCTTTTTTTGTACCCGGGCGAATTAACCGCCTTTTTTGCAGCGCTTGCCTGGGTTTTTCTTGTTGTTGGTGGCCGCGCCACGCTCAAGACTACGCAGCTGGCCTTTGCCTGCGGTGTAGCACACGCCGGGAGGTGCCACAGGGCGGGGGGTTGCGAGACGGTCAGCTTCGGTACGAATGATCTTTGCCATGTAAAAACTCCAATTAATTGCGGAAACCCAGCATTATCTCAGGACTTGGACGGGTGCTGTTTTTTTGGGGTCAGCGGGTGACCGGTGCAGGGGGCAGTATTTTGTTTTGCAACAGCAGAACCCCTGTTTTCAACATGAGAAACGAGATGGCCATTGTCGCCAGGCCCAGTGCCAGCGCACCGACAAATGGCGGCCACCCACCACGCCTGACCACTTCAATGACCGCACCAGCCAGTGCAGCCAAGGGGAATGAGAAAGACCAAAATCCGATGGCAAAGGGCACGCGGCCCCACCACTTGTAGCGGGCCAGCACGGCCACAATGGGTCCAGCGGCAATACCCAGACCGACAATCAGAATATCGCCGGGCAGCTGTGGCCAGATCGCGCCTGCCGCCAGTGTGGCCACCGAGGCGGGGGCCAGTTCCAGCCCAATCGTGGGACGGAGTGCCTCCGGCATGGCGCCCTCAAAAAGTCGGTTCAGGACGCGGGCCTCCAGCAGCGCCCATCCCACCAGGCCCATACCAAAAAGAAGTGCCGCCCAGCCGGGGTAACCCAGCGCGCTGAACGCCATGCCGCCAACCAGTCCACCGCCCACAGGCGGCACATAAAGCGCCGGGGTGATGGAAGCCAGGGGCAAGGAGGCCGTGGTCAGCATGGCCACAATACGCACGGCAATGATGCCTTGGAGCGCCAGCGCCATGAGCGTAAAGAGCAGCCACCCTTGATGACCCGGTATGCCGAAATAAACCGTGCAAAGCAAGAGCGACAGGGGGATGAGCGCCATGATGGAGCTCACCAAGGGGTGTGTGAACTCTGCCACCACCGTACGCGGGTGGCGCATGCATTTGGCGCCATACAGCAGCAGGAAGCCGGTGAGCAGGGCCACGGCGAACCAGGCGATGGCGTTGGCCGCAGGCAGCACAAAGGCCCAACCAAAGCCCTGCGCACGTCGCCAGCTGCCCGCCAAAGCCAGCAAGCCAACCGGCATGGCAAACAGACCGACGGGGACGCGGTCAAGCCAATGAGGCATGGTTATTGTGCAGCCTCAAAGCCGGCAGGCTTTGCCGTGCGGTGGCCAGTTTTAGCCAGCATTTCAAGAAAGAATTGATCCCCTTTGGCGGCTACAACCCCGTCGATAAGCTCGGTGATGGTGGCGAAGTGCACCACGACGGCCGTTTCTTCGCTGCTGCCAAAGCGGCAGTCAAAGTCCCAAAAGTCTGCGCCCTCGGGCAGCGCCACGCGCCGCTGGCGTTTCACATACTTGCGAATTTCGTGTTTGGTGGCTTCCAGCAAGCGCTCTGGGTGCTTGCCTTCGATGTTTAATTTGAATGTTTTTTTCACGGGGAACCTTTAATTTCTAGCTGATTTCACCCCAGGTGGGCGTGATTCTCTAACCCTCGATTATGCGACGACACCCCGCTTTGTTAATCAGGGGCTTAAACTCGGTCCTCCGGGTGGCCGCTTTAATGCCTCATTGATCCACCCCCATAAATAACTAAAACGCACCTTTATGCCATTTACCTCACTGGGCCTGTCGCCCGCCATGCTGCGCGCCGTCACGGCCAAGGCCTACTCGGTGCCCACGCCGATTCAAGCCTCCGCCATCCCTGTCGCTTTGCAGGGCCGCGATGTGTTGGGCTCGGCCCAAACCGGCTCCGGTAAAACAGTGGCCTTTGCGCTGCCTTTGCTCCAGCAGTTTGAGGCGTCCACCATGGAAGTGCCGCGCAAGGTCGGCGCGCTGATTTTGGTGCCCACGCGCGAGTTGGCGACCCAAGTGGGTGAAGAAATTCGCGTTCTTGCGCAGCACATGACCCGTCCCATCAAGGTCTCCATCGTGTTTGGTGGCGTGTCCATCAACCCGCAGATGATGCGTTTGCGCGGGGGCACGGACATCGTGGTGGCCACGCCGGGCCGTCTGCTTGATTTGATTGACCACAACGCCCTGTCCATTCGCAGCGTGCGCACGCTGGTGCTCGATGAGGCAGACCGCCTGTTTGACCTAGGCTTTGCTGAAGAACTCGGGCGCATTGTGCGGCTGATGCCGTCCCAGCGCCAAAGCCTGTTTTTCTCAGCCACCTTTCCCCCGGCGGTGCAAGCCCTGGCGAATACGCTGCTACGTGACCCGGTGCGAGTCGAAGTGCTGCCGGAGCCCGAGAGCGCCCCGGACATCGTGCAGCGCGCCATCGCGGTGGACACGGGCAAACGCACCCAACTGCTGCGCCATTTGATTGGCCTGAACCACTGGAGCCGGGTGCTGGTGTTTGTCGCCACCAAGCACGCCGCCGAGATGGTGGCTGACAAACTGCGCAAAGCGCGCATCTATGCCGAACCCTTTCATGGTGAGTTAAGCCAGGGCAAGCGCACGCAGGTGCTGGCTGATTTCAAGGCCTCGCGCCTGAAAGTGGTGATTGCCACTGATGTGGCCGCACGCGGGTTGGATATTGCCCAGCTGCCTGTGGTGGTGAATTTTGATTTGCCTCGCTCAGCGGTGGACTACACGCACCGCATCGGGCGCACCGGACGGGCTGGTGAGCGAGGCTTGGCGGTGAGTTTTGTCAGCGCAGAGACCGAGGCCCATTTCAAGCTGATCCAAAAACGTCAGGGCTTGGACATGGCCTTGGAGTCTGTTGAAGGCTTTGAGGCGCAAGAGGCGGCGCCTGCTGCTGCTTTGTCTGTGAGTGGCGAGGTGGTTGACCACGCCAATGGCGGCGTCAAGGGCAAGCGCCCGAGCAAGAAAGACAAGCTGCGGGCGATGCAGGGTCAAAAACCGGGTCAGTAAGCCACGGCGGTTTATTCGGCTGGCGCCTCGTTGTTCTGCGCCAGCATTTTCCAGGTCAGCCCCAGGGGCTGATCGGTTTTGAATGAAACAAGCTGCCTTGAAAGTCGGGCAATCTCGATGCCCTTGCGCAAATTCACGCCCACTTGCCCAGCCACTTTGTCGGCGTTTGAAAGCACCCGGTCCAGCGTGCCATTGATGCGCAGCAGCATCGCAGCCGTTTTGCTGCCGACTTTGTCCACACCAGGAATGCCATCGGCTGCATCGCCCATCAAGGCCAGCAAGTCGCCCATTTGCGAAGGCTTGACGCCAAATTTTTCCAGCACATAAGCCTCATCGCGCCACGCACCTTTGAAGTGGTCGTAGACAAAAACCTGGTCGTTGAGCAGTTGTAAGAAGTCTTTGTCGGTCGATAAAATAATGGCGCGCTCGGTGCTGTGTTGGCACCATTTGTCAATGACTGCCGCAATGGCGTCATCGGCTTCGATGCCTTCAATCGCAATCCAATGAAGGCCCAGGGTGTGCAATTCCTGTTTGAGGGTCACCAAGCCATCGCGCAGGTGTTGCGGCATGGGTTTGCGGTGGGCCTGGTAGGCTTCAAAGAGATCGTGTTTCCAGGTGCGACCCCCAAAATCAAAAACGGCCACCGCGTGGGTTGGGCTGTGTGCTTTTAGGGCCCGCTTGAACGAGCTCAGGCTTGATTTGATCGTATCGGCCACCTTCTCTGCGCTGTCAGGCGTGGGAATAGCCTCGTGAATACGACGGATGATGTTCAAGGCATCAATAACTAAAAGGGACATCTTGTGATTACACCTGTTTCAAAATTTTCACCCTGCGGCGGGTGTTTATTTTATTGAAACGGTGGCGAGGCGCTGTTGTCCCCTTCTGGGCGCCTGGCCCACTTGCTTAGTTCAGCAAATACGCTTCGGCATGGTCTGCCAGGTCTTGGGCGTCAATGGCCGCATCAAATGCAATTTGACTGGCGATGGCTTCTTTTGTAAAAGGAATCAGCGGCTTGTCCAAGGGGCGCAGTTTGTGGCGACGCAGGCCACGCAGTTGCAGCGAACTTTCCATGGTTTGAAGAACCAGTTCCGGGTCCATCATCAAGCTGAAGGGGTTCAAGGTCAGGGCAAGGGGGGCGTTATTCATTCATCTTCTCCAGTAGTGGTGTCGCTTTTGAAGTCGACAACACCAATGTATCCGCCCCTCTTGGTTTCTGGAGTCAGTCAACCGCTATGTCGCGTGTAGGTGTTTGCCTGACACGCTCAAAATTCACAAAAGCCGCACGCGCACACTCTTGCCTTTTACTTTTCCGGCATTGAGCTTGTGCATGGCTTGCTGGGCGATATCCCGGTTGACCGCCACAAAGGTGGTGAACTCAGTCACGTTGATTTTGCCAATTTGCTCCCGGCTGTAACCCGCGTCCGCCGTCAAAGCGCCCAGCACGTCACCAGGGCGAATCTTTTCTTTGCGGCCACCCAGTATTTGCAAGGTCACCATCGGCGGCAGCAAGGGGCCTTCGCCGGTAGGGGTGAGTTCTTCCAGCTTGTGCCAGACCGAAGGGCTGTTTTGGTATTGCTCGATCTTGCCCACAAAGCCCATCTCGTACATCGCCGCCAGGCTCAGTGCCAGGCCTGATTCGCCCGCACGACCCGTGCGCCCGATGCGGTGCACATGCACCTCGGCGTCCGGCGTGATGTCTACGTTGATGACCGCTTCCAGCTGTGTGATGTCCAAGCCGCGTGAGGCCACATCGGTCGCCACCAGCACCGAGCAGCTGCGGTTGGCAAACTGGGCCAGCACCTGGTCGCGCTCGCGCTGTTCCAGTTCACCATAAAGCGCCAGCGCATTGAAGCCTTGTTCTTGAAGGTAGGTCACCAGGTCTTTGCATTGCTGCTTGGTGTTGCAAAACGCCAGCGTGCTGATGGGGCGAAAGTGGTTCAGCAACTGCGCCACGGCGGCCAAGCGGGTGTGGCGGGTGACTTCATAAAAGCGCTGCTCAATCAGGCTCTCGGTGTGCAAGGACTCCACCTTGATCTGCACCGGCTCACGCATGAACTGCTTGGCGAGTTTTTCAATGCCTTCTGGGTAGGTGGCTGAAAAAAGCAGGGTTTGGCGCTCTTTGGGGCACTGCTTGGTGACGGTGGCAATATCGTCGAAAAAGCCCATGTCCAGCATGCGGTCGGCCTCGTCCAGCACCAAGGTGTTGAGGGCTTCCAGGTTCAGGTACTCGCGCTGCAGGTGGTCCATCACGCGTCCTGGGGTGCCCACCACAATGTGCGCACCATGCTCCAGCGAGGCGCGTTGGCCGCGCAGTGCCACGCCACCGCACAGGGTCACCACCTTGATGTTTTCTTCCGCACGGGCCAAACGGCGAATCTCGATCGTCACCTGGTCGGCCAGCTCGCGGGTGGGGCAAAGCACCAAGGCTTGCACCGCAAAGCGGCGTGGGTTCAGGTTGGTCAACAGGGACAAAGCGAAGGCCGCTGTTTTGCCGCTGCCGGTTTTGGCCTGAGCAATCAGGTCTTTACCCGCCAGTGCCGGTGGCAGGGCGGCGGCCTGAATGGGGGTCATTTCCAGATAGCCCAGTTGTTTCAGGTTGTCCAGCGTGGCCGGGTTCAGGGGCAGGGTGTCAAAGCCAGTGTTGGCGGCGGATTGGGCGCTTGTGGCCATTTTTTCAGGTGTACTCATGGGGTGATTATCGTTGTCTCAAATCGCCAACGGGTCCACGTCAATCGCCCAGCGGATCAGCCCCTTGCCTTCAGGCTGCAGCCGTGTGGCGTGCAGCACCGCTTGCCAGTCGGCCAGAAAACGTTGGAGGGCGACCCGTGAGCTGCTCTCAATCAGCATCTGGGCGCGCTCGATATTGGCAATGCGCTGCATGCTCATCGGCACTGCCGGGAAAATAAAGAGAGCCTGGGCAATCGCCTCGGCGCCGGGCATCGTGGCCACCGCCGCGCTGGCAGCGGTTAAAAACCCCTGGGCTACTTCCTGCGTGTGCGCCTCGGCCCGCACCAGCGCCTGATAACTAAAAGGCGGCATGGCGGCTTGTTCGCGCTCTTTGAGTTGGCCAGCGGCAAAGGCCGGGTAGTCGTGGCGTTTGAGGGCTTCAAACAGCGGGTGCGCCGGGTGAAAGGTTTGCACCCACATCTCGCTGTGGCCACTCACCTCGGCATCGCGCCCGGCCCGCCCTGCGGCTTGCATCAATAGGCTGAACAAGCGCTCAGGCGCGCGAAAGTCGCTGGAAAACAAGGCGTTGTCCGGGTTGACGGCCGCCACCAGCGTGATGCGCCTGAAGTCGTGGCCCTTGGCAATCATCTGCGTGCCTACCAGCACATCGACCTCACCTGAGTGCACGCGGGCCAACTGCGATTCCAGCTCGCCCTTGAGCTTGGTGGTGTCGGCGTCAATGCGGGCAATGCGCACCGGTTCACCCTCGGGCCATTGTTCGCTCACCGAATTAGGGCGGCGCACATTCACCAACAACTCGGCCAAATGCTCTTCCAAGCGCTCGGTACCGCGCCCCAGCGGCGCAATATCAGGGTTGCCGCAGGCCGGGCAGGCGCGGGGGACGCGCTCAGTAAAGCCGCAGTGGTGGCAGCGCAGCGTGCGGTCAATTTTGTGAAACACCCGAAAAGCGCTGCAGTGCGGGCACTCGCTCTTCCAGTCGCAGTCAGCGCAGTGCAGCACGGGGGCATAGCCCCGGCGGTTTAAAAACACCATGCTTTGCTCGCCCTTGGCGATGCGCTGGGTAATCGCGTCCAAGAGCGGCGGCGCAAACACGCACTTCTTGGGCTGGTGGTTCATGTCCACCCGGCGCACCAGCGGCAACGTGGCGTTGGCGCCCACCCGGCTGGGCATCTCCAAGCGCACATAGCGACCACCTTCAGCCACAGGGCGGCTGTGGTGCCAGCTTTCCAAAGAAGGCGTGGCCGAGCCGAGCATGACTTTGGCTTCTTCAAGACGACCCCGATAAACGGCCAAATCACGCGCTGAGTAGCGCGCGCCTTCTTGCTGCTTGTAGCTGGGGTCGTGCTCTTCGTCCACGATGATCAGCTTGAGGTTCGGCATCGACGCAAACACCGCCATGCGCGTGCCCAACACAATGCGGGCAGCACCGCTGTGCGCGGCCAGCCAGCTTTTAAGACGCTGGGCGGGCGTCATGCCACTGTGCATGGAGACCACGGCGTGCTCACCGTAAATCGGGCCAAAGCGCGCCATAAAGCGCTCTTCCAATTGCGGTGTCAGGTTGATCTCGGGCACCATCACCATCGCCTGCGCCTCTGGGGTGTGGGCCAGCAGTTGCTCTACGCAGCGCAGGTAAACCTCGGTCTTGCCGCTGCCGGTGGTGCCAAACAACAAAAAGGGCCCGGGTTCTGCATTGAATCGGTCGATGGCGCTTGACTGCTCTGCTGTAAGCGCTACTGAAAAAATAGCGGATTCTGGCGCTGATGGTGCAGGGTTTGCTCCTTTGGCGTGCTTTTTAAGCCGCCGCTCCAGTTGCAACGTGTTCAGGTCGCGCAGTTGCGGCGGCAGGGCTGCCAGCGCCACCTCGCCCAGGGATCGTTGGTAATAGTGCGCCGCAAAGCTCACCAATTTGCGCCAAGCCTTGCTAAGTGGGGCAATGCCTTCCAGAGCACCAGCGATAGGCCGCAGCTTTTTGGGGTCAATGGCGAAGGAGGCGTCTTCGCCTGAAGAATCCCACACCACGCCCATCATCTCGCGCTTGCCCAGCGGAATGCGCACCAGACTCCCGGCGGGGAGGTCAACAGGGCTTAAATAGGTCAACGGCCCGGCCACTTGGCTGTGAACTGGGGTATGCACGACGACGGGAAGTTGACAGATCATGTAAAGGTTTGAAATGATTGCCTTTTGCCGCGTAGTTCATGTGATCTGGCGAAAACAGGCTTAAGTCTTTGATTTATAAATGTTTTGACGTTGATCCAGATTTTCTGTGGATAACTTTGTTGATATGTCTCATTCGGCGCCGTCAAACCCTTGTCAATCAAGGCTTTCAATAAAATGCCTATAAAAAAAGCAGATTTTAAATGTTATATAAATCAAAGACTTACAGTCGCTATTTGTTTTGTAGCAGGTGTGATTTATTCGAAATTGTTTTATGTTGAATTTGGCTAATTTTGTGCATAACTCTAATCGGCTACTTGATTTTTCGAGTTAAAGCTATGGGTGGAAACATAAATTTAGCCTAAGCCCGCAACTTACGCGAGTGCTCATGCACGGCTTTCACGAGCACGGCCACGTTGTCTGGTGGCGTGTGTTGGTTGATGCCATGGCCCAGATTAAAAATGTGGGTAGGGCCTGTGCCCTCGCCTTTGTGGGGCGTGCCAAAGCTGTTGAGCACTTTGATGACTTCAGCCTCAATTTGGGTGGGGTTGGCAAACAGCACGTTGGGGTCAATATTGCCCTGTAGCGCCTTGTGGTGGCCCACCAACGCGCGTGCTTTGGCCAGATTCACCGTCCAGTCCAGTCCCAGCACATCACAGTTGAGCGTGTCCATCTCTTCTAGCCACAGGCCACCGCCTTTGGTGAACACGATGCTCGGGATGCGCACGCCGTTGTGCTCTTTTTTGACTTGCGCCAGCACACGGGCCGTGTAGGCCAGGCTGAATTCCTGAAAAGCACCGTCGGCCAGCACGCCGCCCCAGCTGTCAAAAATCATCACGGCTTGGGCGCCGGCTTCAATTTGGGTGTTGAGGTAGAGCGCGACGGCATCGGCATTGATCGCCAGCATCTTGTGCATCAAATCCGGACGGCTATAGAGCATGGACTTAACAGCGCGGTAGTCGTCAGAGCCTGCGCCCTCGACCATGTAACACGCCAGCGTCCAAGGGCTGCCCGAAAAACCAATTAAGGGCACCCGACCATTCAAGGCTTTGCGGATGGAGGTGACCGCATCAAACACGTAGCGCAGCTTGTCCATGTCAGGCACAGCCAGCTTGGCCACGGCGGCTTCGTCGCGCACTTTGTGCTCAAACTTGGGCCCTTCGCCCAAGGCAAAGGAGAGGCCCAGGCCCATCGCATCAGGAATGGTCAGGATATCGCTGAACAAGATGGCGGCATCCAGCGGGAAGCGCTCCAGCGGCTGCAAAGTCACCTCGGTGGCGTAGTCCGTGTTGGTGGCCAAGCCCATGAAACTCCCCGCTTTGGCGCGGGTGGCGCGGTATTCAGGCAAGTAACGCCCGGCTTGACGCATCAGCCAGACCGGCGTGTGCTCGGTGGACTGGCGCAGGCAGGCGCGAATGAAGGTGTCGTTTTGGAGTGGGGCGTAGGGGCTGGAGATCACAGGTGTATTCATGGCCCCAATTGTCGCCGCAAGCGGATTGGGGTCAGGCGCGCAGGGCGTGCTCAACCATTAAACATTTGTTCTGGATCACGCTCAAGACAGCCGTTTTCCATCTGAGCCCCAAAAAATGCGCGTCTCACCATACCAACAAGAAAACCATTTTTGGAAACTTTAAGTTTTAATATTAAGAGGCGTGACTTTTGTAGCGACGATGCAATAGTACTTTTCACGCGCCGTGAGAATGCTTCCATCTTCCTTCACGCCAACATTTAGATCAAATTCAATATTGTTGAATACGTCAATTTGAAAGCCTGTGCGCTGTAGCAGGGCGGCCAATTGTTGCTCACCAAAAATACTGTAATGATTCAGATTGAACTCGTGCTTTCGATCGCAATTTGGTTGGGGCACCTCAATGTAAATCTTGCCATGCTTCTGTAAAAGTCGGTTGTACTCCACCAAGCTGAACACTGGGTACGGACTGTGTTCCAGCGCGTGGCGCAAAAAGATGAAGTCCACACTCTCGTCGTGGTAACCATCCTTCTCTGGCAGAAATGACAAGTCATATTGCTTGATCGTGTGCCCTTTTGACTCACAAAGTGCAATGTCACCAGCACTCAAAGTTACCCCAACCAGGTCAGTAAATGAACGAGCTTTCATTTCATCAAGAAAGTAACCTGGCCCACAGCCTAAATCCAAGATTTTTGAATCTTTATCTAGATTAAGCGGGTCTACATATTGAGTGACGACTTGAGCGGTCAATTCTTTGTGGAATTGACTATCACCTTCATCATAAATATGTGCGGTGTAAAGCCATTCGTTATAAACCCTAATTTTTTGCAAGTCGATAGTGTTATTAATGTTTTTCATTTAAATCCTCAATTAAAAGTTTTAACCCGAATAATTTTCAAAATAAATAGACCTTGCGTCAGGCTTCTCAAGCGTTCCATCACTCATGCGCGCGGCCAACTAGCCGGCAGATCAGTAGATGTCATGGTCACCCTAAGCAGTGGCGATATGGTCGAAATGCGAAAGCATAATAATCTTAATCTTATGGTAAATATTTCTTTTTTTTGCAATTAAGACATATTTTATGATAGTATTTATCAAATTAAGATGCATCAATCTTGAGTTGAGAAGATTCTTCACAGGGTGGGGATTCACTTTCAGCCCGGTAGGGTCTGCAACTGAATGGGTCAGATCCGCATCTTGTTGGAGTCAAAAAAGGCACAGGCGTAACTCAACTGTCAGCGGGGCAGTTGAGTTGTAAATATGGGAAAAATTATGCAGTTATTAAAAAAAATCTTTATTGTGGAAAATATTGAAACCTCAGTGGCGACACACATTAAATTATCTTATTTTCGTATTCTCATGATTGCAACTGCATGTGTCATGGCGGTGCCAATAGCATTTGCACAGCCCGTAAATAATATAAATAAAATTACCCAGGTTAATTTCGAAAAATTAACCTGGACTGGGTCAGATGCAAATGATATTAAAAAAATAATCGAGAAATCGAGTGCTGATATTGATTTAAAGTCTTTTAACGAAGATAAATTATTTGAATTAAGCACGAAGTTGACTGAAGAAGTGCGTGCAGCAGGTTATATTTTAGGGCAGGTATTATTAAGCAAAGGTGATTATGAAGCATATAGAAAAACAGGGCTGATTAACCTCACTGTTTTCCCTGGTAAAGTTGGGAAAATTGTTGTTAATAATAATACCAAGGTAATGACCGAATGGATAGAAGCTTCTGCAGAAAAAATACTATGCCCCAACGGTGTTGGTGATGTATGTGATCTGAAGAAAGTCAACTTAGAAAGGTTGGCGCAATTACTTCAAGATGCCGCCGGTTTACAACTTGGTATAGTTGAGTTTAGTCCGCATGGTGTAGGCGCTGGGCAAACCAAGATAACCATTAACACAATGGAAAAAGATTTTAAATCCAGGGGATCTATTGCTTCTGATAATCATGGATCAGTCAGCTCAGGGCAGTATCACCTAGGGGCAACGATAGTTGCTGATAATGTTCTTGGAATAGGTGATAGTTATATATTAAACTCTTCACTGTCAACTAAAGATAATGTGGCTGGCGGTCTTGATATCGCTATTCCTATTGGTTTTAATGGACTGCGAATGCAGTCATCTATCGCCAGATCGCAATTGGTGCTGCCAAGCTCAAACAGCACAACCCCATCAAGCACCACAGGGTTTTCTTATACCGTCAGCCTTGGCTTGGCCTACCCCTGGATCAGGGGGCTCGACTTCAATTTATCCACCACCGTCAACGCTTTAGGCGCCTTCTCTGAATACGGCCAATCTGAAGTAACCACATCCAAGAAAACCATTTATGCGGGGCAATTTTCTTTGTCGGCCAATTCAGGCGACCGCTCACTTGTATTGGATGCAGACACATGGAGTGCGCAATCAACACTAACCATGGGGCAGGTATCTGATGCCGCTGCAATTAATGCCACAAGCACACCTTACACAAAGCTGGCGTTTCAAGCGGTCAAAAAGAAAGCTCTCTGGAGCGAACAAGCTGTCTATGCATTGATCAATGTCCGTGGTCAGTGGGCCAATGTCAACTTGGACGCCTATGAGAAATTATTGTTAACTGGCATTAACGGTGCACGAGCCTATACCCCGGACCAAGGAACAGTCGATCAAGGTTTTGTAACAAGTATTGATATCCGAAAAGATATTAATTCAAGCTGGGGTCGGTTTACGCCCGGTGTCTTTATTGATTACGCCAATGGTTTAATTAATAAGGTTCCCTATGAAAATTGGCAGGTTAGCAGTGGTTATTCGAATCCAGCTCAGTCAAACAATCTAATACTCTCGAATTATGGGCTTAGTTTGAATTGGCTGGGGTTTAGAAGTACGAGCTTTAACGCATCCTGGGCTAAACAACGGGTAGCAAGCCCAACAATGCTGAGCACAGTACCCAGTGACAACTCTCAATTCTGGTTTGCACTCAGAACCCAATATTAATACAAGCGCACAGGAGCAACCCAATGAATAAAAATAACTACCGGTTAATTTTTAGCAAAAAACACGGCATGATGATTGCTGTGGCTGAGTTTCTGGCGGGCCACGTCAAAGGGTCTGGCGGGCCTGGTGGCGTCACTATACATAAGCCTTTATTTCCTGACGTTAATGTATTTCCCGTCAGGATAATTTCTCTGGCTGTTGGTTTATTACTGGGCACGGCTTTTCAAGTGGGCGCAGTTGGTGCTTTACCCGCTGGTGGCGTGGTGGTGGGGGGGGCGGCAAGTATCGCGACCCCTAATGCCAATAAGCTACTCATTACACAAACCACCTCAAAAGCGGTCATCAACTGGCAGAGCTTCAATGTTGGCGCAAACAATTCGGTTCAGTTTTTGCAGCCCAGTGGCACGGCGCAAGTGCTCAACCGTGTGGTCAATCTTTCGGGGTCCAGCCAAATATTAGGCTCGTTAACCGCCAACGGGCAAGTGTTTCTGGTTAATCCACAGGGCATCGTTTTTGGCAACGGATCGATGGTCAATGTAGGCGCACTATTGGCCTCAACGCGAGACATATCAGCCGCCTCTTTTATGGCCGGTGGCCCCATTGGCCTAAGTGGTGGTTCATCGGGCGCTGGCTTAATTGAAAACGCCGGGCAACTGACCGCAGTAGCGGGCTACGTAGTTTTGGCAGGTGATCAAGTCCGCAACACAGGCGCCATCAATGCGCCCAGCGGCACCATTGTTTTAGCCACTGGCGACAAGGCCACCTTAACGCTTGCCAACGGCCAATTGGTGCAGTTCACGCAAGGCGCTGGCGCCAACAACGCGTCTATTTCAAATACCGGCATTGTCAATGCCGAGGGCGGGAAAATATTAATTGATGCCAAAGCCAACAGCATTTTGCTGGACAGCCTGATTAACCTTGAAGGCATGGTCAGTGCCAAACAGGGCGGGTCGGTTTTAATTAATGGGGGCGTGCAGGGCAATGTCAATCTGAGCGGTGCAAGCATTGACGTGTCCAATGCCGAAGGCGCAGGGGGCAAGGTCACTATCACGGGCCAGAATGTGGGTCTGTTCAATAACTCATCCATCAACGCCAGCGGTAAAACAGGCGGCGGCACGGTTCTAATTGGTGGTGGTGTGCAGGGTGCTGATGACACCATCCTGAACAGCAAAGCCACTGTGATGGATGCTGGATCAAGCATTAATGCCTCCGCTACCAGCAATGGCAAGGGCGGCAATGTTGTCTTGTGGTCCGATAACTACACCGGGTTTTATGGCCAAATTTCCGCCAAGGGCGGGCCTTTGGGTGGGAACGGCGGCAATGTTGAAACCTCTAGCAAAAACAACCTCCAGGCCTTGGGCGGTGTTGACGCTTCGGCCCCTATGGGTATCGGCGGCCAGTGGTTGCTGGACCCGACTGATATCACGATTTCAAATGGCGCCAATGCAAATTACACCGGGAGTGTCACATCCGGTTTTTCACCCAATGCATCGGCTTCGGTTGTCAATGTTAGTTCGATCAATGCGGCGCTCAACGCAGGTTCCAACGTCACGATTACTACTTTTGGCACTTTTAACACCACTAGCACTACAGGCAATATCACCCAAAGTGCTGGGGCGGATATTTTAAAAACAACAGGCGCGGACTCATGGCTGACCTTGCGTGCCGATAGAAATATTAATATCATCGGCAATATCACAGCCACAGGGACAGGGACAGGCGCGCTCAACGTCAACCTCACTGCAGCTCAAAGTGCTACAACACTTGGATCAGGCGCAGTTACTTTAACCAATAGCACCATCAACACCAATGGTGGTAGCCTGACTGTATTTGGCAACACAAGCAATACAACAGGTAATGCAGTCTCAATTGTTAATGCTACAAACCTGACCTTTAATGGCGGTAGCATCAACGGTACTGCCAACGCCAGTGTTGGGGTTAACACCTCTGCGACAGGTCAAATAACGCAGTCGGGCACGGGCACTATGACCATCAGTGGCCAAAGCACGACAGGCAGCGGTGTTTTCTTAACCGGAAATTTAAGCCTGACCAGCAGCGGTACGCTAAATATCATTGGTACAGCCGCCTCATCGGCATTGACCAATGTAAACACAACGTCCAACACATCCACAACCAGCAGCACAGCGGGTGCGGGTGTGACTTCTGCTGCAACGCTCAACATCACGCAAACCAGCGGCACGCTCAACATCACCGGCTCCAGTACCTCCGGTAATGTGACTTCGAACACGACAGATTTAGCCAGTGTTGCCACAAGTACGGCGGGTATCGGTATAAATTTGCTGGGCAATCTGAATCAATCCGGCGGCGCACTCAATATCA
>CANBUY010000057.1 GCA_947372745.1 Comamonadaceae bacterium | reverse complement strand
AGGTGCTGCAGGCGCACACCATGTCGCAGGCGTGCTCAATTTTGATGCCATTCTCAAGCAAGGCTTCGCAAATAGAGGTGCCGGCAGGCGCAGAGATTTCTGTCCCTTCAGGGCAGTACTCGGCGTGGGGCAAAATTTTAATAATAGGCATGAATAGTTTCCAGGGGCGACTGCTTCAGACAGTCTCAATATTTTTTCCGGCCAGGGCTTTTTGAATGCCCCGATTCATTCGCATCGCGGCAAATGCTTCGGTGCCTTTGGCAAGAACTTGGGTGGCCGCTTCAATCAGGGCAGGATCTTCCAGTGACCGGGCGCTGGTCACAGCCGCCATCTGGGCCTGAATCTGCTCGATGTCAGAAGGGCTCAGTAAATCGCCGTCAGCCGCCATTGCACTGCTAATGGCCAACAACATGCGGTCGCCATCAACGCGGGCTTCTACCAAAGCGCGTGATTTGATATCGGCCTCGGCGGTGGCGAAGCTGTCTTGCAGCATGCGGGCAATTTGGTCGTCGGCCAGTCCGTAGGAGGGTTTGACGTCGATTTGCGCCTCGACGCCGCTGATCTGCTCTTTGGCATTCACACTGAGCAGTCCGTCGGCGTCGACCGTGAAGGTGACACGAATCCGCGCTGCGCCCGCCGCCATTGGCGGAATGCCACGCAACTCAAAACGCGCCAGACTGCGGCAGTCTGCGACCAGGTCGCGCTCGCCTTGCACCACATGAAGCGCCAGAGCCGTTTGGCCGTCTTTGTAGGTCGTGAAATCCTGGGCTTTGGCGGTAGGAATGGTCTCGTTGCGCAGCACGATGCGCTCCACCAGCCCGCCCATGGTCTCGATGCCGAGCGACAAAGGAATGACATCCAACAGGAGCAGGTCACCGCCGGCGTTGTTGCCGGCCAACTGGTTGGCCTGAATGGCCGCGCCCAGGGCGACGACTTCATCGGGGTTGAGGTTGTTGAGCGGGGCACGACCAAAGAAATCGGCCACAGCCTTTTGGATTTGAGGCATGCGGGTGGAACCGCCCACCATCACCACGCCTTGCACGTCCTCGATCGACAACTCAGCGTCGCGTAGAGCTTTGCGCACGGCGGCCAGGGTTCGGGCAGTCAGGGGGCGGGTGATTTTGTCGAAATCTTCAGAATTTACAGAAAAACTGACCTCCGAGCCCGCCAGGTTTGCTTGATAAGCTACTGAATTTGTAGCAGATAAAGCTTCTTTGCAAAGACGCGCCGCGACCTTGACCGCCGCCTTATCGGAGGGTGTCACCGCCTGGGTGCCCGTTTGAGCCAACACCCAATCGGCCAAGGCATGGTCGTAATCGTCACCGCCCAAAGCCGAGTCACCGCCGGTGGCCACGACCTCAAAAACACCTCGGGTGAGCCGCAAAATGGAAATATCAAAGGTGCCGCCACCTAAGTCATAAATGGCATAAACACCTTCGCTGGCATTGTCCAGGCCATAGGCTATCGCCGCCGCGGTGGGCTCATTGATGAGGCGCAGCACATTCAAGCCCGCCAACTTGGCGGCGTCTTTGGTAGCTTGGCGCTGGGCGTCGTCAAAGTAAGCCGGCACGGTGATGACCGCACCATATAAATCGTCGTTGAAAGTGTCTTCAGCCCGGTAGCGCAAGGTGGCCAAAATCTCGGCACTGACCTCAACCGGGGACTTCTCACCGTGCACTGTTAGCAAGCCCAACATGCCGGGATGGTCAACAAAACGGTAGGGTAGCTTGTCTTGCCCCAACACGTCCTTCAAGCCACGGCCCATGAAACGCTTGACCGATGCAATAGTGTTTTCAGGATCGAGGGCCAAAGCCGCTTCCGCCTCAAAACCAATTTGGCGGCCACCGCCCTCAAGGTAACGCACCACAGAGGGCAAGATCACCCGGCCTTCGTTGTCTGGCAGGCATTCGGCAATGCCGTTGCGCACAGAGGCGACCAGCGAATGGGTGGTGCCCAGATCGATACCGACCGCAATGCGCCGCTCGTGCGGGTTGGGAGTTTGTCCGGGTTCGGAAATTTGTAAAAGCGCCATGAATAATTTTTTTCGAGAACGAAGACTTATTGTCCCCGTTCTTGTGTTTCCATTTGGTCGAGGCGGGCATCCAGGTCAGAGGCAAAGCGCTCGACAAACATGAGGGCCCTGACTTCTTGTACGGCACGAGCGTAGTCGCCCTGCTCATCCAGAAATCGCTCACAGTTAAGGAGCATGGCCTGCTTGGCCGCCTTGACCTCATTGCCCAGCTGAATTAATTCATCCACCGACACGGCATCGTCAAGGGCCTCACGCCATTCCATCTGCTGCATCAAAAAAGAGGCGGGCATGGCGGTGTTGTTTTCCGCATTGACCGGGGCTGCGTTCAACTCACAGAGGTAGGCCGCGCGTTTAAGCGGATCTTTCAGGCGCTTGTAGGCTTCGTTGATCCGCACCGACCACTGCATCGCCACGCGCTGGGCAGCAGCGCCTTGGGCGGCAAACTTGTCAGGGTGGGCTTCGCGCTGCAGATCTTTCCAGCGGGCATCCACCGCGCTGCGGTCCTGCGCAAAGCGGGTTTCAAGACCAAACAACTCAAAATCAGTGGACTGAAAATTCACACCCGAAAAGACTCACCACAACCGCAACGATCCCGCTCGCGGGGATTGTTGAATTTGAAGCCTTCGTTGAGCCCTTCACGCGCAAAGTCGAGCTCCGTGCCGTCGAGGTAAGCAAAGCTTTTGGGCTCAACCAACACCTTGACGCCATGGTCTTCAAAGACCATGTCTTCGGGCTCAATTTGATCCACATACTCAAGCGTGTAAGCCAAACCGGAGCAGCCCGTGGTCTTGACGCCCAATCGCACGCCCACGCCTTTTCCCCGTTTACCGAGGTAGCGGGCGACGTGCCGGGCGGCAGCTTCAGTCAGCGTAACGGCCATGTCAGTGGGTCTGGGTTGCGTTGTGCTTTTGGCGGTAGTCGTTCACTGCGGCCTTGATGGCGTCTTCGGCCAAGATGGAGCAGTGAATTTTCACCGGTGGCAAGGCTAGTTCTTCGGCAATTTCGCTGTTTTTCAGCGCAGCTGCCTGGTCCAGCGTTTTGCCCTTGACCCATTCGGTCACCAGCGAAGACGATGCAATGGCCGAGCCGCAACCGTAGGTTTTGAAGCGTGCATCTTCAATCACCCCCGTAACCGGGTTGACCTTGATTTGCAGCTTCATCACGTCGCCGCAAGCGGGCGCACCCACCATGCCGGTGCCCACAGAGTCATCGCCCTTGTCAAAGGTGCCGACGTTGCGGGGGTTTTCGTAGTGGTCAACGACCTTGTCTGAATATGCCATGTTGATTCCTTTCGAGGGAGTAGTTTAGTGAGCAGCCCATTGGATGGTGCTGATGTCGATGCCTTCTTTGTACATATCCCAAAGTGGACTTAAATCTCGCAACTTGGCCACATTGACTTTGATGGTCTCAACCGCGTAGTCGATTTCAGCCTCGGTGGTGTAACGGCCAATCGTCATGCGCAAGCTGCTGTGGGCTAACTCATCGCTGCGGCCAAGCGCGCGCAGCACGTAGCTGGGTTCCAAAGAAGCAGACGTACACGCTGAACCGCTGGACACAGCCAAGCCTTTGATGCCCATGATGAGGGACTCGCCCTCAACATAGTTAAAGCTCATGTTCAGGTTGTGCGGCACACGCTTGTCAACGTTGCCGTTGATAAACACCTGCTCCACATCCTTCAGCCCGGCCAGCATGCGGTCGTGCAGGGCCTGAATGCGGGCGTTTTCCACATGCATTTCGGCTTTGGCAATGCGGTACGCCTCGCCCATGCCCACAATTTGGTGGGTGGGCAGCGTGCCTGAACGCATGCCACGCTCATGGCCACCACCGTGCATTTGCGCTTCGATGCGGATGCGGGGTTTGCGGCGTACAAACAAGGCACCGATGCCTTTGGGTCCGTAGGTTTTGTGGGCGGTCAGGCTCATCAAATCGACAGGCAACTGGCTCATGTCAATGTCCACACGACCAGTGGCCTGGGCTGCATCCACATGGAAAACAATGCCATGCTCACGGCACAGGTTGCCAATGGCCGTGATGTCCTGAATGACACCAATCTCGTTGTTGACAAACATGACGCTGGCCATGATGGTGTCCGGGCGAATAGCCGCCTTGAAGACCTCAAGGTCCAGCATGCCATCGGCTTGAACATCAAGATAAGTGACCTCAAAGCCTTGGCGCTCCAGCTCACGGCAGGTGTCCAACACAGCTTTGTGCTCGGTTTTGACTGTGATGATGTGCTTGCCCTTGGTTTTATAGAAACCGCAAGCACCCTTCAAGGCCAGGTTATTGGATTCGGTGGCGCCAGAAGTCCAGACAATCTCACGGGGATCGGCGTTGATCAGGGCTGCTACTTGCTCGCGGGCATTTTCAACGGCCGCTTCCGCCTCCCAGCCCCAAGCGTGGCTGCGTGAAGCAGGGTTGCCAAAATGCTGGCGCAACCAGGGAATCATGGCGTCGACCACCCGCTCATCGCAGGGGTTGGTCGAACTGTAGTCCATGTAAATGGGGAAGTGTGGGGTTGTATCCATCGCGGCTTGGTGCCTCAAAAAGTATTAAATTAAAACCAATGAACCTGACTCAGGTCTTGTAAAAAGCATTACCCAAGGCAAAAACCGAATTGGGGGCGTTGATACGAATAGGCTTAGGCATCGGCATGCTGGAAATGGCGCGCTTTAAAGTAGGCTTGTCTTCTATGGTGAGGCCTTTGGCCAACTGATCATCGACCAGCTTTTGAAGACTGACTGACTCCAAAAATTCGACCATTTTCACATTGAGCGAGGTCCAAAGATCGTGCGTCATGCAGCGGGAGCCCTCGCCCAGGCAATTTTCTTTACCCGCACAGTGCGTGGCATCAATCGGTTCATCGACCGAGGTAATGATGTCTGCCACGGTGATTTCCGAGGGATTGCGCGCCAAGGTATAACCGCCGCCAGGCCCACGCGTGGACTCCACGAGGTCATGGCGGCGCAATTTGCCGAACAATTGCTCGAGGTACGACAGGGAAATTTGCTGGCGCTGGCTAATGGCGGCCAAGGTCACGGGGCCATTGCTCTGGCGCAGGCCCAGATCAATCATGGCGGTAACCGCAAAGCGGCCTTTGGTAGTGAGTCGCATGAAATGCTCCTTCAGTCGTGTTAAGTTGACTAACGCAGTCGAGTATATCAAATAACTAAGCAAACTGCTCAAGTACCTATACCGATCAGTCACATTATGAACCGATTCAGGCACTCGACAATAAAACAACGTTATCACTGCCTGCCGCCCCAAAGGCTTGCTCTTTCAAAATACCCAATTGATCACGCACACGAGCCGCTTTTTCGAACTCCAGATTGCGGGCGTGCTCCATCATCAGTTTTTCCAGACGCTTGATTTCACGGGCAATATCCTTCTCGCTCATGTCTTCAACCTGCGCCCGCTGCATCGCGTCACGCTCCAGCTTTTCAGCCTCTTTGCCGGCTTTTTCGCTGTACACGCCGTCAATCAAGTCCTTGACCTCCTTGACGATCGAGCGCGGTGTGATGCCGTGGGCCAGGTTGTGCGCCACCTGCGCCACACGCCGACGCTCGGTCTCGCTAATCGCCTTTTTCATGGACTCGGTGATTTTGTCGGCGTACAAAATAGCGCGGCCATTCAGGTTGCGGGCCGCGCGGCCGATAGTTTGAATCAAGGAGCGCTCGGAGCGCAAAAAGCCCTCCTTGTCTGCATCCAAAATCGCCACCAAGGACACCTCGGGCACGTCCAGCCCTTCACGCAGCAAGTTGATACCCACCAGCACATCGAAAGTTCCCAGGCGCAAGTCGCGCAAAATTTCTACCCGTTCGACAGTGTCAATGTCGCTGTGCAAGTAGCGCACCTTGACGCCGTTGTCGCTCAAATAATCGGTGAGTTGCTCGGCCATGCGCTTGGTGAGTGTGGTGATAAACACGCGCTCGTGCTTGTCGACCCGGATACGGATTTCCTGCAGCACATCGTCCACCTGATTCACCGCCGGGCGCACCTCGACCTCGGGGTCCACCAGCCCGGTGGGGCGCACCAACTGCTCCACAACCTGGCCGGTGTGGTCTTTTTCCCACTGACCCGGTGTGGCAGAGACAAACACGGCTTGGCGCATTTTGGTCTCGAACTCTTCAAACTTGAGCGGGCGGTTATCCAATGCACTGGGCAGCCTGAAACCATACTCCACCAGCGTGGTCTTGCGCGAGCGGTCACCGTTGTACATGCCACCAAACTGCCCGATCAGCACATGCGATTCGTCCAAAAACATCAAGGCGTCTTTGGGCAGGTAGTCGGTCAAGGTGGCCGGCGGCGCGCCTGGAGGGGCGCCACTTAAATGGCGGCTGTAGTTCTCAATACCCTTGCAGTGCCCGACCTCGCTGAGCATTTCCAGGTCAAAGCGGGTGCGCTGCTCCAACCGCTGAGCCTCGACCAGCTTGCCCTGGCTGATGAATTCCTTCACCCGATCGGACAACTCGGTTTTGATGGCCTCGACTGCGGCCAGTACCTGCTCGCGCGGGGTCACGTAATGGCTGCTAGGGTAAACGGTAAAACGGGGAATTTTCTGGCGAATGCGGCCGGTAAGCGGGTCAAACAACTGCAAGGACTCGATTTCGTCGTCAAACAGCTCAATGCGGATCGCCATCTCGCTGTGCTCAGCCGGGAACACATCGATCGTGTCGCCGCGCACCCGAAACTTGCCGCGTGAAAAATCCATGTCGTTGCGCTGGTACTGCATGCGCACCAGTTGGGCGATCATGTCGCGCTGGCCCATTTTGTCGCCTGCGCGCAGCGTCATCACCATCTTGTGGTACGCCTCGGGCTGGCCGATGCCGTAGATGGCCGACACCGTGGCCACAATCACCACATCACGCCGCTCCAACACGCTTTTGGTGCACGACAGGCGCATCTGTTCGATGTGCTCGTTGATAGCGGAGTCTTTCTCAATAAACAAATCGCGCTGCGGCACATAGGCCTCAGGCTGGTAGTAGTCGTAGTAGCTGACGAAATATTCCACCGCGTTCTTGGGAAAAAACTCCCGAAACTCGCTGTAGAGCTGGGCCGCCAGCGTCTTGTTGGGCGCAAACACGATGGTCGGCCGGCCCAGGCGGGCGATCACATTGGCCATGGTGAAAGTTTTGCCCGAGCCCGTCACGCCCAGCAGGGTCTGAAATACCTCGCCATCGTTAACGCCCTCCACCAATTGCTCAATCGCCTGCGGCTGATCGCCCGCCGGTGGGTAGGGCTGGTACAGCTCAAACGGCGAGTCGGGGTAGCGCACGAAGGTGCCGGTGCGAATCTTTTCAGAGTCGTCAACCAAGGCGAGATCAAGTGGGGTGGAGACAGGGGGATGTAGAGACATGCGCAATCAATAAATTCCGGGACAGCCTGACATATTAGCCAATTGCATCAAGCGCGGCGCTGACCCAGAATATTTCGTTCTTTTTCAAAGTCTATCGGGTCTGAGGCGCCCATTGGAGAGCCATTGCGCAAAGCGGTTGGTGAGCCCCGTTAAAATCTAGGGCTAACTCAGCGGCAAGCCGCTAATTCTCCAGTTTTTTTCTTCACAGGACGCATTCATGTCTCTTTTTTCTGCAGTCGAAATGGCCCCCCGCGACCCGATCTTGGGTTTAAACGAGCAATTTAATGCTGACACCAATCCCGCTAAAGTCAATTTGGGTGTGGGCGTGTATTTCGACGACAACGGCAAACTGCCCTTGCTCGCCTGCGTGCAGGCGGCCGAAAAAACCATGATGGATAAGCCCACACCCCGCGGCTACCTGCACATTGATGGCATCGTGGCGTATGACGCTGCCGTCAAATCACTGGTGTTTGGAGCTGACAGCGAGGTCGTCACCAGCGGCCGTGTGGCTACGGTGCAGGGCATTGGTGGCACAGGCGGCCTGAAAATCGGCGCCGACTTTTTGAAGAAGCTCAACCCCAACGCCAAAGTACTGATCAGCGATCCTAGCTGGGAAAACCACCGCGCCCTGTTCACCAACGCCGGTTTTGAAGTGGAGACTTACCGTTACTACGACGCCACCAACCGCGGCGTGGACTTTGCCGGCATGCTGGCTGACCTGAACGCCGCCGCCCCCGGCACCATCATCTTGTTGCACGCCTGCTGCCACAACCCCACCGGCTACGACATCACCGCAGCCCAGTGGGATGAGGTGATTGCCGCTGTTCAAGCCAAAAACCTGGTGCCCTTCCTGGACATGGCTTACCAAGGCTTTGGCTACGGCATAAAAGAAGACGGCGCCGTGATCGGCAAGTTTGTCGCGGCGGGGCTGGACTTTTTTGTCTCCACCTCGTTCTCCAAGAGCTTCAGCCTGTACGGCGAGCGCGTGGGCGCCCTGTCGGTGGTCTGCAAGGACAAAGAGGAAACCGGTCGCGTGCTGAGCCAGCTCAAGATCGTGATCCGCACCAACTACAGCAACCCACCGATTCACGGTGGCGCGATTGTGGCCGCGGTATTGGGCAACCCTGAACTGCGCGCCCTGTGGGAGTCTGAGTTGGGCGAGATGCGCGTACGCATCAAGGCCATGCGCCAGAAGCTGGTGGATGGCCTCAAGGCCGCCGGTGTCAAGCAAGACATGAGCTTCATCACCACGCAAATCGGCATGTTCAGCTACTCTGGCTTGACCAAAGACCAAATGGTGCGACTGCGCAGCGAGTTTGGCGTGTATGGCACCGACACGGGCCGCATGTGTGTGGCTGCCCTGAATAGTAAAAACATTGACTACGTGTGCGCGGCTATTGCCAAGGTTATGTAAAAACAAATAGGCTTCAAAGGTTTAATCCATGTGCTTGACCAGCTATTTTTTTAATAGCAAATTAGCCAGGTGCTTAGCCTTTGACGGCCCAGGTTTTCAGGTTCAGTCACCCAGCGTCGCGCCATCGACGCTTTAGAGGAGCTTCCCATGCCCCGTTTTTCAAGCACTTTTGTTTGTATTTTGGGCTGTGCCGCAGGCCACGCCTTGGCCTGGAGCAACCACACCTACCCCGCCTACCGGGCCTTTGAGAAGATGCCTGAAGTGGCGGCGGCAGCGCCCGTGACTGTCGAGCCGCTTGAGGTTTTCCTGAAAGCACAGGAAAAACCGATTGCATTATTGCTGGCCAGCCAGGAGGTTTGGGCCAGCAGCCATTTGGCCGTTTACCCACCTCGCCCCGCCAAACTGAGCTTCAACGCCAACCCTGCCCAATCAGATGCGCAGCGGCGAACCGCTTTTTTAAACGCCTTGCGCGTGGCGCCCAACAGCCGATTCGCTCTCTACTTGCAGGCCGACCCTACCCAAGCTGAGGCTATTTTGGGCAAACCCTTGCCCCATGCCGTAGTGAACACCCTGCCCGAGCAACCCAATTCCCAGCTGCGCTTTGTAGAGATCAAAGCAGGTGACAAAGTGGCGCCTTTGAATGTGCTGGCCTCAGCGGCCGATGAGCCTGACTATGGCCTGGACATTAACCTGTGGGAGGACAGCCCCTCTGACTGGGGCAAGACCTATGGTTTTGGTCCCCTGCCTTTCGGCAACCCGGCGCTGTATTTCTCCACCCAAGCACCCTTTCACATGGGCTTCTTCCATGAAGATCGGGTGATCTACCTGGCAGCACCCTTCGTCAAAAAGACCTTCCCCATGATGCGGGTGCAGCAATACACCAGCCTGGCCACGCTGGCCTTCAAGGCCGGCCATCCTTATTGGGGCTGGCGCTTCTCGGGTCTGGCGCTGCACTATCTTCAGGATTTGACCCAGCCCTACCACGCCAGTCTGTCGCCGGGCAACGCCTCCGTCAAACTCATCGGTATCAACGTGCTGGCGATGGCAGGCTTCCCCCGGCTGAAAGACGACATGATTGTGCTGCTTTCAAACCGCCATCTGGCGCTTGAAAAGTACCAAAACCAGCTGATTTACAGCGCAGCACAGGCCAAACAGGACACCGCTTTTGAACAAGCCCTGCGCAACACCGCCAAAGATGCCAGCTACCCCGCCTGGACTGACCTGTATGCCCGTGACGTAGTCAGCCTGCAAGCCCACGCCTTGGCGCCGCAGTTGGTGGAGCGCCTGGTTGATGCATTGCCGAAGCGCTATGTTTCAGACCCGTCGTTTGATTTTGGCGTGCACGAGTCAGGCATTGACCTGGTGGCCGAGCTCAAAAAGCAAGGCAACGCCAAGTTGGCGCCTTTAATCAGCACCGTGAGTGAGTTGATGGGCAACTTTGGCGCGCATAGCCGCAATTTGGTGCGCGGCGTGTTGAAGGCTGCCGCCACGCCCTGATCGTTGAGTAACCTAGGCGCCTCAGACCACCGACCGCATGGCTATAAATACTTATGATGTCATAGCTATTAATTGCCATGACAATGCCATTTATTAAATGTGAAATTGCAAAAAACTGACAACTAGCTTGCAAAAATATGACTTTTTTGATTCATATTGGTGTAAACACTCCACTTATGACCCCGCCATAACTGTTATATTGCACTGCAACATAAACTGAAAGTAATCAACGTGCTCTACCAACTTTACGAAACTCAACGCTCCTTGATGGAGCCCTTCACTGACATGGCTCAGTCAGCGGCCAAGGTCTATGGCAACCCATTGTCAATGTTGGGGCAAAACCCATTTTCTCAGCGTATATCAGCCAGTTATGACTTGATGCACCGCTTGGGCAAGGACTATGTCAAGCCGGAATTCGGTTTGCGTACTGTGAACGTTGATGGTGTGGAAGTCGCCATCCATGAGCGCATTGAAGTTAACAAGCCCTTCTGCGAGTTGCGCCGTTTCAAACGCTTCAGCGACGACACAGCGACACTGGCCAAGCTCAAAGGCCAACCGGCTGTTTTGATTGTGGCGCCTTTGTCAGGCCACTACGCCACGCTCTTGCGTGACACCGTCAAAACCATGCTCAAAGACCACAAGGTCTACATCACCGACTGGAAAAATGCACGCTTGGTGCCTTTGTCCGAAGGTGAATTCCATTTGGACGACTATGTGAACTACGTCCAGGAGTTCATTCGCCACCTGCAAGGCATTTATGGCAATTGCCACGTTGTTAGCGTGTGTCAGCCGACGGTGCCTGTTTTGGCGGCGGTCTCCTTGATGGCCAGCCGTGGTGAAACCACGCCCCTGAGCATGACCATGATGGGCGGCCCAATTGATGCCCGCAAATCACCCACCGCGGTGAACAACCTCGCCATGAACAAGCCTTTTGAATGGTTTGAGAACAACGTGATCTACCGCGTGCCCAACAACTTCCCAGGTGCAGGACGTCGCGTTTACCCTGGCTTCTTGCAGCACACGGGCTTTGTGGCCATGAACCCCAGCAACCACGCCAAGAGCCACTTTGATTACTTCAAAGATTTGATCAAAGGCGATGACGCCAGCACCGAAGCCCACCGCAAGTTCTACGACGAGTACAACGCCGTGTTGGACATGGATGCTGATTACTACCTGGAAACCATCAAGGTGGTGTTTCAGCAGTTCAGCCTGGTCAGTGGAACTTGGGACGTTAAAGGCGTCGACGGCAAAATTGAACGTGTTCGCCCAGAAGACATCAAGACCACGGCCCTGTTCTCTGTCGAGGGTGAGTTGGATGATATTTCCGGTTCAGGCCAAACAGAGGCGGTCCATAGCATCTGCCGCGGTGTCGTAGCTTCAGAGCAAAAACACCTGGAAGTTCCTGGCGCAGGCCACTACGGTATTTTTGCCGGACGCCGCTGGCGCGACGTGGTGTACCCCGAGGTGAAGTCATTCATTCTCAAGCACCAACCCAAAGCAAAGCCAGTGGCTGCCGTTGTGGCCTCGGCACCAACTGCCCCAGAAGCTCGCCCAGTGGCGCCTGCTGCTGTCGTTGCGTCTGCTCCTGCTGCGGTGGTTGCGCCTAAAGTTGCCAGCCCAGTGCAGGCCGTCGAGCCCAAAAAAGTGCCTGCTGTGGAAATCAAAACCACGATGGCACCCATCGCTAAAGCGCAAGCAACGCCTGCACCAGCCGTGGTGGTCGCGGCAAGCAAGGGCCAGCGTAAGAAGTAATGGGACTACGGGTCGCTGACATACTGGCAGTTCTGCCACAAACGCAGTGCACCCGTTGCGGCTACCCCGACTGCGAAGCCTACGCGCAGGCCATTGTTGAAGGTGTGGCGGGCATTAACCAATGTCCGCCCGGTGGTCAACAAGGCATTGAATGGCTCGCCAGCCTCACCGGGCGGCCCGTTCTAGCGCTCAACCCGGTCCATGGCGTTGAAGGTCCACGCACTGTCGCCTTCATAGACGAAGACTGGTGTATCGGCTGTACCCTGTGCATCAAAGCGTGTCCCACGGACGCGATTATGGGTAGCAACAAAAAGATGCACACGGTCATTGAGGCTTACTGCACCGGTTGCGAATTGTGTCTGCCGGTCTGCCCTGTGGACTGTATTGAGCTTGAAAACGTCACAAGCAATGCCACGGCTTGGTCCGCTTGGTCCATGCCTCTAGCCCACTTGGCCCGAGACCGCTACCAATTTCATAAATTCCAGAAGAACCGTGGCTTGCTTGAAAACGACCAGCGGCTTGAAATTAAAGCCGAAACCAAACTGGCCGACCTCGCCGCGCATTCACAACACACCGACCCCACCGTTTTAGACAAAAAACGAGCCGTTATTGAAGCAGCCCTGGCTCGGTCAAGAGCCAAACGCGATGCGGGCTTGAAAACGGGGTAGTGCAACGCACCCCGGATCAAGCGGCAATGAGGTTTTTGTAAACCCCGCAGCCCACAATCACTTCGTCCAGTTGCTGAACGAATGACATTTTCGTCTGTACCTGACCTGAGCTTGGGTTGGTGATGTCGTACTCAACCCAACCCGGCTCCCTCTGGGCTTGTGTCGTGATCGCCCGCATCAAGCCATCACCGTCAATGCCGGGAATGTCCTGCACGCGGGTACCGACCTTGGCATGATTGCCCCCAAACGCCAAATAAGTACCCCTTTGATCAAGTACAAATAAATACATATCGCGGTCGATAAAACCTGTTTCGCTTTTGGTCACATTGCGCACAAACGCATCGTGCGAGCCACATTGGCGGCGATACGCTAACGCACGCGCCACCATGGCGGAGGCCTCCTCCGCCGTTCCTTGCTGAAGTTTGAACGCGGCCACCACCTCAGACAGCGTGGTCGCACGAACCTCCAAGTCTTGCGCTTGCTGCACAACTCTCTCGGCCAGGAGGCTGTTTTGATTTGTAATTTGATCCAACAGATTCACGGCGATGGTGATTTCAGCCAAACCATTGCTCTGCTCAGCACTAGAGGCGGAAATTTGGGACATGGTGCTGGCCACGTCGCGAATACCGTCCAGCACCTGCGTCAGATTCTGACCTGCTTTTTGGATTTGCTCCACGCCAACCGCCACACTGCGTGAAGACGAGCCGATTAACAAGCGAATTTCTTTGGCTGACTCAGCAGAGCGCTGCGCCAGTGAGCGAACTTCGCTGGCCACCACCGCAAAACCACGACCTGACTCACCAGCGCGTGCGGCTTCCACGGCGGCATTGAGGGCGAGAATATTGGTCTGAAATGCCAAACCATCGATCACACCCACAATTTCATCCATACGACGCGTGCTGGCTTGAATGGCTGCGACGGTTTGAATGGCATCGGTCATCGCCTGCGCGCCAGTTTCCGCAACATCTCTGACACTGCTGGCCATCGCAGCGGAGCGCTGGGCCGCGCTGGCATTCTCTTTAACCGTATTGGACAACTCTTGCACACTGGCTGTCGTCTCCGCCAGGTTGGACGCTTGTTGCTCAGTGCGCTCAGACAAAGCCCGGTTACCCTGTGACAAACTTCCCCCTGCGTGCAACACCAGCGCAGAATTGCTGCGTACGCTGGCCACTGTGGATGAAAAGTTCGTGGTCATGGCGTTGATGGCCGTTGACATCTCAGCCAACTCATCGTTACCAGGAATGAGCAAGCGGTTGCTCAAATCCCCTTCGGCTGTGCGTTGCACAGACCGCATCATTTGGCCCAGGTCCATGCTGAAACCGAAGTGGAAAGCAAATAAAAAGTAGAGCACCAACAACACACAGACCGCGCTACCGACGCTGGAAAGCCAGAACAGTCGTTGAACACCATCCAAGCGCTGCTGCAGCAGCTCACCCGTCTGGCGAAGGATAGAGCCTTGAAAGTCCATCACTCGGGCCATGGCTTGTGGACCAGCAACAGGCAGGGTCTGTACAGTAGGGCTGCCATCAACCCGGGCCAAATGGGCTCGCACCTGACTTGAATAGTCGCGACTCGACTGAACTGCAGAGTCAGACAGCAAAGTCACCAGCCCCAAGTCTTTCATCAGGGCCAGGGCGTATTGACTGTCTCGCAGCGTTGCATCCAAGGCATTGAGTTGGGCGGTTACATAAACTTCCGTGAACGCATTTCTTGTTGGCTGAGTCGACAGGCTATTCACCTGTGTGCTCAACTGACCTATGTTCTCGATCCAGGCAAAGGTACGAGAAGCCGCCATGTCAATCAGCATATAAGTCGCGGGGTCCGGGTCATAAATTAAGCTTGATTGATTCGCCAAGCCAACAACCAATCGTCCTAAATCTTCTATCAAGCCCGTATGTAAACTGCCCGTTAGCGTTGCGTCTGCGCCGTTTGGCAAAGCCGCCAAGCCAGCCATACGGGATCGAAGGCCATTCCATTCACTTTTAATTTTGGCGCTGCCAAGCGTTGTCAAGCTCAAGTCAAGCTGTTCAATGGCCGGTTGCAGGTTCAAGGTGGGCTGGCTGCGGTGACTCTGCAACTGATGTATCAGCGTATGGGTCTTGCTAATCATGGCAATGCCCTGCAGTTCATCACGGGTAATTTTGATGCTTTCTGTTTGCGCCGAAAGCAGCTGAATCAACACCGCCAGCAAAGGCGTCAGCAAGGCGATGGCCATCAAAGTCAGCTTACTGGAGAAATGTATCTGGCGCATGATCCAGATAGCGGGGGAAAAAAACTTGCGCAAATTCATTCAACGAGCCTTATGAGGTAGTGTTACTCACTCTCATTAAACTTCGTTAACCGGCCCGAAAAAGGGGAGATAAGCCCCCTTTTATGCCCCCTCTTTTAGACGCGCGCCAGCGCGCTCACCACCTCGGGTGGCGCCTGTACCAACTCGATCAACACGCCCTCCCCGGCAATCGGGAATTCGTCATTGGCTTTAGGGTGCAAAAAGCAAATGTCATAGCCTGCAGCACCCTTGCGAATACCTCCGGGCGCAAAGCGCACGCCTTGGGCTGTGAGCCAAGCCACCGCCTGGGGCAAGTCGTCAATCCACAGGCCCACATGGTTGAGCGGCGTGGTGTGCACGGCAGGTTTTTTGTCGATGTCGATGGGCTGCATCAAGTCCACTTCGACCTTGAAGGCCCCGTGGCCCATGGCCAAAATATCTTCGTCCACGTTTTCACGCTCACTCTTGAAGGTGCCCGTCACCTCTAGGCCCAACATGTCCACCCAGAGCTTTTGCATGCGGGTTTTGTCGGTACCACCCAGGGCGATTTGCTGGATTCCCAGAACGTTGAAGGGGCGGGACATCAGACAAACTCCACAATCACTTGGTCAACGGTCAGCGACTCGCCCTTGGCGGCCACGATCGACTTGACCACGCCGTCGGCGGCGGCAAAGAGCACGTTTTCCATCTTCATGGCTTCAATGACAGCCACACGCTCACCGGCTTGAACTTTTTGACCCACTTGCACCGACACCTCGGCCAGCAAGCCGGGCATGGGGGACAGCACAAAACGGCTCAAATCTGGCGGGGCTTTATAGGGCATGAGGGTGTACAACTCAGCAGCACGTTTGGACAGTACCAGCGCGTCGATCTGCGTGCCGTTGTGCGACACGCGAATGGCGAGCGGGTTTTTGCCGGCCAAACTGCCACGTTCTACCTGGGCAGTGAAGGGTTGGCCATTGCAAGTGCCTTCAATACGTACTTCACCTAGTCGATATTTGCTACAGATTTTGTAGCTGCTTGAGCCTACTGCTATTGTACTGGAGCCCGTTTTACCTTCAAAATCGGTCACACAAACCGTGGTGGGCGTTGATTGGCCCTTTTGACCTAAGGTCATCACCACAAAATCTTCACCCACTGCCACTTCGTGGCCTTCCATTTGCCCGCTGATGGCGGTCGCGCGGTTGCGGAACTTGCGGTTGACAAAGGCGGCCAAGGCGATGAGCAGATCACTGTCATCATGTGGCACGTCTTCGGCGCGGAAACCTTGCGAATAGTTCTCAGCGATAAAGCCGGTGTTGAAGTCCCCCGCCACAAATTTGGGGTGCGCCAGCAAGGCGGCCTGAAACGGGATGTTGCTGCTGATGCCGCGAATCACAAAGCCATTCAGCGCTTCACGCATTTTGGCAATGGCGTCCAAGCGGTCTTTGCCGTGAACAATCAGCTTGCCGATCATCGAGTCGTAAAACATCGGAATCTCGCCGCCGTCTTGCACGCCCGTATCTACCCTCACCCCATACCATTGGCTGGTATCGGCCGAGAACATGGTCTCAGTTGGGGGCTGGAAGCGCACCAAGCGACCGGTGGAAGGCAAGAAGTTGCGGAACGGGTCTTCGGCGTTGATACGGCACTCGATCGCCCAGCCGTCGCGCTTCACATCGGCTTGGGTCAAGGGCAGTTTTTCTCCAGCGGCCACGCGAATCATCAACTCGACCAGATCAAGCCCGGTGATGCACTCGGTCACGGGATGTTCCACTTGCAAGCGGGTGTTCATCTCCAAGAAGTAAAAGCTCTGGTCTTTACCGACCACAAACTCGACCGTGCCCGCGCTCTGGTAGTTCACCGCCTTGGCCAACATCACGGCTTGCTCACCCATCGCCTTGCGGGTGGCCTCAGAGATGAAGGGCGATGGCGCCTCTTCAATCACCTTTTGGTGGCGGCGCTGAATGGAGCACTCACGCTCGTTCAGGTAAACCACGTTGCCAAAACTGTCACCAATCAGCTGTATTTCGATGTGCCGGGGCTCTTCAACAAATTTCTCAATAAACACGCGGTCATCGCCGAAGCTGATGCGGGCTTCGTTGCGGCAGCTTGTGAAGCCTTCAAACGCTTCTTTGTCGTTGAAGGCGACGCGCAAGCCTTTGCCGCCACCGCCTGCGCTGGCCTTGATCATGACCGGGTAGCCAATGCCTTGGGCAATTTCAACCGCTTTTTCAGGCGTTTCAATCGCGTCATTTACACCGGGAATGCAGTTCACACCAGCCAAGCCTGCCAATTTTTTGGACTCAATTTTGTCGCCCATAGCGGCAATGGAGTGGTGCTTGGGGCCGATGAAGATGATGCCTTCTTCTTCCACACGCTTGGCAAAGCCCGCGTTTTCACTCAAGAAGCCATAACCGGGGTGTACCGCCTGGGCGCCGGTTTGCTTGCAGGCGGCAATGATTTTTTCGGCCATCAAGTAGCTGTCACGGCTAGGGGCCGGGCCGATGTTGACGGCCTCATCGGCCAACATCACATGGCGGGCGTCTTTGTCAGCGTCCGAGTAAACCGCCACGGTTTTGATGCCCATTTTTTGAGCGGTTTTGATGACGCGGCAAGCGATTTCGCCCCGGTTGGCGATCAGAATTTTGGTAAACATAGGTTTCCTAACTTGATGAAGTTGGCAAAATTGAAAAAAAAGGTAGGGACAGACACCGTTCGCTGTGCCCGCAACAGGCTGGGAGTACGCACCGCCGTTCGTGTCCCCCGGCCTTTGGCCTCCTCCTTGACCTCACTTTGGTGCGCACCCCCAGCCCGTTGCTGCGAATGGGCTTTTTTTGTGCATAACGAAACACACATCCCAGGGATCAGGCGGTGTGGGTGTTCTGCGTAGGTCAAGGAGGAGGCCGA
>CANBUY010000056.1 GCA_947372745.1 Comamonadaceae bacterium | reverse complement strand
CGCACCTCGCGGCGCGCCACGCATGACTCGGGGACAACATGAATCGCTACTTCTTTGTCGTGAGGGACTTGCACCCTTTACTCCTTACCGGTTTATCCGGCGCACTCAGGTCTTGCAATCAATCAAATTCCCACTAAGGTTCGGCAATGGCGAGACCTTTGCGTGAAAGCAAGACCTGACCCCGATCGTGTTTTGCTCATGTTCATCCTGCATTCTCGGGCCTCTGGCCCGGGTTAATGTCGCAGAACTTCCACTTATCCGGCTGTTCAAAATTCCAGAACCACCTCTGTGAGCATCTGGTCGTAGGCGTGCATCATCCGCTTGACCGAAACCTCCTCGGTGAACTCGGCAAAAAAGCGCTTGCGCGCGCCCTCTGACAGCATGCCTCGAAGTTCTGCAGAGGACAAAATCTGATTGCATGCCCCTGCCAGTGCGACTGGATCTCCTACTGGAACATTCAGGCCGCTAATGCCATGCTGATTGACCCATGGCACGCCGGAGCCCGGAATGTCTGTTGCTACTATGGGAAGACCGTAGGTCATCGCTTCAAGGAGAACCACCCCAAATGCCTCAGCTCGATAAGTGGACGGAAGACAGTAAAGCGTCGCGCGTTCGAAAAGGGCATGCAACGCAGCATCGCTGAGTCGCCCGGTCAACACAACACAATCCTTCACATCAGCAAGCTCTATCGCCTGCTGGAGTTGCTGTTGCAATGGACCGCCTCCGACAATCACAGCCACAGAGTCGTCTGAGAGATGCTTTGCTGCATCAATCAATACGTTGAATCCTTTATAAGGGACAAGGCGTCCTACCGCAAGAATGATCTTCCTACCGCGAATCTGTTTCTCGATGGAAGAAGATAGTTCCGCATCAGCCCCCGCATGCTTGGCATCCGGAACCCCAATCGGAACGACGGCAATTTTGTCTTTATAGGGTCGGAGGGTCTCTGAGGCGTCGGCGTACACCTGCGAGGTAGCGACAATGCAATCAGCACGGCGAAGTAACGCTGATTCCAAAGGGCGGAGGATTTTCCCAAGAAATCCCTTATTAATCACATCGCTATGCCAATGGACTAGCAGGCGTGGCTTTTTGCCAATGAATAAGGCGCAAAACGCACCCAACATATTGGGCGCGTGCAAATGAACAATGTCGGCACCCCAGGCTCCTGATAGACACGCCCGAAAATACTTCAAACCCAAAGGCTGCGAAGCCACCAGCTTTTCAATTGGTGCGCGCACAACGCTGACACCGTCAAGAACCTCTTCTTGCGGAGCCAGTGTCTTTTCGAAACAAACAACCGTTACTGCATGCCCTGCTGCGACTGCACCTTTGGCAAGGCAGGCAGTGACGCTTTCAATGCCCCCAGAATCCGGCAGGTAGTACTTCCCAAAGTGAACAATTTGCGCCATTAAGAATGCCGATTGATTTCAAAAAAATTAATATACAAAACTGATCAACAATCCGATGACTGCCAGTACCAGATACAAGGCGCCTGTCGTCAGCCATACGCGGACAAGCCGCAACCCGAGAAAATTCATGATCCATGACTGGGCGATGTAAAAAGACAGCATCACGCCACTGTGAACTATCACGAACCTTTCCAGCGACAACCCTGACCAAGCGAGAGCAAGCCAACCCGCAGCAAATGCGAAAGCCAAAAAACCAATGCTGTAGGGAAGCACTCTGTGCATGACCTGGTGCCTAGCGATGACCAAATCATTCAGGGCAATCGCGGACCAAAGTACGGCCTGAGCCACAATCGAAAATCCAGCCATATTGTGCGGCCCCCAAGCATGCATAAACGCAGGCCCCAGCAAAAAACCCAGCCATGGACTCAACACAAAGAAACCCAGCACACTACTCGCCACCAGCAGCACAATTTGTAATATCGCACGCTCAACGTCTTGATCTGACTGTGCAAACAAGTTGCGAAACCTCGCAATCAAAATGAGTTGATGGGCGACGATAGGCAAGGCACCAGCGCGTGCCAGCACCGCGTATTCGGCGGTTAATTGTGGACTCGCCAGCAAACCCATGCCCAGACGCCCCGATGTGGTAGCCAACAGCGACACCAAGCCGCCCAGCATCAAGGGTACCCCCACCTTGAGCGTTGCACTCCAGGCCAAAGAACCCTGTGCGCTGCAATGCCGGGCCAGAATACGCAAATAGGCCACGATCAGCACCAGGCAATAAAGCAGGGCTGCCCCAAAAGCGAAGTCTATCGGCTGCACTGCGCCAAGATAGTGAGCGCCTATTACGGCTATGGCCATCAGGCCAAGCAGACCCGCATCAATAAGGATCGAGGCATCTCCATGCCCCAACGTTTTTAAATGTGTGCTTGCCAAACCCTGCATGACCAGACTACCAGTCATCAAGGCGGTCACTTTCCACACCAACGGCCAATTGAGCGCCACAGCAGCCAGTAAAAAACATCCTGCCGCCCCGACCACTAGCAGGTGGTGCACAACAATGCCACGCATTGTTGCCTGCGCGTTGTTTCGCAGTAACACAAGTGGAACGGCGCTACTAGTTCCCAATGACGCCATACCCGCCCAGACCGATGCGGCTGCCAGTGCAGTTTCCAGCACGCCATATTCGGAGCCATACAAAAAATTAGCTAGCAACAATGGGGCTATGAATAGCGCCCCCCGCCCCAGGCCGAAACTGAGTAAATAAACCGACAATCGCATCAGATTGGCGATGTTCATTTAATCTGCTACTCGCTTGACGTACACGCGCTCACAGAGTTGTTCATCCTTGACAGGTGTCAGGTCTGCCCGTTGGTCAGGGCTCTGTGGGCGCTCCAACTTGCGCAGCCCAGCTGACACATAGAGGCCAGGTTCTAGCAGGCTACGGGCAACAGTGGTACCAGCACCAACAATCACCCCATCGGCAATGGTGACGCCAGCGGTAATGACACTCGCACTACCGATATAGACGTTACGACCAATGCGCACTGGGCCATCAATGCGGTATCTACCTGGACCTGTTTGGTCATGCACATAGCCATGAGTCCATAGCTCGCATGATGTGCCGGCGATGGTGGAGAACGCCCCAATCGAGACTGATGTGGTGCAGTCCAGCCGATGCTCGGCCGTGATCTTGGCGAGTTCACCCAAGCGCAAACAGGCGGGTCCCGAGGTGACCAGGCCTCGGGTGCCGCGCACGATCTTGTTGTTGTTACCAATGGCGGCACGCTCAGCCAGGGAGACGGAGATGGGGCCGTGAATGACGTTGCCTCGGCCTAGGTAGGCTCCTTGCCTCATCACCAGTCGACGCAGACGCAGCAGATTGAAATGCCCGATGCGGGCCGTCCCTTGAAGAACCAGGTGGTCGGCCAGCACCAAAGAGAAGCCCAGCCGTGCCTGCGCACTGATGCGATGGCCGAGCAGGCGCAGAATCGGCTTGCATAGCCGGCTGGGTAGGCAGAGGATGACCAGGGCGGATGCCCAAAGCCGCAGGCGAAGCATCATTCGTTCTTGAGGTAGAGACGGTTGATCCATGGGTCAGGGTGTGATCCGTCGTCCAACACCACACCCTTGCCAGACATGACGGGTGCTTTGGGTCCATAGGGCAGCGGGTACATGCTGTAGACGGCCTGAAAGATCAGGCGTCTGCCCTCTGCCACCGGCTGTCCCTTGTGAATGCCAAAGGTATCTTCCAGAAAACCTTCACCTGCGCGCCCTGTCAATTCCATGACCCGATCGGCGCCGAAGGCAGCCACCACCTCCTCGTCCGTGAATCGGCGGATTTGACGCAAGTCTGGGCTGGCTGAGGAATGACTGACGTAGATGTGCGGCCCATTTTTTGGACCGACATCGCTCAGATAGATAAACAGCTTCACGAAGCGCCAGTCATCGACGTCACGATGGAAATGCTCAGCCTGCTGGGCACCCTTGTCGGTGTGGTAACTCCACCAAGTGGCGAGGTAACCCAGCGTCGGCTTGCAACCCAGCAATCCTTCAACGATGGCCAGAATGTCCCGCCGATTCGCAATAGAAAACAGATAAGGGGCCTGGACGATGTCCTGCGGCTCATGGTGGGTAATGTGGCTATCAGGGTGCCGTTCGGTGCTATCTGGAAGAAAAGTCGAGCCGTCGGCCCGATAAGGGTCCTTCACCGGCTTCTGCAAAAAATACTGACGTAACTCGGCCGCCTGTTCCGCGCTCAGAATTTGGCCGAAGTGGCTGATCCCCGCATCTTCCATCTCGGCGATGCCACGCGCCGTCTCAGACCCGGTTGCTGGCGAAGATGCACCCTGCGGGCGCAGCTTGGTGGCCGCCCATTCACTCAGACGGGTGCGGAGGCCAGGTGCCATGACCTGCCGTTGCAGGTAAAAGGGCCACCACCGGGTATCGGTCATCACGCGCCCCAACTGGCGCATCTTGCTTGCAACACTCATATTATCTTGTCCTGTTCAAAACGGGGAAGATGTCTGATCACCTTGGCCGGTATGCCGGCAACCAGTGTGCGCGGCGGTACATCTCGGGTCACGATGCTGCCTGCAGCGATCACGGCATGCGCACCAATGCGCACCCCGCCCAACACCATGCTGCGGGTGCCGATCCAGACACCGTCTTCAATGATGATGGGCTTGGACTGGTGCCTGTAGGGCGGTGGACCGGACTGAAAGTCTAAGCCGGCGGTCTCAATCTGCACATCCTTGGAGATGCGAACCCGGTGTCCGATGTGAATTGGACTATGGGCACCCAAACTCGCATTGGCGCCGATCACAACTTCGTCACCGAGCACCAGATTTTGGGGGTACTTCAGATCCGCATTCCAGTGGCAAACGCAGCCCAGTCCACGCTGTCGAACAAGGGCCGAAAAGCGCAAGCGGCCCCAGACCCAAAGCAGTCTGTTCAGGGCCACAGACGGTGCCAGCACCAGCCACTTCATCGGAACCATCCCGGTGATGAGACGCTCCAGATTCAAAATCTTCTTCACACTGGTCATCACTTGCTGCTCACGGCTTTAGCCTGTTGGCGTCCCTACGCGGTGAAGAGGATCTGTCAACGGTGGCGAAAAAATAGACCCAGAACAGCAGTGCTGAGGACAGGGACTGAACAAACGGGAAGATGTTCATCAAACCAATGATGAGCAAGGCGATCAGCAGATCTTCCCGGTCGCGTCGCCGGATCGCCTGCTTGATTAAGACGACGATGGCGCCGGCATAAAGGCCAAAGCCGACGAGGCCACAGTCCAGCAGCAGGCGCAGAAAATCGTTCTCTGTCCCGCCTTCCTGTTTGAGAATGAAGCCGTAGTTGCCAAACAAAAAATCGAGTGGACTGTAGGAAAAGTAATAATTAAGCGAAGTCAGCCAAAAATAAACCCGAGAAACGTTTTGATCATTTTCTAGATCAAGCGCACTTGAAATAAATTGAATACGGTTTTCATCTGAATATTTAAACAAGAAGGCAGCAACCAAGACGACTCCGAATAACCAAGGGAGATTTCGTTGAAATGATTTTGCACGCCCCGCCAGCAGTCTGTATCCACCCAAAACAGTGGAGGTCAGCATACCCAGTCGTCCACTAGCAAAAAAAGCACAAAGAAAAAGTGCAGCAGCGATAGGAACACTCCCTCGCATGAGAAATGCTATCCACAATGCAAACGCTACAGCACTGAGAGGGCCTTGAAACATACCTTTGGCACGAAAGACATCCAGCCCCCCACCGAAGAGCTTCTCATCCAGGTCTGTACCGTCGTCCGCTTGATAGATGAAGAAATACTGTCCAGAAAAGTACTCGTAGGCAGCGATCAGCAAGGTGATCAGCAAGTGAACCAGGAGAATCTGAATGAAACGCCTCGGATTGAGGTTGACGATCACGAATGCGCAGGGAATGGCAATGTAATAGCTGCTCATGTTGACCACACCTTTGGTAGCCAAAGTGAGCAGCCATGCCGCTGAAAACACGGCTATGATCACCCAGCCTGAAGTGGCAATGGGGCGAGCCACTTTGCCACGCGTCAGGAGAGCCAGAGCACCGATGAGCAAACCCGTGGTCAGAACAACGATGGCCGTGGTGCCACTCAACCACTGCGAGGCCCAGTCTTTGAGGTAGATGGCGGCGTAGAGCAGGCCGATGGTCACCGTTCCAGCGCCGCCCCTGGAGACCGAGACAGAAAATGGCAGTTGAATTCGGCCGATGGACATGGGTCGACTTAACGAGGCGCCGCAGGTGACACCGCAGCGTGGTGAGCCAGCACATGGCTGAATGCGTCGGCCAAGGCCCGCAAAACTTCAGGTGTGGCGAAGTGGGGCTGCGCGACCGGGTCCCAGATCGATGCCGAGTAGCTGTGAGTGTGGAGGGTCTGGAGCAAGGTCCTCGCTTGCTCGGGTGAGGCCGTTGGCAGTTCTCCGCGAACGGCCGCCGACAGGGCCGGCGCCAGACCTTCAGGATCGCGGATGGGTGTGACGCCCGGGTATTGGGCCATCGCGTGATCACCCAGGCTGGCGACGGGCTTGCCCGAAAAGATGCACTCCATCAGCACCGTCCCGGTCACGGCCAGCACCAAGGGCACATGTGGGAACACCTCGACCATTGGCGTCGTGTGGGGCAGTGCCATCACATTGGGCGCTGCGCTCACCACCTGGTTGAGCCTTGCATTCATCTCGTACTTGGACTTGGGGTTCGGCTTGACCACCAAGGTGGCACCGATGCGTTCGAGGCTTTCGGCCGCCCGTTGGATGATCGCTACCTGGTCATTCCACGGTGTGCCCCACACGTCGATGTTGCCCTCGGGCTGCATCTGCAACGCATACAGTACCCAGGGTTGCTGTGAGCCTTTCAGGCCAGTCCAAGCTCCAACTTGGCTGCCAGCATGCAGCTCCCATTGCGCACGTGCCTCGCGTTGCGCCGCATTGAGGGCCAGCTTGCGCCGAGGGGAGGGGGTGATGTAGCGCTCGCCGCGCAGCCACCCCCATGTGATCCGGGCTTTGTCCGCCATCTTGATGAATGGCAAGTTGCGTGGCGTGGATACGGCCGGACGCATGTAGCTAGGTACTACCTTGCGGTGCCTGATGTCGTCCAGCATGCGGTCGGCTTCCGCGTCGGAAAGCGCGCTGCCTTCACCACCAACGGGATTCAGGCTGTCATAGGCCAGAAAGGCAAGTCGATCGGCTGGATAACGTGTGACATTAGGTGAAAGGTAGGGGATGCCGAGGGCCTTGGCATGACGAATCACCAGCAGCTCGTGGAATTCCGTGGCCTCACCAAAAATCACGTCGGGTTGGATCTGGGCCAGGTGCTCGCGTACCTGCAACTCATAGTGGGGGTAGTGCGATACAGTGGCGCCAAAATGGAGCACGCCGCGATCCTTTCGGGCCAGCCAGTCGAACCCCTCGCTTGGGCATGTGGCTTGTGGCAACAAGGCGGGAAAGGGCATCACATGGGTATGACCCCAATTGGGTGTGAAGACTGGGTTTTGAACCAGCCAGTGGATCACATGGCCCTGCGCTTCCAGGCGCTTTGCCACCGCCTCATAGACCCAGGTGGCATAGCGGTTCTCGACGAACAGCAGCTTCATGGGGTCACCTCTGCTGGGCAGCCAGATTGGCGCGACGCCAGCGCAAACTGATGACGACAAAAAACATGGCTGGAAAAACCCTGCTTGAACTCACTGATGGCCACTTCCTTGGCGGACGGGGCGTGTGGGCTCTGGCTGTAATGGCGCTCGCCGACTTGGTACCAGCGCACGCCAAGTGCCTTCAGCGTTTCAATGGCCCGCTGTTGCACGGAATGACCCAGGGGTTTGTCAAAGAGGGCGCGGTCGTAGGCACCCACTGCATACAGGCCCTCGTCGGCGGTGAACTGGAACAAGCCGGCACCGACCAGCCGCTGGTCAGCGGGATCCCGCAGCGTTACCAGAAAGGCATTGCGAGACTGAACCATGCCCCATTGAAGCGCCCAGGTGCTGTCCGCGCGCGTCGAGCGGCCTGCCACGTCCTTGTGCAGTTGTTTGAACTCAGCCCAGGTGTTAGCGTCGGCGTTATCCGCATCCATGACGGCCGCCTGCCATGTCTTGAGGGCCACATTGATCAGCGACCTGTAACTTTTGCGGAACGTTGAACGGATAGTGGCCAAGTCAGAACGAAGGTCGGCAAACAGGTCGTGCCGAGTTTGGATGCCTGCACCAGCGCTCATCAGCTGCTGGTGCCATTCAGTACAAGCTTGCAGTTCGATAGGCCAACAGGCTTGCTCGGTTAATAGGGTTTGCTGCCCTACATCAGATGCCAACCGTTTCAGCACTGACAAGGTGCCCGTGCATAATTTTTTTTCTGTTCGCGGGGACAGGTCTTTGACGAACATAGGTGCACTGATAGGTGCCCCCATTGTGGTCAACTGCCATGAATCGGTGCGACTCAAGGACAATGGCAAAAGCCCAACAGGGCGGCCATCAGAGCGCACTACCAAGCTCAGATCAAACACCTGTTGCCCGGCGCCTTCCAGATAGGCCTTTTGGTATTCGAGCATTGATCGGCTTGCCGCCACCGGCCGATAGACCAGCTCTTTCCATACGGTCAACCATCCTTCAGGTGTCTCAACACATAGGCTTGCGTCGAATTCCTGTTCGGCCAGAATCTGGTTTATCCAACTTTGCACTCTATTCAGCTGGAGGGTGGGCGATGTGAACGCAAACATCAGGCAAGCGCATCCCATTTTACCGAGGTGTTTGCAGTAACATCCTTGATCAACCGTTTACCGAGGATATTCGCAAGCTCTTTGGGAGGAAGACCAAAACCAGGTCGAACGCTTCGCACCACTTCTGGCGTAACAAGATCCCCCGCCTTCATGGCTTTCACAAAGTAAAGCGAGCGGCGGAATTGCGCATTGCCCTGTTCGCTGGACTTGCGGCCATAGTCCACTCGGCCCAATGCAGACCAGGCTGTCTCGGCACCTTGGCACAATGCAGCCAGCTCCCCGGGCTCCAGCGAAAAGCTGTCGTCCGGACCGCCGCCCCTACGATCAAGAGTGAAATGTTTTTCAATGATGCTGGCTCCTACCGCCACGCTCGCAATGGCGGTGGTATTGCCCAGTGTATGGTCTGACAAGCCCGTAACTAGGCCAAAGCGCTCGATCATGTCGGGGATGGTTCGCAGGTTGTAGTCTTCTGCTGGTGCGGGGTAGCCGCTCACGCAATGCAGGATGGCCAGTTGTTTGCAGCCTCCTTCGCGGGCAGCTTCAATGGCTTCGGCAATTTCGTCCGCGTCGGCCATACCGGTAGAAATGATCATGGGCTTACCGGTGCTGGCAGCGTATTTGATCAGAGGTAAGTCCACGGCCTCGAACGATGCGATCTTGTAAGCCGGTGCGTTCAGGTCTTCCAGCAGATCGATGGCCGTGTTGTCAAAAGGCGAGCTGAAGATGGTGATGCCCAGCTTGCGGGCATGGTCAAACAGCGGTTTGTGCCAGTCCCACGGCATGTGGGCTTCTTCGTACAACTCATACAGCGTGCGACCGCCCCAGAGCCCGCCGCGAATTTTGAACTCTTCGCTGTCACAGTTAAGGGTAATGGTGTCCGGCTTGTAGGTTTGCAGCTTGACGGCGTCTGCCCCGGCCTTTTTGGCTTCTTCTATGATGCGCAAGGCTGTCTCTAGCTTGCCGTTATGGTTGGCCGAGAGTTCGGCAATCACATAGGGTGAATGGTCTGGGCCGATCTGGCGACCTGCGATTTCAATTTGGGACATTTTTTTCTTTCTCTGTTTGTTTGGTTTCTTGCCAGTCATTTGCAAGCAGACCGAAGCAAACCGATGTCTGGTATTGACCGTTAATTTTTTGTTGACTGCGCAATCGACCTTCTTCGATAAAGCCCAATTTTTGATGGAATGCAATAGACGCCGCGTTGCTTTCAATGGCTTGACCACATACTTTATGCAAGCCCAAGGCTTCAAATGCGTGCTTCAAAGCGGCGTTGCCTAGCTTTGTTCCGCTGCCTTTAGGCACATCTGGCCGAGCATAAAAACCCCAATCAGCAATACCGCCTCGACTGACTGAATTAAATTGAACGAAGCCAATCGGCTCTTCACCATCAAAAACTATCAGCTGTTTGCGGTTCTTGTCGTGTTTTACGCGTTCAAACCAGTTGAGATGCTCTTTCAAGCTGATTTCATGCTGAGTCAACATGAAGCTGCGCACGGACGGATGGTTACGCCAGGTCAAGACCATGAGCAAATCGCGGTCGACTAAATCCCGAACGGTGCAAGCGTTAGACATCAGCTGACCAAAGAAATTCAACTACTTTTGATGCACCATCACCTTGGGTTAGTTGTTCCGCTGCTTGGCTCATTTTTCTCAATGCTACAGCCTGCTTTTGCGGACCAAACAACTTAGACATGATTTCGTTCAGTTGGTTGGTGTCAGCCGCTATGTGTGCAGCACCAAGAGACTGCAAAGCCATGGCACTGCTTTGCTGATTCGTCGCCAAAATCAAAAGGACGGTGGGTAAACCCAACGCACACCGTTCCCAAGAAGTGCTACCCGCCGCACCAATGGCAAGATCGCACTTAGCCATCAATTCGGCCATGTTGTTCACACCCGTCATTACCTGAGTTGGGTGAGGCATGGCTGCCGCTTGCTCTTGCACCTGCGCCAGGCAGGGCGCGATTGGCCCCATGACGACGGTGATGTGCAGGTCTGCGGGCAGGTCGCAGTCGCACAAGGCTTGCAGCACCTTGCCTGTGGCGTTATCTTTGTCCACCCCGCCCATAGTAATGAGCAGGTGTTGCAGCTTGGGCTGTCCGCGGCGCTGCAGGCTGTATTCGCGCCACTGGGCAAACTCCGGGCGCAGCAAGGCGAACCTAGGCCCGATAAGTGTCTTGGTCTTGGGACTCAGCAAACCCTCATAGTCTTTATCCTGACGACCAAGGTTTTGGTCCAGCAAGACGTCGCAGTCATGCTGTCGGTCGGCCAGGTCGTCAATGACCATGAGGTGCTTTGCGGAGTTGTGTAGCTCTTGCTCCCAACGGCGGTCCAGCGCGTAGTGGTCCACCACCAGCCAGTCGAGCTGCAGTGTGGCCAGGGCCGCCCTGGTTTGTTCTGCGTCGCTTTCCCAGCTGCTGCCAAGCCATGGGGCATGGGTGGGGACAGCCGGGGCAATGAAGGCCGTATCACCGGGGGCAAGTGCGATGGCCACATGGCCCCGCTGCTTGATCAAGTCCAGCAAATTGCCGGTATGTGGTCTGCACATAAAGGTACATTGAGCCCCCTGCGCGCGCAAAGCATCGGCCAGCGTCAAGCAACGCATGACGTGGCCGCTGCCTATTTGCAGGGACGCATCGGTGCGAAAGGCTATTTTCATAGATCGATCAGTTCAGCCGCTTAAAGCCGCCATGGCAAATCGGCCCTTTAAGTAAACTGAGCACGTCCCGCCCATCTTCACATTCCTTGATAAGTCCAAATATTGGGTCAAGTGCCTCAAAAAAACCGGAGACAACCTCTGGTGTGTGCTCGGTGCAAACGTAAACACTGTTACCCGCAAGATAACCTTTGGCCAGCATTTCCTGAGTAATGAGGGTTTTGAAAGCCAAGGCGTTATCGCCTTGAAAAGTGAACCCGGTTAATGCAGACAAACCCCAGTGATTAATTTTGAGGTCATGCTTTTCTGCCAATTTTTGCCAACCCTGGCGTATACCCAGACCTGTTTGGGTAATGGTTTCCCACGACTTGACACGCTCCATCACCTCCAAAGTCTTCAGCGCTGCGGTTGGGCCGATACGTTCGGTCCAGAATGTGCTGCTGATAAAGGTGGTTTGTGCTGCTTCCATGATTTCACGTTTGCCAATGGTGGCGGTAATGCCATAGCCATTGCCCAACGCTTTGCCAAACATGGCCATGTCTGGCTCAACACCGTATTTTTTGTGCAAACCGCCGAACGTTTCCCGAAAGCCTGATGTGCATTCATCAAAGATCAGCACAATGCCACGGTCTGTTGCCAGCTTGCGCACCTTGTGCAAGAAGTTGTCTTCTGGCCCCATATTTCGGACCACTTCCATTTTGATCACGCCGATGTCTTGGGCGCTGACCAAGGTTTCCAGCTCGGAAAAGTTGTTGTAGTTAAAAGGAAATACTGTGCCTTTAAGGGCTCTTGGTACGCCATTGGGCTGCAGTCCGGGCAGTAAATGGCCGTCAAGGCTTGCGTCATCGCCTAAGTTAGCCGACAAATACCAGTCGTGCCAACCGTGGTAGCCACAAATAGCCACATTGTCCTTGCCGCTTGCTGCGCGGGCAATGCGGATGGCAACAGCGTTGGCTTCACCACCAGATCGGGCTAACCGGGCCATGCCTGCCCATGGGTGTAGCTCAATCAACTTTTCGGCCAAATAGACTTCTTCAGGGCAATTGAAGGTGGACATGTTGCCTGCGTCAACGGTCTTGCGCACGGCATCATCGACCTCCTGGTTGCCGTAGCCCAAAATGTTGGTGCCGATGCCCATGATGAACATGTCTGTGTATTCATTGCCATCCAGGTCCCAAACTTTGCAACCTTTGGCTTTGCTGAAGTAGGTTGGCCACTGTTCGGGCAAAAACATCTCAGCCCGCTTTGAGAGCAGCATATTGCCGCCAGGGATAACTTGCTTGGCGCGTTTCCAGAGTTTTTGACCAGTGCCCATGGTGGCTCCTTCGTTACGGGTTGTGTTTTGGTTGGGTGAAAAAATGGCAGGCTGGGTGCGCTGGAGTTGCAATACCTGCTGCCAATTAAAGTGGATATCGGGGGCAAAGTGTGCAAAAACTTCAGACACCACTTCAAAATCTGCCAGGTCATCAACCGTCCAGCGCAAAGCAGAGAGGTCTTCAGTATTTTTCATACCCGCACGTTTGAAGTGGGGCGACTCCCGTAAATATGGGGTTACGTGCTCGTGGTCATAGGGATTGCTGGTTTCAAGGGCGGCCTTTTCAAGTGCTTTGAAAGTGAAAACCTCTATGTCCAGTCCGTCTGGGTAAGTAGGAGGTAATGTGTTGGTGAAATAGTCCACGTCAGCCGCATTGAATTGCCTGATAACGTTATCAACCAGAGCGGGGTCAACCAATGGGCAGTCGCCGGTAATACGCACGACGACATCAGCTTGGGCAGATTTGGCAGCTTGAAGGTATCGGTTAAGTACATCGTTTTCGCTGCCACGATAGCACTTGTAGCCCAACGCCTGGACATGGTCGGCCAATGCTTGATTGCGCGGGTCGTCTGAGGTGGCTACCATGATTTCGCTAACTTCTTTGGCACGATCTAAGCGGGCCAACAGAACTTCGATCATGGGGCCGCTTCCAATCGGCTTCATAACTTTGTTGGGTAGGCGTGTAGAGCCCATACGGGCTTGGACTATTGCAACGACTTTCACAATTGGTTCCATTGGCTTGGGTTAATGAGTGCAGGATCGATTGGCGACAGCCAATTGGGCAAATTTGGCAAAGTCGAATGAGCTGACTCAAGAATTTCCTTGAGTTGCTCGAAGCTATCAACACCGACTATAACTTTGTCAACCTCTGTAACACCCAAGGGATACGCTAAACAAGCTTGTAGAGGTGTTAGCCCAGTTTTACCAAGCCACCGCTCCCACTCGACCCATAACGACTCCCAGCGCGTAAATTTGGTCGGGCGTTGATCAGGGGCCATCAGCAGCAAGCCTTGCAAGAACGCGGATCGCACGTGTAACTCGACCCCTCGCTCCTTTAATCGCTTCGCCCAGCCTGACTCTACCAAGCGACGGTCCAAAATATTCAATGGCGCTTGCACAAGGTCAAAATCCATCTCACCCGTTAGCCTGTCAAGCTCTTCGAAACCATAGATTGATATCCCAATCTTCCGGGTAATGCCCTGCGCCTTGAGACGTTGAAGTGCGTTGAACAATGTACTACCATCAGGCCCCAACAATTGCTCAGGCCGATGGAGCAACACGCCGTTTAATTGGTCTATGCCAAGACGCCTAAGTGAGCCTTCTATTTGTGCTTCAACCCATCCCGCAACATCAATGCAGCCATCTGGGAGGCCGGGCAGTTTGGTTACTATTTTCCAGCCGCCCACGTCTGATTGCCCAAGAGTACTTTCACTGCCGCCATAGGCAATGGCTGTGTCCAGCGTGTCGATACGTTGTGTCTTGGCTTGTCTAAGAATATTTTTTACATCTTCAAGGCAAACCCGACCAGCCAGATTGGCAACGCCGTAGTTAAGGCCAAATTGAACAGTGCCTAGCGCGATTTTCATGAAGCGATGGCAATTTTTAGCGCCTCGACAACTTTATCTTGCTGAGTGTTGGTCAATTTCTGATATATGGGCAGGCTGATAGCCTCACGGTAATAAGCTTGTGCCTGCGGGAATTCTTCAGGCTTAAAGCCCATGCGCTCGTAGTACGGCTGTGTATGTACCGGGATGTAGTGCAGGTTGACACCGATTCCCTGGGCACGCAGTGATTCAAAAACCTGCCGGTGACGCCTTTTGATTTTTTCGAGTTGCAGGCGTATGGGGTAAAGGTGTAAACCAGAGTAACTGTCTGGGTGCTGCCATGGCGTGGTGACAGGAAGTGACATTAACAGATCGTCATAGCGGCGGGCTAATTGGTGACGGCGGGCAACGTAGTCGGTCAGGCGCGCCGTCTGGCTGACACCCAGAGCCGCTTGCAGTTCGGTCATTCGGTAGTTGTAGCCGAGTTCTATTTGTTGGTAGTACCAAGGGCCGTCCCAAGCATGAGTCATCTGCGCCGGGTCGCGGGTGATGCCATGACTTTGGAATAGGCCCATTTTTTTCGCCAAATCAGCATTATTGGTTAAGCACATGCCGCCTTCTGCCGTGGTGATTATCTTGACGGGGTGAAAGCTGAAGACAGTGATGTCCGAGTAACGGCAGTTGCCAATCGGCTCGCCCTTGTATTTGCCGCCAATGGCGTGAGAGGCATCTTCGATTATTTTGAAACCATACTTTTGGGCCAATGCGTAAATGGCTTGCATGTCACAGGATTGGCCGCAAAGGTGCACGGGCACCAGCACCTTTGGCAGCTTACCTACGCGTTCAGCTTGTTCAAGCTTGCGTGCCAGCGCTTGCGGGCACAGGTTGTAGGTGCGGGGATCAATGTCGACAAAATCGACTTTTGCGCCGCAGTACAAGCCGCAATTGGCAGAGGCCACAAAGGTGATTGGGCTGGTCCAAAGCCAGTCGCCTGGGCCTAAACCGAGCGCCATGCATGCGATGTGCAAGGCAGATGTGGCGCTGTTAACAGCCAAAGCGTGTTTTGCACTACAACGCTGCGCGACTGCCTCTTCAAACTTGGGCACCATGGGGCCCTGCGTCAAATAGTCTGACTTCAACACCGCAACGACGGCATCAATGTCGGCCTGGTTAATATCTTGCCGACCGTAGGGAATGTATTGCATCAGATGCTCCCAATTTTCTCGCGGTTGGCCTCGATCCACGCGTGGAGATCGGCATCACTCATCCATTCGGGGTTGTTGTCGCTGGCGTAAATAAAGTCTTCAGCTACCTTTTTGCCGTCTTTGATGCGGATGCGGTCGCTGCTCCAATTGTTGATAACGGGCAAGATTTTGAAATGCTCAGGGTATTCGTAGGTGTAGTAAGCATCTTCGGGGCTAATCATTTGCTCGTGCAGCTTTTCACCGGGGCGAATGCCCACTACTTCTTGCTTGGCCGCTGGCGCAACTACGCGGGCGAGGTCGGTAACTTTCATTGAGGGTATCTTTTTTACGTATATTTCACCGCCTTCCATGTCTTCAAAGGCGTGCCAGACCAGTTTCACGCCTTCTTCAAGCGAAATCATGAAACGGGTCATACGAGGGTCTGTGATCGGTAAGACACCCTTGTCTTTAATGGACATAAAGAACGGAATAACCGAACCACGCGAGCCCATGACGTTGCCATAGCGCACCACTGAAAAGCGGGTATCGTGTGAACCGGAGTATGAGTTTCCAGCCACAAACATCTTGTCGGATGCCAACTTGGTGGCACCGTACAAGTTGATGGGGCTACTCGCCTTGTCGGTGGACAATGCCACCACGCGCTTGATGCCTTTATCAATGCATGCATCGATCAAATTCATGGCACCAATGACGTTTGTTTTGACGCACTCGAAGGGGTTGTACTCGGCAGTAGGGACAATTTTTGTGGCTGCGGCATGCACCACATAATGAACCCCGTCTAGCGCCCGATACAGACGGTCTTTGTCGCGAACGTCGCCAATGAAGAAGCGCACGCGAGGGTCACCGTCAAATTTCTTGGCCATGTCCCACTGCTTCATCTCGTCACGAGAAAAGACAATCACTTTTTTTGGGTTGTATTTGGCCAGCGTCATCGGAATGAAGGTGTTGCCGAATGAGCCGGTACCGCCGGTGATGAGGATGGTTTTGTTAGTTAACATTTTATATAAGCTTAATTAAACAGTTGATCGAAAATCAAACCATGGCATAGGGTAGCGAAATTGAGCAACGAGCCAGGTCAGTAAAAACTTAATTCCCATAGAGATAGCAAGTGCGATTGCAGCCCCTTGCAAACCAAAAAAAGAAATTAGAACCATCAGCAGGCCAACATTGATCATGCCCGAGGTGATGGTCGATAGCGAAAGTAAACCGGTTCGCTTGGAATAGAAAATGTCATTGGTCACCATCAGATACATGCCACTGAAGGCCTGCCCCAGTGCAAGCCAACCGATCACATTGGATGCCTCACTGTACTTTTCACCGGCTATCAGAATCAGAAGTGGCGGTCCGATTGCAAATGCAATACCGACAACACCCAGGAGCGCGATGCAATAGACATAAGTCCATCGGACGATCTGCCTTTTTTCTTCAATCTGGTTTCGCTTCAACCGCTCGAACAACCAAGGCACATAGGCGTTGTTGATGGCATCAAATACTAGGCCCATGGCTGATACGAGCTGCACCGCCACCATATAAACGCCAACTTGTTCCAAACCTAGTTTGTCATTAATGACAAAACGGTCAACTGAACTAATTAGAAAAAAGCCAACCGAGTGCGGTATGAGGGGTACGCCAAAAGTAAATATCTCACGCAGATACGCTGGTCGCCAAGCAAATCCGAGGAGATCGTCTTTATGTAGCAGAAATAAGGCGATTACGGCATACGCCAAAGGTATAAGACACAAAACCCAGATTCTGCCTGAAGCGCCTTGCAAGAAATACACAACTAAAAGTAAAGATAGAAGCATATTAATTAGGCTTTGGGACACTTGAAATGCGCCGTATTTTTTTGCTTCTTTCCGTACTTGCCATTGGCCCGTACGCATGGTTACGACAAATGTGGCACTGGATACAACGACGCTGAGTAAGAGCCATTGCGTGTCAAGCGCAAGCCAGCCGGAGATTTGTTGCCTGAATATAACGGCAAGGAGAAGTGCCACTGCAGTGGTCGCGGTCAAAACCAGGAAGCAATTACCAATGAAATATTTGAGTTCGGGCTTGGACAAATGTTCATCGTAGTATTTGACGCCTGCAGCACCTTGTGCACTGATGCCTATGACCGCGCCTAACCCGGCCAACAAGGTCTGAAATATGGCTACCTGGCCGTACTCGGCGGGCGTTAGATAGCGAGTGAGAATAGGCAACAAAGCAAATGGAATAGCTGCGGCGAGTATGTTCGAAAACAAATACACCACAGAGCCAGACAGAAGTCTACTGATTTCTATTTTTTTTAACATTAGCATTACTAATTGCTTTTGAAATCTTATTATTCAACGCTCACATTGACGTTGTAGCCATGCTGTCTAAGCAGAGCGTGTTGTTTGGCTTGGGCCAGATCATTAGCGACCATTTCAGCGCACATTTCTTGGGCGGTGATCTCGGGGACCCAGCCGAGTTTTTGTTTGGCTTTGGTGGGGTCGCCGAGCAGGGTCTCGACTTCGGTGGGGCGGAAGTAGCGAGGATCTATACGGACGATGGGTATTGGGGAGGGGGAAGTGGGGGTTAGCCAGTAGCCGACTTCGTCAACGCCGATGCCTTCCCAGCGGAGTTGCATGCCGAGGGCTTCGGCGCTCCATTCGATGAATTGGCGCACGCTGTATTGCTTGCCGGTCGCAATCACAAAGTCTTCAGCCTGGTCTTGCTGCAGCATCATCCACTGCATGCGCACGTAGTCTTTGGCG
>CANBUY010000055.1 GCA_947372745.1 Comamonadaceae bacterium | reverse complement strand
TTCCAGCTCGGCTTTGGGCGTCAAGGCCGCCACCGAGTCCACCACGATCAGATCGACCGCGCCTGAGCGCACCAGGCTGTCCACAATTTCAAGCGCTTGTTCGCCGGTGTCAGGCTGGCTGATGAGCAGGTCTTGCAAATTGACGCCCAGTTTTTGCGCGTATTGAATGTCCAGCGCGTGCTCGGCATCGACAAACGCGCACTGGCCGCCAATTTTTTGCATCTCGGCAATGACTTGCAGCGTGAGCGTGGTTTTGCCGGAAGACTCAGGGCCGTAGATTTCGACTACACGGCCACGGGGCAAACCGCCAACGCCCAGTGCAATGTCCAAGCCCAAAGAGCCGGTGGAGACGACCTGGATGTCTTCAATCACTTCGCCTTCGCCCAGACGCATGATGGTGCCCTTGCCAAATTGTTTCTCGATCTGGGCCAGCGCTACTTGCAGGGCCTTGGCTTTTTCGGCGTTGACGGGGGTGGTGGCTTTAACGGGTGCGTCCATGAAAATCTCCTAGAAGGGTTAATAATTGAAATTTGGCGCACCCTCTGTTGTTAATAACAGGCTGGATGCTTGAACAGTAGTTTAGGACGCTTATTAAACCCTGTAAACACTTTTATTAGTCAATTTGGTTTACTATTAAAACCATGTCCAATACGCTTTTAACGCCCGGCTGGCAGCAGGCCCACATGGGGCATTGGTTGCAACAAGCCTCCATCCGCTTTGATGCCCGCGTGCTCTCGCTCATGGCCGCTAACGCCGAGATGCCGCTGGCGCTGTCTAACCTGGCGGCGCGCGGCAGTCTGAGCGCCTCGCACATTCAAATTACCCGGCACCTGCCCTTGGAGGGCGCACGCCTCACAGATCTGGCCAAACGCGCGGGCATCAGCAAGCAAGCTATGGGCAAGTTGGTGGAGCAATGCGAAGCCTGGGCGCTGGTCGCGCGGGGCGATGACTTGCGTGACGCCCGGGCGCGCTGCGTGGCGTTTACCCCGATCGGTCTGGCTTGGTTGCAGGCTTTTCGGCAAGCGGTGATGCAGGCCGAGGACGAACTCCGGGCCGCCGTGGGCAGTGAGGTTGCGACCGTTATGGCGCTCGGGCTGGAGGCTTATGCGGCCTGAAAAGCAGGGTGTGGCGAACGCTTGAATTTGCAGGGTCGTTACGACCTAGAATCAGAAAAAAAATTATGCGTGCTTCAAAGCGGCATTCATCAACACAGGAGACAGACATGCGCATTCTCATTGCAGAAGATGACCAGGTATTGGCGGATGGTTTGTTGCGCACGCTGCGCAGTTCGGGGGCGGCTGTGGACCATGTGGCCAGCGGCTCCGAGGCCGATGCGGCCCTCATGACCAACACCGAGTTTGATTTGCTGATTCTCGACCTGGGCCTGCCCAAAATGCACGGCTTGGAGGTGCTAAAGAAGCTGCGTGCCCGAGGTTCCTCTTTGCCCGTCTTGATCTTGACAGCCGCAGACAGCGTGGAAGAGCGCGTCAAAGGGCTGGATTACGGCGCTGACGATTACATGGCCAAACCCTTCAGCCTGCAAGAGTTGGAGGCCCGCGTGCGCGCCCTGAGCCGCCGAGGCATGGGCGCAGCCAGCAACAACATCAAGCACGGGCCGCTCATTTACGACCAGTCCGGCCGGGTCGCCACGATTGACGGCGCGATGGTTGAGCTTTCGGCGCGTGAGCTGGGCTTGCTGGAGGTGCTGCTGCAGCGCGCCGGGCGCTTGGTCAGCAAAGACCAGTTGGTGGAGCGTTTGTGCGAATGGGGTGAAGAGGTGAGCAACAACGCCATTGAGGTCTACATTCACCGCCTGCGCAAAAAAATCGAAAAAGGCCCCATCCGCATTGCCACGGTGCGCGGCCTGGGCTACTGCCTGGAAAAAATCCCCAATTAAAGCGATGCTTGGACCTTTCGTCAACGAAACAAGCTCTCCCCGTCACTGCGAGCGAAGCGCGGCTGTCCACGCTCGCCAGTCAAAAGACATGGATCGCCGCGCTTCGCTCGCGATGACAGGGGTGGGGCTCAGGAAAAACCCGTGAACATCTTTCACCGCGAGCAGCGGTCTCTTTTTGGCGAAATTCTGGACTGGATGCTCACGCCGCTGCTGCTGCTGTGGCCGATCAGCTTGGTGCTCACTTGGCTGGTGGCGCAAAACATTGCGGGTAAGCCGTTTGACCGAGCGCTGGAGTACAACGTGCTGGCTTTGGCGCAACTGGTGGTGGTCAACCATGAACGGGTGCAATTCAACCTGCCGGTGCCCGCCCGAGAGCTGCTGCGGGCCGATGACTCGGACACCGTTTACTACCAGGTGATGGGGGCCAAAGGGGAGTATCTTTTTGGAGAGCGGGACCTCCCCCTGCCGCCTGATGATGAAAAAATAGCCTTTGGCGAAGTCCGCATCCGGGATGCAGAGATGGCTGGCGTTGACGTCAAAATTGCCTATACCTGGGTCAAATTGGCGATTCCAGGTGCCAAACCGGCACTCGTCCAAGTGGCCGAGACATTGGAGAAACGCTCGGTGCTGGCCACCGAAATTGTCAAAGGCGTGATGCTGCCGCAATTTGTCATTTTGCCCATGGCGGTGCTGCTGGTTTGGCTGGCGCTGGTGCAAGCCATTCGCCCCCTCAACCAACTGGAAGAACGCATTCGCGCCCGAAAACCAGACGATTTAAGTCCGATTGACGCCAAAGCAGTGCCTTTAGAGGTTGCCCCTTTGGTCTACTCTGTCAACGACCTGTTGCTGCGCCTGACCGACTCCATCGCCACGCAAAAACGCTTTTTGGCCGATGCCGCCCACCAGCTTAAAACGCCGCTGGCGGGCTTGCGCATGCAGGCTGATCTGGCCCAGCGGGAAGGGGCAGATACCGAGGCACTCAAGCAATCCCTGCGACAAATCGGCCGCTCCAGCATTCGGGCCACGCACACCGTTAACCAGTTGCTGGCCCTCGCCCGTGCTGAAAGCAGCGGCTCCGCCATGCCCCGGCGCACCTGTGACTTGGCGGAACTCACGATGTCGGTGGTGCGCGATTGCGTACCCAAGTCGCTGGAGCAGCGCATAGATCTGGGTTACGAAGGCGCCCAGCCCAACAGCCCGGGCGGACAGTTGCAAGGCAACCCCACGCTTTTAAAAGAGTTGATCCGCAATTTGGTGGACAACGCGATCAACTACACCCCGTCAAGCCAAGAGCACCCAGGCGTCATCACGGCGCGCGTGCTGATTGACCGCTTTGGCAAAACGTTGGTGTTGCAAATTGAGGATTCCGGTCCGGGCGTGCCCGAGGTTGAGCGCGAGCTGATATTTCAGCCTTTCTACCGCGCCTTGGGCACCGGGGCCGATGGCTCGGGGCTGGGCTTGCCGATCGTGATGGAAATTGCCCATCAGCACAACGCCACCGTCAGCATGGAAGACACCCGTCCAGGCGTCTTACCCCCAGGCGCCCGGTTTAGTGTGCGATTTATGGCGCAATCCGGCGCCTGAGCTTTAAGGGCAGGTCACCAGCGCCTTGCCCGCCAGCGCGGGTTGCAAGAGATCAAGCTGGGCTTGCACGGTGGCTTCCGTTGTTTTCAATTTGAGCATCAAGCCGCGAACTTCAGGGCGCTCCATCACCACACGGGCCGTGCGCACGCCGCGTTTGCTGAGCCCCTCCAGCGCGGCAGTCGCCGCAGCCTGGCTTGGGTAGTGGCCCAAAGACAAACCCAAGCCAAGCTCTGGACTCAGCAGCGGCTCAATGGTCAGGCTCAGGGCGCTGAGTTGCGCACGTTTCTTGGCCAACTCATCTGCATTGGGGTATTTCCCCATGTAGACAATCCAGCGGGCGGGGTCGGACGCGGCATCCAGTGTCCAGACGCCAACGGCCGGATTGGCTGTCAAGGTGCTGCGCAAGACCTCAGCTTGCACCTGGGTAAACAAACCAGCTTGCAGACACTCGGACGCGCGTAAGCCCACGGGCGGGGGTGCCAAGAGTTTTTTGAGTTCTTCGGGGCTGAGTAGCTGCAGGGCCTCTGGTTTGATTTGTTTTGACAGCCGCTCGGGTTCGGTCTGTTTTTCAGGCGCCAGCCCGACACTATGCAGCAAGCCCTGCGACCAGGCGAAATAAGCGCCATTCAGCAGGACCAGAAGCAAAACAAAGAGGCGCAACATAAGCTGAATCATCGCAAGAGTTTCAAGGTTTGAGGGGTGCGGGCAACGGGGCTGGGCGCACGCTCACCTCGGCGCTGGTCACTTTTTGCAAACCCTGGGCGCTCAGAACCTGCAAGGCGCCCACGTCATCGACGCCTTGAGCCCGGCCGGTCATGCCATCGCTGAGCACAACATCAAGGTCTGCCAAGGCGTCACGCGCATTGAAGCGGGCCTGAAAAGGCGAAAAACCACTGCGCTCGAATGCTTTCAGGGTTTGGATGAGGGGGGTCGCGACTTGCATCAGCACCTCAGGTGCCTCCATGCCCGGCCGCAGTTCTTGCAACCAGGCTGGTGGGGTGTTCAGGCCATCGGCGTTTCGCGGGTGAAGGTTGATACCGACACCGATCACGGCATAGCGCGCGCCAGGCATCTCAGTCATGCCCGCAGTTTCTATCAGGATGCCTGCCAGTTTACGGCCCTGAAAATACACGTCGTTAGGCCATTTCAGGCGCAAATCGGGGTGCAAGCTTTCCACCAAACTCAATCCCACAGCCAACGACATGCCCGACCAATCACGCGGTGCCAAGGGCAGGCCGATTGAAAAGGTCAACGATGGGCACATCGAAGTCGTGGTGTTGGTGCCTGCGCCACTGTGCCAGTCGCGCCCCAGGCGGCCCCGCCCAGCGGTTTGGCGCTCGGCCACCAGCAACACGGGGTCAAAACGACCGGCGCGGGCGCGGCGCATCAATTCGGTGTTGGTGGAATCAATCTCGGGCAATATTTCGACCGTGAAGCCGGGCAAATCAGGCGCTACGGCCTCCCAAATGGCCTCGGCAGGCCAGCGCAGGGGCGTGTTCATTTGCTTCAGCGGCGCCCGCGTTTGGGGGCCAGCAAGGTGCCCCGGCAGTTGTCTGAGCCGCACCAGCACGGGTATTCGGCCTTGAGTTTGGCGGTGTAGCGCTCGTCGATGATCAGGCCGTAGTCGTAATTGAGCTCTTCACCGGCGTTGATGTTGCGCAGCGCTTTGATAAAAATACGGCCATTTTTCTCCTCGGCTTCGCAGTTGGGTGCGCAGGCGTGGTTGATCCAGCGTGAGGAGTTACCGCCAAACAGCGCGTCAATTACATGGGTCTCGTTGATATGAAAGTAAAACGTGTGGTTGGGGTCGGTGGGGTCGTGGGGGTGACGGGCCTGGGCTTCGGCCCAACTGATGACCTCGCCCACGTACTCGATCAGGGTCTCGCCCTCGGCGATGTCCTGCACGGCAAAAACGCCTTTTCCGTGCACGCCAGAGCGGCGGGTTTGAATTCGGCGATTTGACTCGGGGGTTATTTTTTGGGACACGTCAGAAAAATTTGGTATCGTGAACTCGTATGGGCGTGCGTGTGTGCGCCCACCCGTGTGTGCGAGCGCCCGTGCGCCCGCGAGAAATGGATTGTAGTCAGATGAAAAACGTAGTTTTCAATAAAACACTAGTCATTGCAGAAAAGCCCTCTGTGGCCCAAGACATCGTCAAAGCGCTCACCCCGATTGCGGGCAAGTTCGAGAAGCACGACGAGCATTTTGAGAACGACCAGTACGTGGTCACCAGCGCCGTGGGCCACTTGGTGGAGATTCAGGCGCCTGAAGAGTTTGATGTCAAGCGTGGCAAGTGGAGCTTTGCCCACCTGCCCGTGATTCCGCCCTACTTCGACTTGAAGCCGATGGACAAGACCAAGACGCGTCTGAACGCCATCGTCAAGCAAGCCAAGCGCAAGGACGTGGACAAGCTCATCAACGCCTGCGATGCGGGTCGCGAGGGGGAGTTGATTTTCAGGTTGATTGAGCAGTACGCCGGCGGTGTCAAGCCGCTGGGCAAGGACGTGAGTCGTCTGTGGCTGCAGTCCATGACGCCCCAAGCCATCCGGGATGGCTTTAGTGCCCTGCGCACCAATGCCCAAATGCTGCCCTTGGCCGACGCGGCCCGCTGCCGCTCCGAGGCCGATTGGCTGGTCGGTATCAACGGTACCCGCGCCATGACGGCGTTTAACTCACGCGACGGCGGCTTCTTTTTAACCACCGTGGGCCGCGTGCAAACCCCCACTTTGAGCGTGGTGGTCGAGCGCGAAGAAAAAATTCGTAAATTTATCAGCCGCGATTACTGGGAAATTCACGCCACCTTCGGCGCCCAAGCCGGTGAGTACCCCGCCAAATGGTTTGACCCCAAGTGGAAAAAATCAGCCGCCAACGCCGCTGCGGGCAATGAAGAGGCGGACGCCGAGCTCAAGGCTGACCGCGTCTGGAATGCCCGCGAGGCGCAGGCCATCGCCGAGGCCGTGCGCGGCCAAAAAGCCACGGTCACCGAAGAAAGCAAGCCCACCACCCAGGTCTCGCCCCTGTTGTTTGACTTGACCTCGCTGCAACGCGAGGCCAACGGCAAGTTTGGCTTCTCTGCCAAAACCACGCTCTCGATCGCCCAAAGCCTGTACGAGCGCCACAAAGCGCTGACCTACCCGCGAACCGACTCCCGCGCCCTGCCCGAAGACTACGTGCCCGTGGTCAAGCAAACGTTTGAGATGCTGGCTGACAGTGGCATGAAGCACTTGGCGCCGCACGCGCTGACCGCGCTCAACGGCAACTACATTCGCCCGTCCAAGCGCATATTTGACAACGCCAAGGTGAGTGATCACTTTGCCATCATCCCCACGCTGCAAGCGCCCTCGGGCCTGTCCGAGACCGAGCAAAAGATTTATGACCTGGTGGTGCGCCGCTTCATGGCGGTGTTCTTCCCCGCTGCTGAATACCAGATCACCACCCGCATCAGTACGGTTGCCGCCGCGCCGGGCCGCCCCAAGCAAGGCACGGCCCCCTTGGGGGGCAGTGATGCACACGAAGTGGCAAGCGTGGGGGCCACTTCCGGCCACAGCTTCAAGACCGAAGGCAAAGTGCTGGTCAAGCCGGGTTGGTTAGCCATTTACGGCAAAGAAGCCGCCGCCGAGCAGGCCGACAAAGACGACAAGAGCCCGGGCAACCTGGTGCCGGTGAAGCCGGGCGAGTTGGTCAACGCCGACGCGGTGGACCCCAAAGCCCTGAAAACCCGCCCGCCCGCCCGTTACTCCGAGGCCACGCTCTTAGGCGCCATGGAAGGCGCGGGCAAAACCGTGGAAGACGACGAACTGCGCGAAGCGATGCAGGAAAAAGGCTTGGGCACGCCCGCCACCCGCTCCAGCATTATTGAGGGCTTGATTGCCCAGGAATACATGCTGCGCGAAGGCCGAGAGTTGATCCCTACCGCCAAAGCCATGCAGTTGATGACGCTCTTGCGCGGTCTGGAGGTTGAAGAACTGACCAAAGCCGAGCTCACCGGCGAATGGGAATACAAGCTGGCGCAAATGGAGCAGGGCAAGCTCACCCGCGAATCCTTTATGGCTGACATTGCCGCCATGACCGAGCGCATGGTCAAAAAAGCCAAAGAATACGACCGCGACACCGTCCCCGGCGACTACGCCACCCTGAGCAGCCCTTGCCCCAACTGCGGCGGCATCGTCAAGGAAAACTACCGACGTTACACCTGCATGGGCAAAAGTGGCGCCGAGGAAGGCTGCGGCTTCTCATTTGGCAAGACTCCGGCCGGGCGCACTTTTGAGGCCGTGGAGGTGGAGCAGTTTTTGCGCGACAAAAAAATCGGGCCTTTGAGTGGCTTCCGCTCCAAAGCGGGCTGGCCGTTCACCGCCGAGATGGTCATCAAGTTTGACGAAGAAGCCAAAAACTACAAACTCGAGTTTGATTTTGGCGACGACAAAAAAGGCGAAGAATCCGGCGAGTTGGTGGACTTCGGCCCCCAAGAAGCTCTGGGCGCCTGCCCCAAATGTGGCGGCTCGGTGTTTGAGCATGGCAAAAACTACGTGTGTAGCAAAGCCGTGCCCACGCTCGAGCAACCCACCCCCAATTGCGACTTCAAGAGCGGGCAAATTATTTTGCAGCAGCCCATTGAGCGTGAGCAGATGATGAAGTTGCTGGCCACCGGCAAAACCGAGATGCTGGACAAGTTTGTCTCCATGCGCACGCGCCGGGGCTTTAAAGCCATGCTGGCGTGGGATGCTGAGGCGGGCAAGGTCAACTTCGAGTTTGCCCCCAGCAAGTTCCCGCCGCGCAAGACCGCGGCTAAACCTGCTGGAAAAACCACAGCCGCTGCTAAAAAAGTAGCTGGCCGAGCAACATCAGCAGGCGCTGCAGCCAAAAAAGCACCTGCAAAGAAAGCGGCAGCCAAGAAGACCGCCACCAAGACCGCAGCCGTCAAAGTGCCGCGCAAAACCACGGCCAAACCTGGCTCAGGCTTTATACCCAGCGAAGCTTTAGCCGCCGTCATTGGCACCGAGGCCATTGCGCGCCCGCAGGTCATCAAGAAAATGTGGGACTACATCAAGGCCAACAACTTGCAAGACGCTACCAACAAACGCGCCATCAACGCCGACGCCAAGTTGCTGGCCGTCTTCGGCAAGCCGCAGGTGACGATGTTTGAGCTGACCGGCATTGTGGGCAAGCACTTGACGGCGCAGGTGCCTGCGTCGGAGTAATTCAATCTGCGGTTTCTATTGGCCTTTAGGCCAATAGAAACATGCTTGGTCAGCTATTGAAATCGTAAAGATTTCGATTCCGCTGTGAGCATAAATAGTTGCGCTTTTGGCTATTGAACCGGCTAAGCGACATGCCAACTATTCGTCATCCGCCCCTCATGCACAGGATGCTTCGGTTTTTTTATCGTCAGTAGCTCGTACACAGGGCGAAGTCTGCATCTTTCAGTGCAAGCCCGAAAAACCCGAGCGGGTCATGCACGTCGAGTCGGCCGTCTCATCAACTAGCCGATAACGATCCAAGCGCAGTAGGTGAACGCATTACAAGTATCAATGCAGTGGTTTTGAGCGTCGCGTAGTACCTACGCTACAGCTTTCCTTTGGCTTACGTTCCTTTTAAAACCCATGCTTTGTATATCAAATTAATTATTTAATATCAATGTTTGTTGATTTAAAATAATGAATAGTGATTTGTTTGGGGCTTATGGCGACTGGAACACAGTTGGGCATGAAGCAACAGGTTCGAGAAAGTTTTTAAAACTTAATCTCAGCCTTGACACGCCGTCAGTCTTAATTCCTTGATCGGATCGGATCGCATCGCGCTCAGGGGCTGTGGTTAAGTTTATTGCCCCGTTTTACTCAGAAAGCCGCATCCTCAGGCCCCTTTTCTTTGGCGACCATTTATTAAGAAATGAGTGGCTAAGGACGATCTTAAAGAAAATTTTGTTATTCAATTCGAAATACAACGACGATGGCCAAGCTAATTTTTCTTGAACATGGGCTTGCTTTGCGCGAAGAACTCGCAGAGTTTTTCTATACAAACAATCATCAGGTCGTTGTAGCCCCCGATTTGTGTGCCTTTCGGCGTCTTTGGGATGAGGAAGCGTTTCACATAGCTATCCTTGACATGGAGCAGCCAAAGGGTGACGGCATAGACTTGGTTAGGGAGTTGCGCGTAAAAAACAAGTCCACGGGAATAATCATTTACACAGCGAAGACTCAGTCCTGCATAGCTGGGCTTGACAGCGGCGCCGATAACTATCTAGTCAAGCCAATTCAACCCCTCGAATTACTTGCTTTCGTTAATTCTCTGGCTCGTCGCCTTGGGCATGAGCGGGCGCGAGATACATGGACTATTGACTGCATCCGAAGGGAATTGGCCTCCCCCGATGGTGTGGTGACCTCGCTTTCCGCTCGGGATTATTTGGTGCTGGTGGCGTTGATTAAGGGACAGGGATGTTTGGTCACGCGGCGTCAAATTGTGGCGGCACTCGACGAAAACTTCATGGCTTTTGACCAGCGTCGACTTGATACGCATATTCGGCGCCTTCGTTCAAAGGCAGAAGAGCATCTCGGTTGGAAACTTCCCGTAAATACAGTGCATGGCCAAGGCTTCATTTTTTCAGCACCTGCCGTATTCAAGAACTAGTAGTAAGCGAGGGTGCTGTTTCACATAGAAAAAGCATTTGTGATGTCAGAACTGCTCAGAATCCAAAGTATGACTCAATGTAACCTTGATTCTTAAACGCGATATTGACTTCGCGCCCCATCCGCTTGTTGGCAAACCTTTCAATTCAGGCGGATTCACGCGAACACTTTCGCCGATCAAAAATCATCAACAATAAATTGGATAACCCAGATGCTCAGACAGGACATACAAAGCGCACGGGCTATTCGTCAGTTGCTCAACTGGCAGGTTTATCGCAGGATGAGTGCAACACTGGCTTTTATTGCGCCAGTTGCCTTGGCTTTTGCAAATAACGTTGATTCGCCGGACCCAACAGGGGTCATAGTGGATACCGGCATTTCCAAAGTTAAATCAGGAAAAACAACCATTCGAGCGGCTATGCCACGATTAAATACTGATCGTGAAAGTTTAAGGTTGTCACTAGATGGTTTTCGAGTTGAAGGCGACCCTCGCTTGGTGCCAGAAGCACTGAACGAGATTTTGGCGCCCTGGCGGGGAAAGAGCCTGACTTTTTCCGAATATGAGCAGGCGATTCACGCAGTAGCCTCCTATTTGCGCGAAAACGGCCACCCTGGTGCTGAAGTGAAAATGTCGCGTGCCTTGGTTGGAGGGGGGGCCGTCATGATCGCGATCGAAGGACTCTCGCAAAACAAACCAATAATTGCGGCTGCAGAAGTAACGCCAAAGATTGACGTGAAACGCTTCAAATTTAGCGGCCTGACCTTGGTCCCTGAAGTTGAATTGCAGGCGGTACTTGCTGAGCTCACTGGCAGAATGTTGACGGCTAATGAGATGGAGGCAAGTGCCAAAAAAGTGGCTGATCACTTGCGATCCAAAGGCTACCCTTTGGTACAAGCCTACCTGCCGCCTCAACGTGTCGACACGGGGGAAATCGAAATTATGATTCAAGAGGGGCGTATCGATGGCACCGTTGGTCATAGCGGCGTAACCGTCGTTAGCCCTGCTGAGCGAGTCAAAGTAGAAGTCATCGAAGAAATATTGATGCAGGGTGCTAAATCTGGCGAAGCATTGCGGGTAGTTGACCTAGAGCGCGCTGTCCTGCTTGCGAGCGACCTTCCCGGGATCAAGAACATAACATCCCAGATCGAGCCTGGCAGTCAATCAGGAACAACACAACTGAAGGCACTGGTGGAAGAGTCTAGGATGTTTGCCGGAAATGTGATGTTGGACAACTACGGCAGCCGCTACACAGGCGAAACTCGACTGCTGGGACAGGGGCTGTTTAACAGTCCAATGGGTTATGGCGAGCAATTCAACATCAATGTCGTGAGCACCTCCCTTACGAAAAATTTACGTATTGGGGCGCAGACGCCATTAAGTCCAAATGGATTAAAGCTTGGTGCTGCTTACAACACCATGCATTCGAGTTTTGGCCTGGACATGGCCATTCTTGATCTGAATAGTCAGGCGGATACCACCTCATTGTTTCTAAGCTATCCATTCGTTCGATCCACAGAAAACAATGTAAATTTAGGCTTAAATTATGATAAAAAACGCCTGATTACTGACCTGACGTGGGGCCGAGAAAATGATCGAAGGATCAGGCTCACCACGCTGGGCGCATCAGGCGATTTCATTGATAAATTGGGTGGACAAACCCGGTGGTCCAGTAATTTAGGTGTTGGTACTGTCGATCTTACGGCGAACGCCTTATTTTCAGACACCGACGCCAAGACTGCAAAAACACAAGGCAATTTTTCCAAGCTCAACATGCAGGCTACCCGGCTCGCATCCTTGCTGGAAACCAAGCAGTGGACGTGGCAGTTTGGTCTTTCTGGTCAAACTTCAAACGTTAATCTTGATACGGCAGAAAAATATCAACTGGGAGGACCCACTGGTGTACGTGCTTACCCAATAGGCGAGGGACTTGGCGATAAAGGCTGGTTAGCCAACCTTGAACTTCGCTACCGGCTGGCCAATATTTCTGGCGTCAGCTCCCAAATCTTCGGGTTTTACGACTCAGGCGCCGTTAAGCAATATGCCAAACCATGGGATCCTGCGCTTAGAAATAACACAGCTCTTAAAGGTGTGGGTGTTGGCGCCAGTTTGGCTGTCGGTGAGGACAGTGAGGTCAAGCTGATGATCGCACGAAAGATTGGCATCAACCCAAATGCCAGCCCAGCCGGCTACGACGCGGATGGCCAGAACAGCAAGACCCGTTTGTGGATCGTAGGCAGCATCGTTTTTTAATTAAGCACCCTAGAACAATCCCCCTCTCGCTTGAGAAAAAGCGTTGTCGATGAAGGCCACGGTATGAGTAACCAAAAAATGAAATCCTCCGCTAATTTTTGTAAATCGCTGCCAGTGCGCAGACTACTTCCCTTGTTGATTGCTGCGGCCTTTGATGCGAGCGCAGGCGCACCGGTCGTCACCGCTTTGCCTACGGGCGGTCAGGTCGTGGCTGGGCAAGGCACCATTTCGCAAGCGGGAAACATTTTGACGGTGGGACAGACCAGCGCCAAATTGGTAAATAACTGGCAAAGCTTTAACATCGGACAAGCGGCTACAGTCAATTTCGTTCAACCATCGGCCACATCGGTTGTGCTGAATCGTGTGCTGTCAGGCGACCCGTCGCAGATTTTTGGCAAACTCAATGCCAATGGTCAGGTGTTTATCGCCAACCCATCCGGCGTGATCTTTGGTCCCAATGCACAAGTCAACGTTGGTGGTTTGGTCGCTGCATCCATGAATTTGTCCAGCGATGATTTCATGGCAGGTCGTTACACTTTTACGGGCCCTGGCAGCGCTGTCACCAACTTGGGCCATCTGAGTACTCAAGAGGGTGGACTGGTGGCGCTGATTGGTGCCACGGTGGACAACGCGGGTACCATCGCAGCCCCTGGAGGACAAGTGGTTTTGGCCGCAGGACAAGGCGCACGATTGACGCTGGGCAGCAGCGGCCTGATCTCGGTGGCACTGGATTCGTCCATGGCTGCCAAAGTGCAAAACAGTGGCTTGATCACGGCCGACGGCGGGCGAGTGTTACTGACCGCCAACCGGGCGGCAGAAGCGCTCGGCACCGCCATCAATCAGGAAGGCGTTGTGCGCGCCAATACGCTGACCAATCGCAATGGCGAAATTTGGCTAGGTGGAGGCGCGGGTGATGTGCGTGTTTCAGGTCAGTTGCTGGCACTGGGTGCCAACAGTGGCGAAAAAGGCGGCAAGATCGTCGTGACTGGCGACAAAGTCACGCTCGCCAGCGGCAGCGTGGTCGATGCCTCCGGCCAAGCCGGCGGTGGCCAGTCCTATATTGGCGGCGGTTGGCAGGGCAAGGATGCCAGCATTGCCGAGGCTAAACAAGTGGTGCAGGAAGCTGGCAGCGTCGTGCGTGTGAGTGCCACAGACAACGGCGACGGCGGCACTGCGGTGTTGTGGTCGGGCGAGGTCACACGCGTTTCGGGTGACATTGCAGCGCGTGGCGCCGGTGCTGGCAAGGGCGGCTTGATTGAGACATCGAGCCATCTTGATTTGGGTGTGGCCAGTGCAGCCAAGGTGGATGCGGGGGCCGCGAGTGGAAATGGTGGATTGTGGTTGCTTGACCCATCTACATTAACGGTTGTTGGTGGTACGGGCACCGCGACAGGCACGACAGTTTATGCAGATACTCTTTCAGCCACCTTAGGCACAAATTCAGTTTCAATTAGTTCGAGCAACAGCATTGGCGTGGATGCCGCTATTTCAAAAATTACGGGTGCTGTACAGACCACGCTGACACTTGATGCGGTTGGCAATATTGATGTGAATCAAGCGATTTCAGCCAGTGTCGGCGCGCTTAATTTGAATTTTGGCACTTCGGCACATAACGATTACACCACCACCATTTCAGCACCGCTCGCCACGAACGGCGGTGCGATCAATTTCTACAAACTAACCACACTCGCGCACGCTACGCCTATTTCCACCAAGCCGGGGGAATCATTAACGACAGGCAGAGCCGCAGGGAATGTCACTTTTTATAAAGACGTTGCCCTGGCTGCCCCAGGTTATTCGGTCAGTATCAATACGCAAGGTGAGCAAAGCAACAGCATCTACACATCCAACGGTGGTGACGTTGATTTTCAGGGCAGCATCATTTCAGGTAAACCGACTTCGATAGGTTGGTCACCACAAGCCTTGACGATTGATACCACGGCAGCATCCGCCTTTTTGCCTGGTGCCATTGTCCTGGGTTCTACATCTGGAAATTTCGTAGGTGCTACGGTTTCTAACGCCAATAACACTCAAAACACGACAGGCCCGCTGCGTAGTCTCACGCTGGCGGGTCCGACAACCATTGCGCTCAAAGCTGGCGCGATGAATTTTGCAAATGCATCAGGAAATGTATTGACGGCATCCACCAGCATTGCTGGTTCTCCCAAAATTGAGCTGTGGGCTCAAGACACTATCTTTTCACTAACCGGGGGTAATGTTGCTGGCCAATCAGCCGGTTATACAGACTTGGTTCAGGATAGCTTCAACATTGGGGTTCACGATGCAACCGCAAAAACGCTCACCTTTAATTCTGACCGTTCGATCAAAATTAAAAACTTTGGAATTGACGGTGTAACCAGTGCAAACGGCGGCAAGCTTGACGTCACTCTAAACCCGTTTGTAGCAACCGCTGCCACAGGTGGTGCCGTCATTATGGACGGCGCCAGTATCCTGACCAATGGGGGCTTCATCAAGTTGGGTAGCACCGGTGCCTATGCCACAGGATTTGCTTCAGATGGCGCAGGCATTTACGACGGGGTTAATCTGAAAAATGTCGTATTGACGACGGCGGGTGGCCAATTGGATATCGCGGGTAAAACGGCCTCTAGTTCGTCAGTCACCAGTGCCGGCGTCAAAATTTCTGGTGCTGCTACAGTAATAAGCACCAACACAGGGCCCATAAATATTACAGGTATCGTGCAGGGGCAGACTTCGGGTAATAAGGATGGTGTGATTCTTGGCGAAGGTGGCGCATCCCGTATAACCCTTGAAACGGGCAGTGGAAAAATGACCGTACTGGGAGATGCTTCCGCGACCACTGCCCCAACGGGTGGCAGTCGTTATGACGGGGTGATTATCTCCTCAGCCGCCTTGTTAAAAACAGCTTCGGGTGATATTTCCATCACAGGCAAAGGCGGTGGTGGCAGCTGGGATTTCATCACTGAAAACCACGGCATCCGCCTTGAAAATACCAACACCAGTATCGTTTCAGGCAGCGGCAATATTGTTCTGACCGGAATTTCTGGCGGCAAGAGTTCAAGCACTTCTGTTGGTGACAATAGTTATGGCATATTTTCCAAAGGTGTCGATATGTATATCGGCAAGGATGCCAGTAGAAGTGCTGCGATTGGTGATATCTCTTTCGTCGCTGATTCGATGCAGCTTGAGAATTCGGGTAGCAGCCGGTTGCGGGTAGCAAGTTATGGTGAGCTGCTGGTAAGGCCTTATTCAGCGGATACAAATATTGAGTTGGGCACCGCAGGCATGGCGCCAATTGCAGCATCTGGGATCAAAACACTGTATCTAGGCGAAAACTGGTTTAACGGTAGTTCGATTGGGATTTTTCAACCTGGAACAGTGGTCACCGTCACGAGCCCTAGTGCCAAAGAGCAGCAATTAAGCATTCAGGGAAATAGTGGCGGCAGCTTCAGTTTGACCAATGGCACTCAGACAACGGGGAATATTGTCTACAACAACTCCCCCGCGACATTGGCTAGCAATATACAAACGGCGCTGAATGCGGCCGGTATGACGGCAGTCGTGACGCAAAATACTGATTCGACTTTCAAAGTCGTCTTTTCTGGGGCTCAGCCAGCACTGGTCGCTAACGCGACACATGGATTTTATGACATCACCATTGGCCGCAGCGATTCAAGCGGTCGAATGACAATTGCCAATGCAAGCACGTTCCGTGATGACCTGACGCTCTTAATGGGCACGCCCACGATGGCCGGACGTGCAGCCATTGCAATCAATGCGCCGCTCACCGTTAAGCAGCAACCCAATAGCAATACCGGACGGACCTTGAGTCTTGACGTCGTTGGGCAGGGTGTGACGGGTACCAATGCGGGCGCCCTCACTGCTGACAATGTGCAACTTCTTGGCGGCGGGGATTTTGTACTGAATGGCAGTAGCGTAGTCAACACGCTGGCAGCGAACGTGGGTGGTCATCTTGATTTCACGAACGCAAAGAGTTTATTAATTGGCGCAGTGACAAGTCATCGATTCACGGTCAACTCGCCCTTAACTACGCCGACGTCAACTTCTTACACGAATGAAGGTGTGCATAAATTTACGGGATGGACGGCGGGCGCGGCTACAGGTGGTGTTACGCCTTTGTCCACGACGACGACCCCCACCAACAAGGATGTCACACTCACGATCAGCAACGGAGACCTTACCTTGGCGAAGAACGTCAATGCAGGGACCGGGGCCGTGAGCTTGACCGCCGTGAATGGTGCGGTGCTGGAAACAGCGATCGCGATCGTCAACGCTGACAAGTTATTCGTTGGCTCAAAAAACACGTCGAAGCTGAACAACAACAATACCATCAACACGCTAGCTGCTGCTATTAGCGAGCAGGGTATGGAGTTCAAAGACATCAGCAGTGGACTGATTGTCGGCCAGGTTCCAGTCACGACCCGAACTGCCAGTAGTGACGGCACCTATAACGGAGAAGCTGTAGTCAATAAAAATGGAATCGAGGCGAATACTGGAAAAGTTGGGCTGTATCTGACCGCCGGCGACATTACGCAAGATTTGACCGAAGTCAAATCCAAAATTAAGGTCTCTGGTCTCTACCTTAAAGCCGATACAGGCAATGCTATTTTGGAGAATACAACCAATCAGATTGGAATCGTAACGGCCACTCTGGTGACTGCTGGAAAAAATCTAAGCATCGTAAATGACACCACTCTGGCCATCGGTGGTGTAGATACTGGAATTGCAGCAGCCCACGGAGCCTACAGCAGTAATGGCATTTCTGCCCTTGACGGAAACGTGACGCTTAAGTCAGTGAACGCCGCTGTAAACGAAGACACGACGGGTGTAGCGAACATAGTCACAACGAGAAATTTTTCGGTTGATGCAAACACCGGTGCCGATCTGACGAATACAAATATTGTCAGCGGTAAATTCGCAGCAAAAGTCAGCGAAGGCAACCTTGGTTTTACAAATAACCATACCAACGGGATAACGATTGATGCGGTGGCGAGCACGTCGAATGCCATAGATGTAACCGGACTCACTGTTTCTGGTTCAGCGGTTTTGCATGCAATGGCCGGTGATATTACCCAAAACAAGAAAGTCACAGCAGGTTCGGTTGCCTCAGCAACTTCTGGTTTGCTCGTTAGGGTCGATGCCGGCAATGTTGTCTTGAATGGTTACCCTTCGGGTTCTGCGACTTCATTTAATCTAATAGCACGTTTTTCTGCCGACATGGGCTTATCCGGGGAGAGCGTATCCGTTAGGAATACAGATGCAATGATTGTCGGAACGGTATCCAATGTGGGCTTAGAGGCTGGTTATAGCGGGGTCACTACAAAAGCAGGCGATGTCTCCCTTGCAACTCAAGACGGCAAGCTTACAATTTCGCGCAATGTTGATGTCACCAATGACGGTGCCAACAATGGAACAGCCACCATCGATCTGCGTGCAGGTGGGGCAAGTTCAGATTTGGCCATTGACCCTGAAATTCAGCAGTCAGCCACCATTCGATCCTACACAGGCACGATCCAGTTAATAGCTGGACATGACATCAGTACTAACACAAGCAATGACACCAACGCTGAAATACTTACTGCGGGAACTAACAACAATCTATTGTTTCAGGCCGGGCATAACATTGGTGCTAACGGCAAGCGCATTGAATTTAAAGAAGTCGCCACAGTAGCGGCTCAAGCTGGGGGTGAGATCTGGCTGAGAAAAGTGGAGTCAACGTCTAACGCTAACCTGATTATCGGTAGTGTGGCGGCAATTAATTCACAGGATACGTTTGGTGGTGTACCGGCGGGACATGACGGCTTGGTGACCACTGCGGGCAACGCGGCGATCAACCTCAACCTGACAGCGGGCAACTTAACAGTGCTCAAAAACGTGGTGACCAACGGCAACGGCACGATCGACCTGCGCACCAAGGCAGGCA
>CANBUY010000054.1 GCA_947372745.1 Comamonadaceae bacterium | reverse complement strand
GGCACAACGGCTTGCGCCAAAATGCCGCCGTGGTCCAGCTCGGCGGTGACTTGATGCACCGTGGCGCCTGCCACCTTGCAACCCGCGTCCAAGGCGCGCTGATGGGTATTGAGGCCGGTAAAAGCGGGCAACAGCGATGGGTGAATGTTGAGCAAACGTCCAGCGTAATGGTTCACAAAACCGGGCGTCAAAATTCGCATAAATCCAGCCAGCACCACCAACACGGGCTGCCCCGGCAAGTCGAAGCGGTCAATCAAGGCAACCAGCGCGGCATCAAAAGCTTCGCGCGATGCAAAAGCTTTGTGGTCCAGCACCTCGGTGGCCAAGCCTTGTTCTTGCGCAAAAACCAAGCCCTGCGCATTGGCCTTGTTGCTGATGACGGCAACCACGCGTGCGCCATACTTCTCTGACCAGGCCTCACGCTGGGCTGCATTTACGATGGCAGCCATGTTGGAGCCGCTGCCTGAGATCAAAATAACGATGTTTTTCATACCTGACTAATTTTATGACGATGACCCTCACACCCCAGACCACCCCAGCCCCCAGCACCCCCCTCTTGAGCCCGGTGGATGCCCGAGTGCTCAGCACCTTGATGGAAAAAGCCCGCACTGTGCCCGACAGCTACCCGCTATCGCTCAACTCTCTGCTGTTGGGTTGCAACCAGAAAAGCAGCCGCGACCCTCTCATGGAGCTTGACGAAGCGCAGGTGGCCACATCGCTGGACACGCTCAAATCGATGGGTTTGGTGCGCGAAATGAGCGGTGGGCGCGCCACGCGCTACGAACACAATTTTCAGCGCGGTGTGGGCGTGTTTGAACAATCGGCCGTGTTGCTGGGGCTTTTGATGTTGCGCGGCCCACAAACTGCGGGCGAGTTGCGCCTGAACGCCGAGCGCTGGTACAAATTTGCCGATATTTCTTCTGTGGAAGGTTTTTTGGAAGAACTGCAAGACCGCTCGGCAGAAAAAGGCGGGCCGCTGGTCGTCAAGTTGCCACGCGGCGCCGGCACCCGTGAACAGCGCTGGGCACATTTGCTGTGCGGCCCGGTTGACATGATGGCCAGCGCAAGCAGCCACGCCGGTCACGCAGGCGCCAGCAGCCAAACCGCTGAGCGCATTGCGCGCTTGGAAGCCGAAGTGGCGCAGTTGACCGCCACGGTGCAATTACTGTGTTCAGAATTGGGGTTGTCGCCGCCTGTACAGACTTAAAGGCACGACCGTGCTAAAAACCGTTATTCGGCTTAACTGGAGACTTTTTTATGGATTTGGCATTTACCCCTGAAGAGCAAACCTTCCGCGAGACCATCCGCACTTGGGTCCACGAAAACCTGCCTGCAGACCTCTCGCACAAGGTGCACAACGCCCTGCGCCTGTCGCGTGACGACATGCAGCGCTGGGCCAAGATTTTGGGTAAAAAAGGCTGGCTCGGCCACGGCTGGCCCAAAGAGTTTGGCGGCCCGGGCTGGAACTCCATCCAAAAGCATTTGTTTGAAGAAGAATGCGCACTGGCCGGTGCGCCCCGCGTCGTGCCCTTTGGCCCGGTGATGGTGGCCCCGGTCATCATGGCTTTTGGCAACGCAGAACAGCAACAGCGCTTTTTGCCCGGCATTGCCAGTGGCGAAGTGTGGTGGAGCCAAGGCTACAGCGAACCCGGTTCGGGCTCGGATCTGGCTTCAGTCAAGTGCAAAGCCGAGCGGGTGGGCAACAAATTCTTGGTCAACGGCCAAAAAACCTGGACCACGCTGGGCCAGTACGGCGAGTGGATTTTTTGCCTGGTGCGCACCAGCACCGAGGGCAAGCCCCAAACCGGCATCAGCTTTTTGCTGATCGACATGAAATCGCCCGGCGTCACCGTGCGCCCCATCGTGCTGCTGGACGGCGAGGCTGAGGTCAACGAGGTATTTTTTGACAACGTCGAAGTGCCCGCCGAGAACCTGATTGGTGAAGAAAACAAGGGTTGGACCTACGCCAAGCACTTGCTCAGCCACGAGCGCACCAACATCGCCGATGTCAACCGCGCCAAGCGCGAGTTGGAGCGCCTTAAACGCATTGCCAAAGCCGAAGGCTTGTACTTGGACAGCCGTTTCAAAGACGAAATTGCCAAGCTCGAAGTGGATGTGGTGGCGCTTGAGATGATGGTGCTGCGCGTGCTGGCCGCCGAGAAAAATGGCAAGCAGTCGCTCGACATCGCCGGCTTGTTGAAGATTCGCGGCAGCGAAATTCAGCAGCGCTACAGCGAACTCATGATGCTGGCCGCCGGACCCTACGCCCTGCCCCTCATTCACGAGGCGATGGAAGCGGGATGGCAAGGCGACACCGTGGGCGCCGCTTACTGCGCCCCGCTGGCCTCTACCTACTTCAACATGCGCAAGACCTCCATTTATGGCGGCAGCAATGAAGTGCAACGCAACATCGTGGCCCAGACGGTGCTGGGCTGAAGCCTGCCCGAAAGAACTGAACAGGAGAAACACATGAATTTTGATTTCACAGACGACCAGGAACAACTGCGCGACGCGGTGCGCAAGTGGGTGGACAAGGGCTACAGTTTTGACCGCCGCCGCGAGGCGGTGAGCGCCGGTGGGTTTTCACGCGCGGCCTTTAACGAGATCGCCGAGTTGGGCCTGTGCGGCCTGTACGTGTCGGAGGCTGACGGCGGCATGGGCATGGGGCCGGTCGAGGGCATGGTGGCGATGGAAGAGCTGGGCCGCGGCATTGTGCTGGAGCCGCTCACCCAGAGCCTGATCGCCGGAGGCGTGCTCTCAGGCTACGCACCCGAGGCCGCCAAAGCCCAATGGCTGCCCGCAATTGCCAGCGGCGAGGCCTTGGTGGTGTTGGCTTACCAAGAGCGTGGTGCGCGCTACCAACTGGATGTTTGCGCATCAAAAGCGACTCAAACGACCGCTGGATGGGCTGTAACAGCTAGCAAAAGCATAGTATCAGCAGGTGACATGGCGGATGCCTTTATCGTCTCGGCCACGGTGGGCGACAAAATCGCCTTGTTTTTGGTTGAACGCTCAGCCTCTGGCGTCACGGCACGCGGCTACGGGACCCAAGACGGCAGCCGCGCCGCTGAACTCTCGCTGGTCAACACGCCAGCCACCTTGATCACGCTGGACGGCCTCACCGCCCTAGAACACGCGGTGGACATCGGCATTGCCGCCACCTGCGCGGAAGCTGTGGGCGTGATGGACAAAGCCATGGCCATAACCGCCGAGTACATGAACACGCGCAAACAGTTTGGCGTGATCATCAGCAGTTTTCAGGCTCTGCGACACCGCGCAGCCGATATGAAAATGCAGCTTGAGTTGGCCCGCTCGATGAGCTATTACGCCGCCCTCAAACTCAACGCCCCGGCGCCCGAGCGTCGTGCGGCGATGGCCCGCGCCAAGTACCAACTGGGCAACTCCATGCGCTTTGTTGGCCAGCAAGCGGTGCAGCTGCACGGCGGCATTGGCGTGACCCACGAGTACATCGTGAGTCATTACTTCAAGAAGCTGACCCAGCTGGAGATGACTTTTGGCGACACCCTACACCACTTGGGCGAAGTGTCTGACCGGATGCAGGACACAGCCGGCGTTTTTGCCTGAATCACCAGCCGATCACTCGGCTGGCATCACCCTCAAAAAGCTCGCAAACTTGGGAATGCCGGCCGGCGTGCGGTCCCGGTAGCCGTAAGTCACCACGGCGCCCAGCGCTGGCGGTGACGCACGCTGGGCATCGGTGAAACCGGTGCCTAGGGCAAAACGCTGACCGCTGGGCATTTCCAGCAGCAAAGCCCCCATGCTTCCAGAGTGTCGGCCTTTTCCAGGCAAGTGCCCCACCACACGGGCTTCTTCATCGGGCACCGATTTAAGTTTTCGCAGGGCATCGCTGCGCCCGGGCGTCCACAGGGCGTTGGCGTGGTGCAGCATCAAACCTTCGGCACCGTCTGCCACCAAAGTCTTCAACTGCCGCTCCAGCGTGTCGGCGTCAGTCCCTCTGAACTGTGGCAAAGGCTGCATCCAAGGCACGCCGACCGCCCCGACGACATTGACTATTTGCGCCGAGCGCTCAGCGAATGTGCCCGGTGTGCCCGGCAGGTCAAACACCATGTATTTAAGCGCTTGCCACTCTGCGTCAATCGGCGTGTTGCGCCGAACCGCAGCCGAGACGCGGTCAAAACTTTGACGCCCCATCCAGAGTTCGCCATCCAGCGGGGTCTTTGGCAAGGCGTCCAAAAACCACTTGGGCGCTGCGATCAGGCGGCCACTGCGAAAACGCAGCACCTGACCATCCCAAAATGCACGTACGCCGTCCAGCTTTTCGCTGACCAGATAGGCCGATGGGTTAAGGCTGGCTTGCCAATTTTTGCCCAGCATGAGGGCGGGCGGCACCACGGCTCGAGCCTGTATCGACGGGGTGTCTGTGGTGAGCGCCAAGGCCGGCAGCTGCCAGCAGGCGCCCATGACCAAAACAAGGTGGGCCGCTTGGCGGACAGTGGTTGGATGAAACATGGTGTGCCCCAGATGCGTTTTTGGAAGGCATGAAGTACAGGGCAAACCTGCAACCACATGGCTAACGCACTATGACACTAATTCAATAAATACAATTTTATTTATTGAAAATAAATTAAAAAGTCAAACCATCAACCGAGACGACTTGGGCACATGCGCCATCAAAAACTCCATCTGGTCGGCCAAAATGCGGCGGTTGCGCAAAATGAAATCTTCCCAGAGGCTGGGCACATAAGGCGTGTAGAGCAAGGGCATGTTGGCCTGCTCCGGGGTGCGGTGGCTTTTGCGGTGATTGCAAGGGCGGCAGGCGGTGACCACATTCATCCAGACGTCAATGCCGTTTTGGGCAAACGGAATGATGTGCTCACGCGTCAGGTCTTCTTCAACGAAATGGTTGCCGCAGTAGGCGCATACATTGCGGTCCCGAAAGAAAAGCTTGCTGTTGGTCAGGCCGGGCTTGAGGTTGAAGGGGTTGATACTGGGCACGCCCCGGGTGCCAATGATGCTGTTGACGGTGATGACCGACTGCTCGCCCGTGATGGCGTTGTGCCCGCCATGAAACACCGCTATTTCCTTGCCCATTTCCCAGCGCACCTGGTTGGCGGCGTAGTGAATGACCGCTTGCTCAAGCGAAATCCATGATTGGGGCAAGCCCTGGGCTGACAGCTTCAAAACCTTCAAAATACGCCTCCTGGAATCATTGACTGAACCACTGACACGACTGACGTTTGCTGATGCCAACAGGGCCCAAAAGAGGTGCCTTGCTGCTAAGTCACAATATAACTTGTTTTTATGACACTACGGCTTCATGCCCGCGAACGAGCGGCGCAATGTGCTATCAAAAAGTAACAAAAAAATGAAGGTTTTTCGCGGCTTTAATCACCCCGGCATCGCTCCCGCCTGTGCGCTGACCATTGGCAACTTTGACGGCGTGCACCGGGGTCATCAGGCCATGCTGGCCCTCTTGCGCAGCGAAGCCCAGCAACGCGGCGTGCCCAGCTGCGTGATGACGTTTGAGCCCCACCCGCGCGACTACTTTGCCGCCGCTGCACAGCAGCCCGACCTGGCACCCGCCCGGATCGGCACCTTGCGCGACAAGCTGAGTGATCTGGCCCAATGCGGCGTCGACCAAACCGTGGTGCTGCCCTTTGACGCCCGCCTCGCCGCACTCTCCCCCGCTGCGTTTATTGACGAGGTGCTGATCAACGGGCTGGGCTCACGCTACGTGTTGGTCGGCGATGATTTCCGATTTGGCGCCAAACGCGCGGGCGACTACGCCTTGCTCGACGCGGCGGGCCTGAGTCAAGGCTTTGATGTGGCGCGCATGAACAGCTACGAAGTGCATGGCCTGCGCGTCTCCAGCTCGGCGGTGCGTGAGGCCCTCAGTGAAGGCCGCATGGCCGATACTGCCAGGCTTTTGGGGCGCCCTTACCGCATATCCGGCCACGTCGTTCATGGTCGAAAGCTAGGGCGTGAGCTGGGTTTCAGAACCCTCAACCTGCGCTTTGCCCACTGGAAACCGGCTGCCAGCGGCATATTTGTGGTGTTGGTGCATGGGCTGGCCGATCAGCCGGTGGCGGGTGTAGCCAACCTGGGCGTTCGCCCGTCGCTGGACCCAACAGATGTGAATGGCGGGCGGGTGCTGCTGGAAACCCATTGCCTCGATTGGCCCGAGACCCTGGGCGATGAGGGGGCCTACGGTAAAATCATCCGCGTGGAACTGCTGCACAAACTACACGAAGAGCTGAAATACGACGGTCTGGACGCCTTGATGAAAGGCATACGCCAAGACTGCGTAGATGCGCGCGACTGGTTGGCAGCCCGAATTTAGCAGGGCTGCAGCGACGCACTTTGCCCCGCGTCTCCCACCCCAAATAATTAAAGCAAGCCCGCCTTCGCGGCTTGCTCCCTTGAAAATTCCCCTTCTGAGAGTTGGCCATGTCTGACAAAATTGATTACCGTAGCACCCTGAACCTGCCCGATACCCCGTTTCCCATGCGCGGCGACCTGCCCAAGCGTGAGCCGGGCTGGGTCAAGGACTGGGAAGACAAAGGTTTGTACAAGCGCTTGCGCGATGCCCGAGCCGGTGCGCCCAAATTTGTGCTGCATGACGGCCCGCCCTACGCCAATGGCCAGATTCACATGGGCCACGCGGTCAACAAGATTCTGAAAGACATGATTGTGAAGGCGCGTCAGCTCAAGGGCATGGACGCAGCCTACATTCCCGGCTGGGATTGCCACGGTCTGCCGATTGAAAACGCGATCGAAAAGAAGTTTGGCCGCAAACTGGCCCGTGACGACATGCAGGCCAAAAGCCGCGCCTTTGCCACCGAGCAAATCGACCTGCAACGGGTGGACTTCAAGCGCCTGGGTGTGCTGGCCGAGTGGGACCACCCCTACCGCACGATGGATTTCAAGAACGAAGCCGAAGAACTGCGCGCCTTTAAAAAGGTGGTGGAGCGCGGGTTTGTCTATCGGGGTCTCAAACCGGTTTACTGGTGTTTTGACTGCGGCTCCTCCTTGGCCGAGTTCGAGATTGAATACGCCGACAAAAAATCGCAAACCCTCGATGTAGCGTTTTTAAGTGCCGAGCCCGACAAACTGGCCGCCGCCTTCGGCCTAGAGACGCTGAGCAAAGACGCCTTTGCCGTCATCTGGACCACCACCGCGTGGACCATTCCCGCCAACCAGGCCCTCAACCTGAACCCCGAGCTGACCTACGCGCTGGTGGACACCGAGCGTGGCCTTTTAGTGCTGGCCGAGAGCCTGGTTGACAAGTGCATGGAGCGCTACCAGCTCACCGGCACCGTGGTGGCCACCACACTGGGCAAAAACCTGGGCGGCTTGAATTTCAAACACCCCTTGGCCCATGTGCACGAGGGCTATGACCGCCTGAGCCCGATCTATCTGGCCGACTACGCCACGGCCGACGACGGCACCGGTCTGGTTCACTCCTCCCCTGCTTACGGCGTAGAAGATTTCAACTCCTGCGTCGCGCATGGCATGGCCTACGACGACATCCTGAACCCGGTGCAAGGCAACGGCGCCTATGAGGCTGAGCTGCCCTTGTTTGGCGGCCAGCACATCTGGAAAGCCTGCGCGGTGATCATCGAGGCCCTGCGTGAGGCGGGTCGATTGATGTGCACGCTTGATATCACCCACAGCTACCCGCATTGCTGGCGCCACAAAACCCCGGTGATCTACCGCGCGGCAGCCCAGTGGTTTATCCGCATGGACGAGGGCGAGGGCGTGTTCACCACAGACAAGGCACCCAAATCGCTGCGTCAGTTGGCGCTGGATGCCATCGAAGAAACATCTTTCTACCCCGAAAACGGCAAAACCCGCTTGCGCGACATGATTGCTGGTCGCCCCGACTGGTGCATCTCGCGCCAGCGCAGTTGGGGCGTGCCCCTGCCCTTTTTCTTGCACAAAGACAGCGGCGAGCTGCACCCGCGCACGATGGAGATTTTGGACATTGCCGCCAACCTGATCGAGCAAGGCGGCGTGGAGGCTTGGAGCAAGGTCACGACTGAAGAAATTTTGGGTGCAGTCGATGCCCCAAGCTACACCAAAAGCACCGATATTCTGGAAGTCTGGTTTGACTCGGGCACCACGCACACCACCGTGCTCAAAGGTTCACACGCCGGTGCCGGTCACGCCAGCGGTCCCGAAGCTGACTTGTATCTGGAAGGCCACGACCAACACCGGGGTTGGTTCCACTCGTCGCTGCTCACAGCCTGCGCCATGTACGGCCGCGCGCCCTACAAAGGCATCCTGACCCACGGCTTTACCGTGGACAGCAAGGGCCACAAAATGAGCAAGAGCCAAGGCAATGGCGTGGACCCGCAAGAGACCTCCAAAAAGCTGGGCGCTGAAATCATCCGCCTGTGGGTGGCCGCCAGCGACTACTCGGGCGACATTGCAGGCGACGAAAAAATTCTGGCCCGCGTGGTCGACACCTACCGCCGCATCCGCAACACCCTCAAGTTTTTGATGGCCAATGTGAGCGACTTTGACCCGGCGGCAGACGCCGTGCCATTCGATCAGATGTTGGAGATTGACCGCTACGCCTTGAGCCGTGTGGCCCAGTTACAGGCCGACATTCTGGCGCACTACGAGGTGTACGAATTTCACCCCGTAGTGGCCAAGCTGCAGATTTACTGCTCAGAAGATTTGGGTTCGTTCTACCTGGACGTGCTCAAAGACCGGCTCTACACCACCGCGCCCAAATCGCTGGCCCGTCGCAGCGCCCAAACCGCCCTGTGGCAAATCACCCAAGCCATGCTGCGCCTGATGGCCCCGTTTTTGAGCTTTACCGCCGAAGAAGCCTGGGCTGTGCTGGGCGCCGAGGGCAAGACGCCCATCGACAGCAAAGACTCCATTTTCCTGGACACCTATGCGGCCGTGGGTGAGCCCGATGCGGACTTGCTCGCCAAGTGGACGCGCATCCGCGAGTTGCGCGATGTCGTCAACAAAGACATTGAAGTGCTGCGGGCCGAGGGCCAGGTGGGCTCGTCGCTGCAAGCCCAAGTCACGCTCACGGTGACTGAAACTGACTTCGCACTGCTGGCCAGTTTGGGGGAAGATTTGAAGTTTGTCTTCATTACATCCGCTATTCAATTAGTAGCTGGTGAGGCTCTTTCAGTAAGCTCTAGTGCCACAAAATCCATAAAGTGTGAGCGCTGCTGGCACTACTGTGACGACATCGGCATTGACCCCGCCCACCCCACCATTTGCGGCCGCTGCACCAGCAACCTCGAAGGCACGGGCGAAGTCAGGACGTTTGCCTGATGGCCCGCAAACCTATCAGAAGCGCAAGCGGCCTATGGCAGTGGCTGGGACTGGCTCTGGTCATTTTGATGGCCGACCAGTTCACCAAAGTACTGATTGTGGGCACCTACCAACTAGGCGACAGCACGATGGTGACCCAGTTTTTCAACGTGGTGCGGGTGCACAACAGCGGCGCTGCGTTCTCGTTTCTGGCGGGTGCGGGGGGTTGGCAACGCTGGTTTTTCACGGTCATTGGCGTCGGAGCGGCCCTGCTGATTTTGTGGCTACTGAAATCGCACGCTGGCCAAAAGCTGTTCTCATTTGCGATGGCCTGCATTTTGGGTGGCGCCATTGGCAACGTGATTGACCGCCTTTTGTACGGCTATGTGGTCGACTTTCTCGACTTTCACGGGCTGGGCTGGCATTTCCCCGCCTTCAATATCGCCGACAGCGCCATCACCGTGGGCGCCGCCTGCTTGATATTGGATGAATTGCTTAGGGTGCGGCGCGGGCGCTGAATCTGCCCATAGCAAGCCCAAGCTTTGTGACGCCTGGCTTGAATAACTTGCTATTTAATTAGTAGCTGCTTAAGCAATATTCTATTGGCTTAGAGGCCAATGGAAGTCGCAAATTGAATCGCGAGCCTTGGCTAGGGTGGCTTTCATCCGTCACCTCCCCGCCTTCACTGCGCGCAATCGCACGCACCAAATACAAGCCCAAGCCCAAGCCCGCACCGGGTACCACCTGGGCAGCAGCGCTGCGGTCGAACTTATCAAAAATCGAGCCTTGGTCAGCCGCATCAATACCAACGGCCTCGTCCTCCTGTCCGTGCGCAGCACCGACTATGTCTTAAATGCGCGAAATGAATTGGGGAGCGGGTACTTCAAATTCAATAGCGACTCAACGCAGCCAAACTTAACTTTATAGCTAATTTAGTCAATTTTTGATATAACTACTAGTTTAAAAAATCACATGCAAGTGATTTTTATAGTTTACAATCAGATTTGTATCTTGATTGTGAATTTAATTGATTGATTGATTGATCGTGCGTAATTTTAGGGGTGTTTGACTTTGGCTTCTTGAGAATGCGCTATTTAAAAAATACCCAACGACTACTTCCTCGTGAAGTGAGTTGCTCAGACTACCCCGATACATCCAAATGAAATTCCAATCTCAATGCAGGCTAAAACGCAACTTGTCTCTCGCCGTCACAACATGAATAGGTTCCAAATGCGAATGCACAATAAATTTTTCGTTCCGACCGCCATCTGCGCAATCATGTTCGGTGGATCCGTGTGGGCACAACCTGCAAACTCCCTCAAGGACTCGGTGGAACGCGCAATCCTTAACAATCCCGAAGTCAGATTCAGACACCAGAATCTTCTGGCCTTAACCGGTGAACAGGATGCGGCCAAAGGCGGATGGTTTCCCAAAATTGATTTATCGGTGGATAGCGGCAAGAAAAACTCACTCATCTCCGGGGCGACATCTTTGGGCGCCTATACCAATTCAACGACCACCCTGACGTTGAATCAGATGCTTTTCGACGGGTTTTCGACCGACTTAAATGTGCGTCGTTTAGGACACTCTCGCTTGGCCTCATATTACGAGCTGCTTTCCGCCAGTGACCAAATTGCCTTGGGAGCGGTAGGCGCCTACATTGACGTGCTCCGATACCGTGAACTCGTCACCTTGGCGCTCGACAACTACAACAACCATGCCGAGGTCCACGCCCGCGTAGAGGACCGAGTGAAGGCAGGCGTAGGGCGCCGCGTCGACTTGGAGCAAGCTGCCGGTCGTCTTGCATTGGCAGAGTCCAACTGGGCCATTGAGGTGAGCAATCTGCGTGACGTTTCCATACGCTACCAGCGGGTGGTGGGTGAGGCACCGGCCGATCCCTTGCAGCCCACCCCCAATCTTGCAAAATCACTGCCCTCGCGCGACAAATTTGTGGAAAACACAGTTCGAAACAACCCCGAATTTTTAGGCGCCGTATCCACCCTGCGGGCCTACCGGGCCGAAGCCAAATTGCGAGAGTCTCCGAACTACCCCACGCTGGAGTTTGTAGCCAAACAAAGTATGGAAAAAAATCGCAACGGATTCGGTCTTGACTACCGAGACAGCGCGGTGCAACTGGTCCTGAATTACAACCTCTACCGTGGAGGCAGTGACTCAGCACGCATTCGCCAGTACGCAGCCAAGCTCAGTTCGGCTTTTTATTTGCGTGATAAAACCTGCCGCGATGTGCGTCAAACTGCGCTGATTGCGCTCAACGACGTGATCAAGCTTGAGGATCAAATCGTTCTTCTGTCGCAACATGAACTCGCCACCACCAAAGCGCGTGAGGCCTACCGGCAGCAGTTTGATATTGGACAACGCTCTTTGCTCGACCTGCTGGACACGGAAAACGAGCTATTCCAATCACGGCGGTCCCTGGCCAATGCGAAAGAGGACTACCAACTGGCCAAGGCACGGGTGCTGGCAATCAATGGGTCTTTGCTGCCAAGCCTGCAACTGCGCCCTATTCAGAACGATGTCCTGCCCTTGGCAGCAGGTACTGAAGCCAACGACGACGAACTATTGTGCGATACCGCCCTACCCGCACCGATCATTTTGGATAAAGTTGCTTTGCCTTTGGTCCGTGCACCGCTGATCACGGCCGCACCACCGGTCGCACCACAGGTCACCCCGCCTCCAGCGCCTGAAAAATCCACCTGCGAAAGCATCTCACCCACAGTTGAAAAGTGGATTGCAGCATGGAACAAGAAGGACCTCAATGACTATTTTTCCTCCTACAGCGATGCGTTTGTGCCAGCCCAAAACTTAAAGCGTGCCCAATGGGAAACCTTAAGGAAAAAGCGCGTTAGCAAGCAAGGCAACATCTCCGTCGTGGCAAAGAACATCACGCCAACCCAGTGCGATTCCAAAACCTCGCAAGTCAGCTTCACGCAGGAATATGGCTCTGAGGATCACCGCGATTCCACTGAAAAGACGCTGTCTATGGAATATGTAAACGGGCAATGGAAGATTCTTAGCGAAACGGTCACCAACGGCCGCACCTTCTAACCTGCTTCTAAAAAATAGGGAGTGCGTTTTGCATGTTTAGTGAACCAAGGACAGGCGCAGGGAATGCACCCGTGGCGCGTGTAGCGCCGGATGATTTGTTGTCTTGCCTTCTAATCGTCGCGCGCGCTCATGGCGAGGTGGCCACACGTGACGCACTGATGGCAGGTCTTCCGGCCGAACATGCCCGTCTAACCCCCAGCCTTTTCTCACGCGCCGCGCGCCGCGCCCAACTCAGCAGCCAGTTGGTGTGCCGCCCACTGGCGCAACTCAATGAGGCCCTTTTGCCCGCCATTGTGTTGCTGCAGGGCGAGCGGGCCTGTGTGCTGCTCGGCTTCAACGCCGACCGTAGTCAGGCGCGCGTTGTTTATCCGGAGCTAGAGGAGGCCCCGGTGGACATTCCGCTCGCCAAGCTGACTGACGACTATTTGGGTAGTACCATCTACGCGCGACCCAATCAGCGCTTTGATGCCCGCACCCCGGTGGTCCGGATCGGACGGCACGACCACTGGTTCTGGGGTGTGATCGCCGAGAGTCGCCCGCTGTACCGCGATGTTTTGCTGGCCGCTTTGCTGGCCAACCTTTTTGCGCTCGGTATGCCTTTGTTCACCATGAACGTCTACGACCGTGTGGTGCCCAATCAGGCGTTTGATACCTTGTGGGTGCTGGCGCTGGGCTTGTCGATCATGCTGGTGAGCGACCTGGTGCTGCGCACCATGCGCGGGCGCTTTGTGGATTTAGCCAGCAGCCGCGCCGACGTCAAGTTGTCGGCCTTCATCATGGAGCGCGTGCTGGGCGCCCGCATGGAGCAGCGCCCAGCCTCGGCTGGCTCCTTTGCTTCCAACCTGCGCGCTTTTGAGTCGGTGCGTGACTTTATAGGCTCCGCCACCGTGGTGGCCTTTATTGACCTGCCGTTTGCACTGATCTTCCTGATCGCGATTGGCTGGATTTCCTGGCTGATGTTGATCCCGTTATGCGTTGGTGCGCTCATCATGCTGCTGTATTCGCTAGCGGTGCAAGGCCGGATGCATGAACTGGCCGAAACCACCTACCGCGCCAATGCGCAGCGCAACGCCACGCTCATCGAAGGGCTGGTTGGGTTTGAAACCATCAAGGCGCTGGCTGCAGAGGCTTCAATCCAGCGCAAATGGGAACAAGGCGCAGCCCTGCTGGCGCGCGTTGGTGCGCAACTGCGCCTGCTCTCCAGCACCGCGAGCAATACGTCGGCCTTTGTTCAGCAAGTCGTGAACCTGTGCATTGTCATCATGGGCGTGTATCTTATTTCTGAGCGCGCACTCGGCATGGGCGGTCTGATTGCCTGCACCATGCTCGCCTCACGCGCCATGGCGCCGATAGGACAAGTAGCAGGTCTATTAGTGCAATACCACACGGCCGCCACGGCGTTGACGTCACTGAATGAAATGATGGCACGCGAGGTCGAGCGCCCCAAAGACAGCAACTTCATCAGCCGCAGCCGTCTCAAAGGCGCGATCGATTTTCGCGATGTCAGCTTCAGCTACCCCGGTCAAAGCACCCCCTCGGTGCGCAACCTGTCATTCAGCATCAAGGCCGGCGAAAAAGTGGCCATTCTGGGGCGCATTGGCACGGGCAAGACCACGCTCGAAAAACTCATTCTTGGTCTGTATCAGCCAACACAGGGGGCAGTGCTTGTGGATGGCATTGACCTACGCCAGCTCGACCCGGCCGAACTTCGGCGCCAGATCGGCTACGTGCAGCAAGATGTGATGCTGTTCTACGGCAGCCTGCGTGACAACATCACCATGGGTGCTCCTTTGGCCGAAGATGCCGCCATCGTCAAAGCGGCGGAACTCGGTGGCATCCTCAATCTGGTGAACCAGCATCCGCAGGGCTTTGACCTGCTGGTGGGTGAACGCGGTGAATCCTTATCGGGCGGGCAACGCCAGGGCGTCGCCATCGCGCGCGCGGTCATCAATGACCCGTCCATTTTGTTGCTGGATGAGCCAACCTCGTCCATGGATTCATCCAGTGAAGAGGAGATTAAACGACGTCTGACCGAGTATGCGCAGGGAAAAACAATGGTATTGATCAGCCACCGTACCTCACTGCTGGACTTGGTCGATCGCATCATCGTTATGGACGGTGGACGCATCATGGCCGACGGGCCCAAAGAACAAGTCATGACTGCACTGCGCCAAGGGCGCATTGGAAAGGCTGCCTGATGGTCTGGTTTAGCAAAACATTTTTTGACCGCACCAGTGCCCAACTTGAACGAAGCGCACGTTTCAGCACGGCCACGTTCGGCTCACTTGTAAAACGACTGACACCCGTCGAGGAGCAAGACCGGTTCGACTGGGCTGGCGACGCCGACTGGGCCCGCCTGCAGCAAGAACCCTTGCGCGCCAGAAGCCTGCTGCGGGTGGCCGCTGGCGCCTTGTTGCTTCTACTGCTCTGGGCCAGTTTCGCCAAAATCGACGAAGTCACGCATGGCGAGGCACGCGTGGTGCCGACAAGCCAGGTGCAAATCATCCAGACGGTCGATGGCGGCGTGGTCGAGGCCTTGCTGGTGCGCGAAGGCCAGGTGGTGGAAGCGGGCGAACTGTTGCTGCGCGTGGACCCCACCCGCTTCGTCTCCAACATGCAAGAGAGCCGCGTCGGCCAATTGGCGTTGCAGGCCAAGGCGCTGCGGCTGGAGGCGCTGACGCGTGGAACCGCATTTACACCGTCGCGCGAGTTACTGCGCGAAGCGCCGGATGTAGTGGCCCAAGAGATGAGCCTCTATGAGTCGCGCCGGGCCGAGATCCGCGCCCAGGTTTCCATCTCGCAAAACCAGTTGGCGCAGCGCCAGCAGGAACTGAACGAAGTGCGGGCACGTCGCGAACAAGCCGAGCGAAGCATGGAACTCATGACCAAAGAGGTCAACGCCACGCGTCCCTTGGTCGCCACTGGCGCGGTGTCTGAAGTCGAAGTATTGCGTCTGGAGCGCGAAGCTGCCCGCCTGCGCGGTGACCGCGAGCAAGCCACGGCACAAATCGCGCGTGTGCAGTCGTCCATTCTGGAGGCCTCGCGCAAGATCGAAGAAGTTCAGCTCAGCAGCCGTAACCTGATGAGTGCCGAACTGTCAGAGACCATGAGTAAGCTCGCCAGCCTCTCCGAGGGTGGACGTGCACTGGAAGACAAGGTTAAACATACTGACATCAAGTCGCCGGTGCGCGGCACCATTAAGCGACTGCTGGTCAACACCGTGGGCGCGGTGGTGCAACCCGGCAAAGAAGTGGTGGAAGTGGTGCCGCTGGATGACACGCTGATTCTGGAGGTTCAAATCCCACCGAAAGACATTGGTTTTCTGCGGCCAAGTCAAGAAGCAATGGTTAAATTCACCGCCTACGATTTCTCCATTTATGGCGGTCTGATGGCCGAGGTGATCAACATCGGCGCTGACTCGGTGCTGGATGAAAAGGGCAATGCGTTCTTCCACATACGAGTGCGCACGCACAAACCCAGCCTGGGTCCCCATCTACCGATCATCCCTGGCATGGTGGCGCAGGTGGACATCCTGACTGGCAAAAAAACAGTGCTTTCCTACTTGCTCAAACCCGTTCTGCGTGCCAAATCAAACGCATTAACTGAACGATGACCACTCAGCACATTTTCCTCACCAGTGCAGCAGCGGGAGTACCAGATCGCTGGCATCAGGCTTTTCAAGCGGGTCAGGCGTACGATGTAGAAGCTCTGATGTCACACTTGCGCGATCAGTCGCCGGCGCAGTGCATGGTCTGGCTGAGCAGCGCCGACGCGCAATGGCCTGAATATATAGTTCGAATTTTGCAGGCTGAACCGGGCACCCAAATCGTGCTTGTCTCTGGCATGCCCGATCCCCTTGAAGGCCTGAGTGCGCTCAATCAAGGGGTGCGCGGCTACGCACATTCCTACGGTGTGCCAGCGCTGCTGCAAGAGGTTGCACAGGCGGTCGAGCATGGCGGTCTGTGGGTCGGGCGAGAACTGCTGCAGCGACTGGTTGGCGCAAGCTACGCTGCACTAACCGAACGAGCGGAGTTGGCTAGGACCAAAGCAACGGTCGGCGCCACGACTGGACTTACCTCCATAGCTGTCCTAACACCTGTCACCAATGTCTGGGCGCTGCTGTCCGAGCGCGAGGCGCAAGTGGCTCGCGCTGTGGCAGTGGGTCGATCCAACAGGGAAGTTGCCGACCTGCTGTTTATTTCAGAGCGCACCGTCAAAGCCCATCTGAGCGCCATATTCGAAAAGATCGGCGTGCGCGATCGCCTGCAACTGGTGCTGCGTCTGTCGGCCACGGCCGACTTGGAATTAGCGCCTTTTGGTGAGTCATTGGTATGAATATCCCCACCCATCAGTGCTATAGAAAAAACCGCCGTGAAGCTTTAATTTGTACCTAAGTCCAATAGGCAAATCGTCGACTATTCCCTATCCTCAGTTTCACTTCTTAATGTTAATGCCCTGCGCGCATTTTCCAAGTCCCAATCGTTTTAGCCGGAGATCATCATGGCCCAAATTGCTACCGTCACTTCTATCACTGGTGCAGGCACCGTGTTTGCCGTTAATGCCCAGGGCGTAAGCCGCGCCGTCAAGGTCGGCGACGCACTGCAAAAAGACGAAATCATACGCACCACAGGCAATGCCAACGTTGAACTTTTGATGCTAGACGGTAGTGTGCTCGCCGTCGCACCCGCGCAAAGCGTCCGGCTTGACAACAACGTGGCCGAGTCCGTGCAGCGTCCCACCGCTCAAGACAGCGCAGTGGCAACGCCGGCCACAGCCCAGACCATCATAGATACATTGAGGCGGGGCACTGACCTGAACCAGACACCTGAACCCACCGCCCAAGGCAGCGCAGTGACGCCGACGGACACCGCAAAGACCAGCATTGATGCTGTGAAGCAGGGCACCAACCTTAACCAGACACCTGAACCCACTGCGGCCGGGTCGTCCTCTGGGAGCACTGCTAACAACGGCAGCAACTTTGTGCAGTTGCTGCGTATCGCCGAGGGAGTAACTTTAAACAACACATCAACCGCTTACGTGTCGCCAAATACGGCGCTGCAACGCGCGCCTTACTCAGTGCTAGCGCCGAAGCAAGAAGAGGCGCCTACAGCTGCCCCAACGACTGCCCCGACTGAGCCGCCTACAGCTGCCCCGACTGTGGCGCCTACATCTGCGCCCACCATCGGCGCCATCGAACCCGGCGCCGCCGGCCCGACCGGGGACAACGTCAACGAAGGCACCAACCTGGTCTACACCGTCAGCGTCGTCGGCACCGCCACGACCCCGACCACCTTTGCCTTCACCCTGGGCGGGGGCACCGCCACCGCCGGTCTGGACTACACCGCGACTCCGGTTTTCAGCACCGGCGTCACCAACAACGGCGACGGCACCATCACGCTGGCCCCCGGTACCACCAGCTTCACCGTCACGGTCGCGACCCTGAGCGACGCGATCAGCGGCGAGCCGGTTGAGACCGTGCCACTGACCATCGGCGGCGTTCTCGCCACCGGCAGCATCATCGACACCACCGCCACGCCAGCGCCCGTCGTCACCATCAGCGAAGACGCCGACAACGACGGCACCATCAGCAATACCGAGATCAGCGGCACGGTCGGTGTCAATGTCACCATCCCGCTCGGCGCAGTGGCCGGTGACACGCTGACGGTATCGGGTCAGAGCCCGGTGGTCTTGACCGCAGCCAATATCACGGCCGGCATCCTCGCCTTTGAATACGCCCGTCCTGCTGATGGCGCAAGCTTGACGATCACCGCCACCTTGACCGACGCGGCCGGCAACATCTCGCTCCCCGGCAGCGACAGCGCCGTCATGGGCGACACCTCCGCCACGGCCGCACCCACGGTGGTCATCACCGAAGACACGAACAACGACGGCACCATCAGCCGCACCGAGATCAGCGGTCTGGTCGATGTCAAGGTCACCTTGCCCGCCGGCGCCCTGGCTGGCGACACCCTGCTGGTCTCCGGCCAGCCCGACACCGTCTTGTCGGCTGCCCAGATCACCGCCGGGTTTATCGACTTCAGCTACGCCCGTCCCGCCGACGG
>CANBUY010000053.1 GCA_947372745.1 Comamonadaceae bacterium | reverse complement strand
CCGTCGCCGCAAACGCACCAGCGCACCTAAAGACGGTGGTGATCAGGCAGGTACGGCCGCTTAATGTCCGATTTGCGTGCGCCTGTGACTGCGTATGTGGCCATAGGCGCCAACTTGGGTGACGCCAGCACGGCCGTGCTCTGTGCCATCAACGACCTGGCCGAATTACCCCAAACGGACCTGGTTGCTCAGTCTTCACAGTACCAAACGGCGCCCAGTGCCTCCAGCGGTCCTGACTACATCAACGCCGTCGTTGAAATGAGCACCCGTTTGACCGCTCAGGAATTGCTGCTTGCCTTGCAGCAGATCGAGTTTGAGGCGGGGCGGGATCGGCCTTATCCCAATGCGCCCCGCACGCTTGATTTGGATATTTTGTTGTACGGTGAGGCCCGCATTGAAAGCACCCACCTTTCCATTCCGCACCCGCGCATGTTTGAGCGCGCCTTTGTCCTGGTTCCTTTAGCCGAAATAGCGCCTGCGCTGGTGACTTCAGAGCAGTTGGAGGCGGTAGCCGCGCAAGCGATCACACGCCTCGCCGATGGTTCAGGAAGCTGATTCGAGTTCAGCAATCAGCTCAATTTCTACACAGGCACCCATGGGGATTTGGGCCACACCAAAGGCACTGCGGGCGTGAGCCCCTTTAACGCCGAAAACTTCACCCATTAACTCACTGGCGCCGTTGGTGACCAAGTGCTGTTCTGTGAAGTCGCCTGTGGAGTTAACCAGCGACATGAGTTTGACAATTCGCTTGACCCGGTTCAAATCTCCGACGGCGGCATGCAAGGTGCCCATCAGGTCAATGGCAATCGCGCGCGCTGCCGCCTTGCCTTCTTCGGTCGTCATGTTTTTACCGAGTTGACCGACCCAGGGTTTGCCGTCTTGCTTGGCAATGTGGCCGCTCAAAAACACCAGATTACCGGTTTGGACAAACGGTACGTAGGCCGCAGCCGGGATGGAGACCGGTGGCAGGGTGATGTTGAGTTGGGTGAGTTTGTTGTAAATGCTCATGATTTATTCCTGATTGAAATTTGAGTGATGAATAGGGATTTGGGCAATGTAGCCGTGCTTGGCTAGCTATATATTTTGAAGCGATTAATTGGACGACTGGCTTTGGCCCATGCCCTGGGACTGGTGTTGGTGCTGTATTTGCGGACGTCCCCCAAATGACAAAGAGAAGGGGGTTTCCAGCACCGGCTCGACGGTAACACCGACTGAGAGCGTGTGACTGGCACCCCCGTGAATGACGCCGCGAATCGGGGAGACATCGGCAAAATCTCGTCCTGTTGCCAGAGTCACGTAATCTTCGCCCGGGGAGTGCCAACCTGCGCGGTTGTTGGTCGGATCGAGATCACACCACCGCTCATTAGGGGGCAAATCAGGCACATACACGGCGCACCAAGCGTGCGAGGCATCGCTGCCCTTGAGTTTGATGGTGCCTGGCGCTGGCTGGGTCAGCAAGTAGCCGCTGACATAGCGGGCCGGAATTCCCATGACCCGCAGACAGGCGATCATGATGTGGGCGAAGTCTTGGCAAACGCCTTTGCGCTGCGCCAAAGCTTGCAGCGCTGGGGTGTTGATTTGCGTACTTTGACTCTCGTAGGTGAAGTCGGTGAAGATGCGGCGCATGAGGTCTTGCGCCGCCGCCAGCACGCTCACCCCAGGCGTAAAACTGGCACGGGCGTAGTCTGAAAAGTCAGAGTGCCTAGGAATAAAAGGGGAGGCAAAGACGAATTCTGTGGCGGCATCAAACGCCTTGTCAGGTTGGTAGCGAAACCTGTCCCGCGTTTGCTCCCAGCTGATGCGACTGATGGGCGTGGGGAGGGCGCTGGTCGCCACCACGCTGCTCGCCACAACGGTGAGGCTGGTGTGTGGCGCCTGAAGTGAGAAAAAGCAGCGTGCGTTGCCAAACACATCCGGAGTTTGCCTCAACTGTGCCGGCGTGGGACTGACCACAAGGGAGTGGCTGATCAGTTGTTGCTGGGCCGTGTTGAGAGGCTGCAAATAGGCCATGTGCTGCGCAGTTTCTACAGCGGGCAGGTAGTCATACCGGGTTTCGTGGGTGATTTGAAGTTTCATCAGGCACCCATGCTTTGATTGGTTTCACCGGAGTGCGTAAAGTAGGTCGCGCTGATTTCCTCTGACACATGAAAAGCTGCTGCCGAGCATTGAATAAGCAACTCATTCAAGGCGAAGTAATAGCCAGGCTCATCAGCTGTTGGGTTGCCAGCGATCGCACTCAATTCGCCCAAACCTTTGATCAGGGTCGGTTGTGATTGGCACAAGGCCTCCAGGCGCCAGGTTTTGGGGTCTGGCACGCGCAGGGATAAGGCGCAAAGCTCGTCGGGCTCACTACCCGCCAATTTTGAAATTCGTCCCCGCAAGGTGTGGGTGACCCAGGCCAGCGATCGGGGGTTGTCGCGATCAAGCACCAATAAATCAATCAACGCCGCCATGTCGCGGCTTTGCTGGTATTGCGCATGAAAGGTGATGGTGCTGTCAAAGAGGGCGATCATGGCATCAAAGCCACCATCGGTGTGTACCGACCCCGACTCGATGCCACTGGCCAACGCACCGGCCAGAAAAGCCAGACGCTCAATGTGGCGGCCAATACTGAGCAGACGCCAGCCTTCATCTCGCGTCATACGGTCGGTTTGGGCACCGGTGATAGCGGCCATGTGGTCGCTGGTGTTTTTGAGCACCTGAAGCGCCTTGAGGGCCGAATAATCACCGTTTTTGGTGTGTTCGGCGCAGCGTGCGAAAAGCTCTTCTTCAGCCCGAACAATGACGCGCCAATGTTCTTGTGACAGGCGTTCTCGAACCGTAGAGCCCGCCATTTTGAGGGCCCGCAAGTGAAAGCCCACGCTCGTGGCCTCGCTGGAGCTGCCCAAACTTGAGATCAGGGAGCGCTCAAATACACGCCTAGCCTGCGCGGCAGTGGGTACACCGGGAAGCACCAAGGTATTGGTCACCGCCATTTTGCTGAGCCAGGAGAGCAGCGGTGCTGAGGATTGCTCTTCGCCGTTGAGGCATTCCAGGGTCAGGCGGGCTAAGCGAATGGCATTCTCGGCCCGTTCGGTATAGCGTCCCAGCCAAAATAAATTTTCAGCTGCGCGACTGGTGACCAAACGCTTGCGTTGGGCCAGCGTGGCCGGGGTCAGGTGTGGCTGGAGGAGGGTGGTTTTATCAACCTCGCCTTGGGTGAGCGCCCAAACATCGGCGCTGCTGCCACCGTGCTGCATGGAGGCTATGTCTGCGTTTGAACCTGCCACACGGGCCAAGCCGCCGGGCAACACCCGCCATGAATTAGGACCATCAGACACCGCAAAAACCCGCAGCATGTAGGAGCGAGGAACAACAGCGCCTTGGTTTACGGCTACTTTTTCATCGGATGCCTGCCAGGTCGGCATTTGCGCCAGCGGCACATAGGCTTGAACGGTGTGTTCATCACTTTGCAGGGCGACGCGTCCCGCCCATTCGTCCAATTCCCGCGCTGACAAGGTTCGCCCCTGTGCGGACGCAAAACTGCTGTGGGTGCTTGAGCCTGGGTAAGTGGGCTTGATCACGCATTCCTTCAAACGAGGCAGGGCTTCCTCCATGGCCGAACGTTCGCCGCACCACCACGTCGGCAAGGCCGGGAGCAAGAGCGACTCGCCCAATAAATGCTCAGACAATGCTGGCAAAAAGCCCAACAAGGCAGGTGACTCCAAAAATGCCGTCCCCGGTGTGTTGGCCACCAGCACATTGCCGGCCCGAATAGCTTGTAACAAGCCTGGCACGCCCAGGGTTGAGTCAGGGCGCAATTCCAGCGGGTCCAGGTACTCGTCATCCACGCGTTTGAGCAAGCCATGAACCGGCACCAGCCCTTTGAGGGTTTTGAGAAACAGACGTTCATCGCGCACGATCAGGTCGCTGCCTTCAACCAAGGTCAAGCCCAGGTAGCGGGCGAGGTAGGCGTGCTCAAAGTAAGTCTCGTTGTAGGGGCCCGGTGTGAGCAGCGCAAGGTGCGAATCAGCACCAGCCGGGCTCATGCGCTTCAAGCTGTCCATCAAAGCGCGGTAAGTACCGGCAAGGCGCTGAACGCGCATGGCTTCGAACGCTTCAGGAAACTGGCTTGAAATGGCCAGTCTGTTTTCTAATAAATAACCCAGTCCCGAGGGCGCCTGACAACGCTGACTCACGACCCACCAGTTGCCATCGGGGCCACGCGCCAGATCAAAGGCGGCCACATGAAGGTGTGTGCCGCCAACTGGCTTGACGCCGTGCATCGCCCTGAGATAGCCCGGGTGCCCTTGAACCAACGCGGGTGGTAACAAGCCACGGTTCAATAACTGTTGGGGGCCATAAACATCCTCTAAAACCAGCTCAAGCAACTTCATTCGCTGCGTGATGCCGGCTTCAATGGTTTGCCAACTGTTCGCTTCAATAATTAAGGGAAAGAGGTCGAGCGACCAGGGGCGCTGGGGACCGTTTTCGTCCGCATAAACGTTATAGGTCACGCCGTTGTCCCGAATTTGTCGGTCCAGACTGTCAAGGCGCTGGCTGAGTTTGATGGCGCTGGGATCTGGTAATTTCTCGAAAAATTGAGTCCAAGCCTTTGATAGTCTTGCTTGACCAGCTATCGAATTAGAAGCGGTATCATGTGCCATTTTGGGCTGAATAGACACAGAGCCCAGCAGCTCATCGAAATGGCCTGACGCTTTGCAGGACTCAAATGAAATGCCCTCAAGCGGTTCAGCATTGAGTGCGGGCGTGGGCGGGGAGTGTTCATTGGCTTCTATCACTGCGCAATTTTATGTCAGTGATGCAGCATGTTTCAGGCCGGCCAGGTCGAACCGTGTTCAGGCACCATGGCTGGCCAGCCTTTTTCATTTTGTAGTCGTTTTCTAAGTTCATCCGAGGCGCCTAACTCGCCGTGGACGACATACACCCGGCTTGGCGCCTTGGGCATGGTGGCCAGCCATGCCATGATTTGATCGCCATCCGCGTGGGCCGACGCCGACTGAAGTTGAATGATTTCTGCGTGAACCAAGACATCGCGCCCGTGTATACGAACCAACTTGGCCCCACTTGCCAGTGTGGCCCCCCGAGTCCCTGGCGCTTGAAAGCCGGTCAGGATAATCATGTTTTTGGGATCTCCGGCGTGATGGGCGATGTGGTGCAGGACCCGGCCGCCAGTGGCCATGCCGCTGGCCGACAAAATAACCATCGGTCCCTTTTTGCCTGCCAATGCGATGGATTCATCAAGACTGCTCACCATGGTGGCAGCATGCGTCAGTGCATAGGCTTCTTGTTGGCTGAGTCGGTGTTCACCGAGATGATGCACAAACAGATTCGTGGTGTTGACCGCCATGGGGCTGTCCAGATACACCGGCAAAGAATGGGGTATTTCTCCCTTGGCTTTCAGTAAGTTGATGGCGTGCAGCAGCGCTTGGGCGCGGCCAACCGCGAAAACGGGCACGACTGCAATGCCACCGCGTTTGACGAGTTTTTGAAGGGCCGGTCCAAGTTCTGCCACCACGTCTTCTTTGGGGTGTGCCCGATCACCATAAGTCGATTCAATCAGCACGGCATCCGCATCCGGCGCCTTATCGGGTGGGTTCATGATGAGGTCATCCGGCCGCCCTAAGTCGCCGGAGAATAATAGTCGCCTGCCAGCCACTTCCAGCAGCAGACTGGCTGCACCCAAGATGTGGCCAGCAGAGGAAAAAGTCGCTTTCCATCCCGGTATGGGTGAAAAGGAATGGTTAAATTCAACGGCTTTGATGAGCGGCAAGCAGTCAATTGCTTCTTCGCGGGTGTACAGAGGCAGGGCAGGAGAGTGCTTGGAGAAGCCGTGTCGGTTCGCAAAGCTGGCGTCTTCTTCTTGTAGATGTCCACTGTCAGGGAGCAAGATTCGGCACAAGTCCAACGAGCCCTTCGTGGCGTAAATGTGGCCTTTGAAGCCCTCTTTCGCCAAAACTGGCAGGTAGCCACTGTGGTCCAAATGGGCATGCGTCAGGATCACCGCCTTGATTTCACTTGGAGGGATGGGCAAGGGCGTCCAGTTCCGCAAGCGAAGTAACTTGTAGCCCTGAAACAAGCCGCAGTCGATCAATAAACATGATTTTCCATGGCGCACCAGGTATTTGGAGCCCGTGACCGTTCCTGTCCCGCCCAGAAAACTGATGTTGACATCCATGGCAAGTCGCCTCACTGGGTTGATCAAGCTGCCACTATGCCCAAAAAAATGCCACCCGGCCGTCTTAAGGCGGGGTGGCATCAGATGAGGCTCAGTTATCCGTGTTCGGTCTGATTTAAATCAACTAAAAAAGCTTTTCAAGCGGTTGGTCCAGCTGTCACCCGTTGGGGAATGCTTGCTGCCCCCTTTTTTCAGTGATTCGTCCAGCTCGCGCAAGAGCTTGCGCTGATGCTCGGTGAGTTTGACGGGTGTCTCGATCGTGATGTGGCAGTACAAGTCACCGGGGTAACTGGAGCGCACGCCTTTGATCCCTTTGCCACGCAGCCGGAACTGCTTGCCCGTTTGAGTGCCTTCAGGAATATCAATGGCGGCTTTTCCTTCCAGGGTCGGCACATCGATCTCACCCCCCAAGCTGGCCGTGATGATGCTGATGGGTACCGAGCAGTGAATGTCGTCGCCATCGCGTTCAAAAATGTCGTGTTTCTTGAGACGAATTTCGATGTACAAGTCGCCCGCTGGACCGCCATTGGTGCCGGGTTCGCCATTGCCAGCACTGCGAATGCGCATGCCACCATCGATACCGCCAGGGATTTTGACCTCAAGCGTTTTTTGCTTTTTGATCTTTCCCTGACCTTGACAACCGGTGCAAGGCTCAGGAATAACTTTTCCTGTCCCACGGCAAGTGGGGCAGGTTTGTTGCACGCTGAAGAAGCCCTGGCGCATTTGCACTTGCCCGGATCCACTGCAGGTGCCGCAGGTCTTGGCCTGCGTGCCTGGTTTGGCGCCTGAGCCGTGGCAAAGATCACAGGCATCCCAGCTCGGAATACGTATTTGTGCGTCTTTGCCGCGTGCTGCTTCTTCCAGCGTCACTTCCATGGCGTAACTTAAATCGCCACCCCGAAAGACTTGCCGTCCACCACCGCCGCCTGCGCGACCGCGTTGCTGGCCAAACATATCGCCAAAAATGTCACCAAAGGCCTCTGCAAAACCGCCATAGCCTTCGCCGCCTGCAGCGCCGCGCATATTAGGATCAACGCCGGCGTGGCCATGCTGATCGTAGGCCGCACGCTTTTGCGGGTCTGACAGCATTTCATAGGCCTCCTTGGATTCCTTGAACTTCTCTTCGGCCACCTTGGTCGCATCGCCCTGATTTCGGTCAGGGTGGTGCTTCATCGCGTGTTTGCGGTATGCCTTTTTGATCTCTTCGTCCGAGGCGTTCTTGGGAACACCCAGCACTTCGTAGTAATCTCTTTTAGCCATTATTTTTTACGTCTGGTTTCAATACAAACGCCGCGCTGAGCATTTTCATGCTCAGCGCGGCGCTTGCTAACAGTGATTAGCGCAAGCGCTTATCCCTTTTTGACTTCTTTCACTTCGGCGTCAACGATGTTGTCGTCTTGTGCCTGAGCGCCTGGACCGGCGGCGTTGCCACCTTCAGTTGGACCACCAGCGGCTTCAGCAGCTTGCTTGGCCTGTTGGTCAGCGTACATTTTTTCGCCTAATTTTTGGCTGACGGTCATCAAGGCCGTGCTCTTCTCATCAATCGCTGCTTTGTCGTCGCCTTTCAGGGCGTCTTCAAGTTCTTTGATCGCCGCTTCGATCTTGTCTTTCTCACCTGCATCAAGCTTGTCACCGTACTCGGTCAAGCTTTTCTTGACACTGTGAACGCTGGCATCGGCCTGGTTTTTGGATTGGACGAGCTCAAGTTTTTTCTTGTCGTCAGCCGCGTTGAGTTCGGCATCCTTCACCATTTGCTGAATCTCGGCCTCAGACAAACCGGTGTTGGCTTTGATGGTGATCTTGTTTTCTTTGCCTGTGCCTTTGTCTTTGGCGCCGACGTGCAGAATGCCGTTGGCGTCAATGTCAAATGACACTTCAATTTGTGGTGTGCCACGGGCTGAAGGAGGAATACCTTCAAGGTTGAATTCGCCCAACATCTTGTTGCCAGCAGCGATCTCACGCTCACCTTGGAACACCTTGATGGTCACAGCAGGTTGGTTGTCATCTGCGGTTGAGAACGTTTGTGCAAACTTGGTCGGAATGGTCGTGTTCTTCGTGATCATTTTGGTCATCACGCCACCCAAGGTTTCGATACCGAGGCTCAAAGGAGTCACATCCAACAGCAACACGTCTTTGCGTTCGCCCGACAAGACCTGGCCTTGAATGGCCGCGCCCACAGCAACCGCTTCATCAGGGTTCACGTCTTTGCGTGGCTCTTTGCCAAACAGCTCTTTAACCTTCTCTTGCACCTTAGGCATGCGGGTCATACCGCCCACCAAAATCACGTCGTTGATGTCGGCGACATTGATGCCGGCATCTTTAATAGCTGTGCGGCAAGGGGCAATGGTGCGCTCGATCAACTCTTCAACCAAGGATTCCAGCTTGGCGCGAGTTAGTTTGATGCTCAAGTGCTTGGGGCCAGAGGCGTCAGCGGTCACGTAAGGCAGATTGATATCTGTTTGTGTGCTGCTCGAGAGTTCGATTTTGGCTTTTTCAGCGGCTTCTTTCAGGCGCTGCAAGGCCAACACGTCTTTGGACAAGTCAACGCCCTGGTCCTTCTTGAACTCACCGATGATGAAGTCAATGATGCGCTGGTCAAAGTCTTCGCCACCCAAGAAGGTGTCACCGTTGGTGGACAAGACTTCAAATTGCTTTTCACCATCGACATCGGCAATTTCAATAATAGAGACGTCAAAGGTTCCGCCGCCCAAGTCAAAAACGGCAATCTTGCGGTCGCCCTTTTCGTTCTTGTCCAAGCCGAAAGCCAATGCTGCAGCCGTAGGCTCGTTGATGATACGTTTGACATCCAAACCAGCAATGCGACCGGCATCTTTAGTGGCTTGACGTTGGGCGTCATTGAAGTAAGCGGGCACCGTGATCACGGCCTCGGTCACTTCTTCACCCAGGTAGTCTTCAGCCGTTTTCTTCATCTTGCGCAGCACGTCTGCACTGACTTGTTGAGGTGCCATGCGGTTACCGCGCACTTCAACCCAAGCGTCGCCATTGTCAGCAGCGGCAATGGTGTAAGGCATCAGGTCGATGTCTTTTTGAACTTCTTTTTCGGCAAACTTGCGGCCAATCAAACGCTTGACGGCGTAGAGCGTGTTGCGAGGATTGGTGACTGCTTGGCGCTTGGCCGAGGCACCTACCAACACTTCGCCACTTTCCTGGTAAGCAATGATGGATGGCGTGGTGCGCGCACCTTCCGAGTTTTCAATGACCTTGGGCGTGTTGCCTTCCATCACAGCCACACAGCTGTTGGTGGTACCCAGATCGATGCCGATAATTCTTCCCATAATTTACTCCAGTATTCAGATAATTTAGATTTGGCGATCGTTTGAGGCTTTTCAAGCCTCAAACGAGACTATTTGTTGCTTACTTATTTCGGTGCTGAGACCGTGACCAGTGCAGGGCGCAACACGCGGTCTGCAATGGAGTAGCCTTTTTGAAGAACGGTGACCACGGTGTTGGCCTCGAGTTCAGAGGGCACCACACTGATGGCTTGGTGGTGATGGGGATCAAACTTGGCTCCGGCGGCTGGATTGATCGCCACCACCTTGTTACGTTCCAAGGCTGAAATGAGTTGGCGAAGCGTGGCTTGCGCGCCCTCGCGAATTTGTTCCGATGTGCCATCCTTGATGATCAAACCGGCCTCTAGGCTGTCAGCTACGGGCAATAGACTCTCGGCAAAACCTTCAACCGCAAATTTACGGGCTTTGGAAATTTCTTCTTCAGCACGACGACGCGCGTTATCGGCATCAGCTTTGGCGCGAAGGTATTGGTCAGCCAGTTCAGCACTTTTTGCCTGTAATTCGGCTAACTCTGCTTGCGCCTTTTGGAGCAAATCATGCTCAATGTTTGAGTTTTGCATCAGATTTTCATCAGCATTTTGAGGACTTGACTGCGCTTGTTTGGATGGGGGTGTGTTGTTTTCAGACATTCGGATAAACCAGATTTCAATGAGTACAGCAACTAATTGGGGGCGCAAACCCGCAATTCAAGAGCGAAAAAAGGGCGTCTGAAACGCCCTGACATGGCATCAGTCGAAAAACGATGCCTGATGCGGACGCCTGATTAGCCCGAAAGGCCGATCAACTCAACGTCAAATTTAAGAGTTGCATTGGGTGGAATAACACCACCGGCGCCGCGTGCACCGTAACCGAGTGCTGCGGGAATGATCAATGTGCGGGCACCGCCCACTAGCATGCCGGCCACGCCTTCATCCCAGCCGCGAATGACCATGCCTGCTCCCAATGAAAAGACAAATGGGTCGTTGCGGTCTTTGCTCGAGTCAAACTTGGCGCCTTGAACGCCGTCATTAAAGAGCCAGCCTGTGTAATGAACCGTCACACTCTGTCCTTTAGTGGCTACAGCGCCAGTGCCGATGAGGGTGTCTTCGTATTGGAGACCTGTTGCGGTTGTTGTTGTCATGGTGTTTCCTGAGTGCTATTGAATAAATAGCTGATTAAGCCTGTCTGCTATGGCTTGTGGTGAATATTTAATAAAAATTAGCTTCAAGCTAAGTCAGCGTGAAGCTAATAATTTTATAAGCACACCCAATGGGCGCACTCTAAGTTGAAAATTTAAACGTCTTTTTTGACTTGGCTTGCAACCCATTTGGTTGCAAAAGCAGAGAGATCGTTGAGTCGCTTAAGCAAGTCGGCTCCTGAGGGCGTGACGATGTAGCCGGTGTTTCCGTGGTTAATAAGGCCTGCAGCGCGCAGTTCCTTGATACGGGTGTTAAGCGTGTTTGGTGTGATGCCGCCTACGCTGTCTTGAAGCAAACGAAAGGTTTGTGGGTGTCCATCTTTGAGAGCCCACAGTACCCGAATGGCGTAGCGGGACTCCAACAAACCCAATAGTTGATTAATAGGTGCTTTGTCTTTGGTACTCATCGGTAGGATCTCCTCTTTACTTCGTTTGAAAGACGGCATCAGGTCTGGAATGCTTTATGTCCAGAAAGATTTGGATAAAGGTCCATTTCCGTCGCTGTTCGAAACTATAGCGCAAAATTGCTATTTGCTACAAGTTTCATAGCTAATAGTTTATCAAAGACATGACAAAGGAGGCATTTTGGCAAAAAATAACAACGCTAAGGCTTGAAATACACTTTTTGTAACAGCCGCAAAAGCGTTTTTCTCTCGCTTGTACTTAAATTGGGGGTACTTTCTATTTCCAATTTGCTTGCTGTTTTTTCAGCCCGGCGCATGATTTCAATGCCTGAATCGGTCAGATGAAGGCCCATAGCTCGGCCATCATGGGGGTGGGGTCGGCGGCTAATCATCCCTTTTTTCTCAAGTCCATTCACCATGGCGACCAGGTTGGGAGCCAAAATGTTAAGGCTGTTGCTGAGCTGTTTTGATGTGATGCCGGGGTTGTGCGTGATCAGTGACATCACAGAAAAGTCAACCGGGCGCAAATCATAAACAGCCATGCGCTGCAAAAAAACTTCAATGATGGACAAGGCTGCCCTGCGGGCGTTGTAGCCCAGCAGACTTTCAAGATAGCGCGTATCTACGCTGTCAACGTAAGGAACTTGCGGCACGACATCCATCACATCACAGCGCAGAAGCCAGCGCCCGACACGCTTCCAGTTGACTATTGATGATGGCGCAGCGCATTTCAAACTCAGGCAAAACCCAGCGAGTCAAAGCTTTGGGGGGTTCTAGCAACAGGTTATCGGCATTTGAGCTGCTAGCATCTTGAGGAACCATTTTTATCTTGAGACCTGCCCAAGCCATCAAGGTCAGGCTGAAGGCGCGTAAGTAGTCGCCTGCGACCCAGAAAGGCAACTCTGGATTCAATTTGCCCGATTCAAGCAAGCCTTCGGTGATACGCACCAATTCGTTGCTTTGGTTTTGCAGAGCTATGCCTTCCATGCTTTCTGACGCCTGCGCCACATCATTGACTAAGCTCACTAAAAGAGAACGCAAACCGGCGCCTCCATCGGCCATCACTTTGCGCACCAGCAGGTCAATCGCCTGAATTTCGTTGGTTCCCTCGTAAATCATGGTGACGCGTGAGTCGCGAACAATTTGTTCAATACCCCACTCGCGCACATAACCATGACCACCAAAAACTTGCAGACACTCGCTGCTGCCTGCAAATGCCTGCTCCGTCCAGGCAGATTTCAAAACAGGGGTCACTAAGCTGCACCAAGTTTGCGCCTGGCTTCGTCGACTGGCCTCGGGGTGATGTTTGGCAATGTCGAGTTCCAGTGCGGTTTGGTAAGCCAATACGCGACCTGTGGCTACCCAGGCCCGTTGCGTGTCCAAAATACGTCGCATCGCCGGATGTTCGGCGATCAGGTCCGCAGACTGAGTTGATTTTCGTGGACCGGGCGCTCGCATTTGACGGCGTTCTTTTGAGTAGCCGTCCGCTTTTTGCCAGGCTGCCTCCAACAATCCTATCCCTTGCAAACCGACATGCAGACGGGCGGCGTTCATCATGACAAACATGGCGTTAAGCCCCCGATTGGGTTCACCTACGAGCCAAGCCTTGGCCTCATCAAAACGCATGACGCAGGTAGGGCTGCCGTGAAGTCCCATTTTTTCTTCAATACGGTCGCAGTAAACCGCATTTCTTGACCCATCGGGCAGTACTTTGGGTGCTAAAAACAAAGACAAGCCTTTAGGACCATCGGGTGCATCAGGCAGGCGAGCCAGCACCAGATGAACAATATTGGTGGTGAGGTCGTGTTCACCACCCGAGATAAAGATTTTGGTGCCGCTCACCAAATAGCTGCCATCAACTTGTGCCAGCGCTTTGGTGCGGGCCAGACCCAAGTCGCTGCCAGCGTGCGGTTCGGTCAGGCACATGGTGGCCAGCCATTCACCGGTGGCTACTTTTTCAAGGTACTGCGCCTTGAGTGCATCGCTGCCGTGGTGCTTGATACATTCATAGGCGCCATGCAACAAGCCTGGTGCCATGGTCCAGCCGTGGTTGGCCCCGCTCAGCATCTCGTACAGCACGGCTTCAAGTACGGTGGGCAAGCCTTGTCCCCCGTCTTCAGTTGCGCAGCCCAGTGCTGGCCAACCGCTTTGCCAAAATGCCTGATAAGCCGCCGCGAAGCCGGGCGGCGTGGTAACTTGTCCCTCCTTGAATTGGCATCCCACGGTGTCGCCGATAGACTGCAGGGGGGCAATTTGTTCAGAAACAAATTTTCCAGCCTCGTCTGTTACCTGACGAATCAAATCAGCATCAATGTCTGAAAAACAACCCAGTGTTTGAAGTTGCTCGGGGGCTTTGAGGACGTCATGAAGAATGAAGTGAATGTCATTCAAGGGGGCTTGGTAGTTCACGCAGCTTCCTTCTTGCGGGCCGCGCCCAAATAGGTGTCAATCACCCGTGAATCCGTGGCCAAGTCAGAAGCGGGGCCATGCAAGGCCATTTCACCCATTTCCAAGACATAGCCGTAATCGGCAGTTTCCAGTGCGGCGCGTGCGTTTTGTTCAACCAGTAAAGTAGTCACACCGGTGTGACGCAGTGCGTCAATGGTGCGAAAAATTTCCTTGACCACCAGCGGTGCCAATCCCAAGCTGGGTTCGTCCAGCATCAACAGGGTAGGGCGGGCCATCAAAGCGCGGCCCACCGCCAACATCTGGCGCTCACCGCCTGACAAGGTGCCGGCCAGTTGGGTGCGGCGCTCCTTCAAGCGGGGAAACAAGTTGAACACAACCTCTATCTGGTCGCGCCACTGCTTGTTTTGCAGACGCACTTGCCTAAACGCTCCCAGCACCAGGTTGTCTTCCACCGACATGGTGCCAAAGAGCTCGCGACGCTCGGGCACCAGTGAGATGCCCAGCATCACGCGCTCTTCCAAGGTCAGTGCGGACACGTCGACACCATTAAATTCAATGGCGCCTTTGCTGGGCAAAATGCCCATCAGCGCATTGAGCAGAGTTGATTTGCCGGCGCCGTTGGGGCCAATCACGGTGATCACACTGCCACGATCCGCATGCAGTGTGATGCCATGCAGCACTTCAGCTCTGCCGTAGCCGGCGTGGAGATTTGTTACACGAAGTAAGGGGGTCGTCATCGCAAGCGTCCTCAATGTTCTGTGCCAAGGTAGGCGGCGCGCACGGCGGGGCTTTCCTGAATTTCGGTGGGTGTGCCTTGTGTCAGCAAGGTTCCAAATTCCATCACGACGAGGTGGTCGCAGACGTCCATCACCAAGTCCATGTCGTGTTCAACGAGGAGCAAGCTCATGCCTTCGCCCTGAAGTTGGCGCAAGACAGCCGCCAAAGCTTGCTTTTCTTTGTGGCGCAAACCGGCAGCGGGTTCGTCCAGCAGCAGCAGGGCGGGGTCACCGCACAGCGCACGGGCAATTTCCATCAAGCGTTGTGGCCCCATGGCCAGGTTGCCTGCTTGTTCATGCAAGTAAGCCCCCATGCCAATACGCTCCAACTGGGTTTGAGCTTCTTTGAAGAGTTGTCGTTCTTCATCTTTGTTGAGGCGCGTCATGGCAGAGACCACGCCTTTGTCACCACGCAGGTGGGCGCCCAAGGCCACGTTTTCAAGAACGCTCATGTCAGGAATCATCTTGACGTGTTGAAACGTGCGCGACATTCCCTGGCTGGCAATTTCTCGTGAGCGTTGACCGCTGATAGTTTTGCCTCGAAAAACTACTTGGCCACTGGTGAGCGACAAGAGACCTGTAATCAGGTTGAAGGTGGTGGATTTGCCGGCACCATTGGGGCCAATCAGGCCCACAATTTGCCCCGCCTTGATTTGAAAGCTGATGTCGTTCACCGCCACCAAGCCGCCAAAAGTCTTACGAATAGCCTGAACGTCCAACACCAGTTCGCCTTGCTCAGGTTTTGTGCGCGTTGACAGGGGCAGAGCTTGGGCCCAATCCATGGCGCGCTGCGGTTTGGGCATGTGGCGGTCTACCAACGACCACAGTCCGTTAGGTAAAAACTTCAGAGTCAGCACCAAGATAATGCCAAACACGATGGTCTCATAACTGCCACTGGTACCAATTAACTGAGGTAAAAGCACCTGCAAATGATCTTCAAGCAGTTTGGTCAGGAGAGCGCCGGTAATGGCACCCCACACATGACCTACACCACCAACGACCGTCATGAACAGGTATTCGATACCCATCTTGAGACCGAACGGAGATGGATTGACCGAGTGTTGAAAATGCGCAAACAACCAGCCAGAGATCGAAGCCAACAGGGCGGCGATCACAAACACAATAATCTTGTAGCGCAAGGTGTTGATGCCCATGGCCTCAGCCATTTGGGTGCCGCCTCGCATCGAGCGCATGGCTCGCCCAGCGCGGGAATCCAGCAAATGCAGGATGGCTACAGCCGCCAGCACGACAACGCTCCACGATAAAACAAAGAAGCCTCGCCCCTGACCCACATCCCAACCCAAGACCGTCAAACCCTTGATGCCTAGTAGGCCGTCGTACTTGCCCAACGCATCCAGATTGCCCATCAGGTAATACAATGACAAGCCCCAGGCAATCGTGGCCAGCGGTAAATAGTGCCCCGACATACGCAAGGTGATACCTGCCACGATCAAGGCCGAAACCCCGGTAATCGCCAAGCCTACAAAGAGTGTGAGCCAAGGCGACATGCCGGTGTTGAGCGTCAGCCAGGCGGTGGTGTAGGCCCCGATCCCGACGAAGGCGGCTTGGCCAAAGGAAGTCAGGCCGGCCACGCCGGTCAGCAACACAAGACCCAAGCCCACCAGACTGTACAAACCGATGTAGTTCAGCTGCGTAATCCAGAAATCAGGCAGAGGTAGCACCGCCACCAAACCCAGCACGCCAATCAGTGCCCACAATCCATAACGTCTTGCCAACATGTCAATGCTCCTCGTCAGAGTGGCCGCCGGAGAGCGAGCGCCAAAGGAGAATCGGTAATACCAGTGTGAACACAATCACTTCCTTAAATGCGCTAGCCCAAAAAGAACCAAACGCTTCAACAATACCAACAAACAAGGCCCCCAAGAGGGCGCCAGGGTAGCTCGAGAGACCCGCCACGACGGCAGCGACAAACCCTTTAAGACCAATCAAAAAGCCTGAGTCATAAAAAACGGTGGTGCTCGGTCCAATCAAAAGACCCGAGAGCGCTCCGATCAAGGCGGCCATGGCAAACGTGAGCTGTCCTGATGTGTGAGAAGAAATTCCCATCAAGCGAGCGCCCAAGCGGTTTACCGCCGTAGCACGCAACGCTTTGCCGTACAGTGAGCGTTCAAAGAAAAGCCACAGCAAGACAATCAAGGCCAGTGATGTCAAACCAATGATGATGGCTTGACCAGACAACATGACCGGCCCAAGTGGGAAGCGGTTGTCCCAAAACGGCGGGTTACGAAATCCTTCCGCGCCGAAAAACAACAGGCCTAAACCAGTCATCGCGAAATGCACACCCACCGAGACAATCAGCAGCACCAAGGGCGTGGCGTCTTCTAATGACTGGTAAGCCACGCGGTAAACGAGCGGACCAAAGGCGGTGACGATCGCCACACTGAGAAGGGCTTGAACACCCAGATGAAACTGCAAGGGCGCAGCCCAAGCCGCCAGCGCGGCTACCGCCCCAGGAATGAGCAGCGTTTTTAAACCTGAACTCAGGGCAGGCAGCACCCGATGGTGGCGCTGCCAAGCACTGAAAATATCCATGCAGGCAGCAATAGCCGCCAGAATCAACAACAGCCACACCGTGCCCGGCACACGGCCGGTTTGCATGATCGCCAGGGTGAGGGCGCCATACGCCACAAACTCACCTTGAGGAATGAAAATAACACGGGTGACCGTAAACACCAGTACGGTTGCCAAACCCAACAGAGCGTAAATAGCCCCGTTGGTTAGGCCGTCCAGCAACAAAATACTGGCGATCGAGAAGTCCATGGTTATTCGACTTTCCAGTCGCCGTTCACCACTTTGACAATCACACCGGTCTCGTTGGTGTAACCCCAATGGTCTTCTTTGGTCCAGTTCATGATGCCGTGGGCAAAGTTGGTGCGCCCCATGGTTTCAATCGCATCGCGCAAAGCCGCGCGAAACTCTTTGGTGCCAGGTTTGGCTTTCTTGAGTGCCATGGGTATGGCTTTTTCCATCACGATAGCGGCATCGTAGGAGTGGCCTGCAAACTGGTTGCGGCTACCGACACCATAAACTTTTTCATATTTCTGAACAAAGTCGAGGGCCAATTTTTTGGATGGATGGCTGTCAGGCAGTTGCTCAGGCGCAATGACCGGGCCGGACACTACATAGGAACCATCGATGTCTTTACCACCCACACGCATCAGGTCACGCGTGGCGGCTGCGTGTGTTTGGTAAATTTTGCCTTTAAATCCACGCTCAACCACGGCTTTGTGCGGCATAGCGGCGCCGCTTCCGGAGGCCACGATCAACATCGCATCTGGGTTAGCCGAGGTGAGCTTCAGGGCTTGGGCAGTGACACCCGTGTCAGTGCGTGCAAATCGCTCAGCAGCAATGACCTTGATACCGGCTTTTTCTGCAATCGGTGTAAATTCTTTCAACCAACCTTCACCATACGCATCGGTGTAGCCCAAAAAGCCGACGGTTTTAACGCCTTGCTTTTTCATATGCTCAACCATGGCGTGCGACATGACCGAGTTGGACTGGGGCAAGCGGAAGCTCCAGGTGTCTTTGCCCGGTGGCAGTCCAGCAGGTGTTGCCAGCAACTGAGGCGTCTGGCTTTCCAGCGCCACATCAGCCATAGCGACGCCAACGGGTGTAGCGGCAGAGCCAACGATCAAATCGACCTTGTCATCAGTGACAAAACGGCGTGCATTTTTAACGCCGTTGGTGGGGTCAGTCGCGTCATCCAAAATGATGACTTTGAGTTTTTCACCGCCAATGGTGGTGGGCCACAGGGCGATCTGATTTTTCATGGGAATGCCCAAGCCCGAAGCAGGTCCGGTCAAGGGCAGGCTGACGCCAATAGTGATGTCAGCCTGGGCCGCACCGGTGACCAAAGCCGTGACGGCCGTGGCAACGAGGGTTTTAAAGTTCTTCATGGGGTTGTCTCCTGGTGGTTATGGTTGCAATGAAAAAGGGGATTAGCTGCAAAGTGCCTTGATATCTTCAGGCACCGCAATGGATTGAATGCGATCAGGGTTATCAGGGTGGCGGCGGCAAAAAGCACGTGTTTCTGTGCCCTCACACAAAAGGACATCACCGCGTTTTACTGTGTGCTTGTGCATGAAGACCTTGCCGCGCCATTCTTCAACCGTGGTGTAGATCTGCAAAGTCTCGCCATAGGTGGCAGGGCTGAAAAATTTGGTGTTGATCTCAAGCAAAGGCGTGCCGATGATGCCGGTGGATTTGACCAACTCGCGCCAAGTTGGCACGCCGCACTTGACAAAGAAGTTCAAGGAGGAAGCGTCCATCCACTTTAAAAAATTAGGGAAAAAGACGATACCCGCCGGGTCGCAGTCGCCAAACATCACCTGCACTTCGTAAACAATTGTTTTTTTCATGGAAATTATTTGAATTGTTTGCTATTAAAAAAGAAGCTAGTTGAGCACGTATCCACTGGCCTTAATGCATATTCGATACAAATATAGCCTTAATCTTAAGCCGCCTCGGGGTTTTCAAGCAACAGGGCAATCCCTTGCCCGCCACCAATACAGGCCGAGGCAATGCCCCAGCGCAGGCCGCTGCGTTTGAGTTCGCGGGCCAAAGTAATCGTCAATCGAAC
>CANBUY010000052.1 GCA_947372745.1 Comamonadaceae bacterium | reverse complement strand
GTCTTGGTTGCGTGCTCCTGGTGCAATCGGCCTGCAACCGGCTGATCTCCATCTTCTCGGCACTGACGTTTGCCTTGCTGTCAACTACCTGAAGCTGAAGCCTGCCTTGGCGCCGTGCCTTGATCCAGTTGAACGGTGTCTGGTCGACCACATCGAGTGTGCGTGCCGCCGCCGCAATGCTCTGGCCGCTCTCGACCAGGCGCACTGGAGTGGTTACAACAGGTTGTACTCACTCCTTTGGGGTCAAACCCGGTAAAAACTCAATGCCCGTGCGCTTCACCAGTTCGGCGTAACTGATCGGTTTTGAGCCACGGGTCGCATCATCGTTGAGGTGCCAGTGCGCCCAAGCCTTGTTCTTGTCCTGGTCATACACCAGCTTAAAAAGGTAAGTCGGCACATGCACTTTGCCGGGGCCAATGCTGGCACTCTGAGAAATGCTGGGGGTAAAGACAGGGCCAGTGATGACATAGACATCGCCAGTCGCCCGAGAAGCGTATTTCCGTGTCGCTGCTTCCACCGAGTGTGCCCACGCACCGCCGTTGTGCTTCTGCGCTTGCGGCACCATGTTGGCCAGAGAGAAGCTTTGAGCCATAGCTTGTACCGTTGGCATGTCGCCAGCCGGGGCCATGTGACCTCTTGACCAACCGCTGTTTTTGTAATCGTTCAGTTCCGCCCGCTCTGCCGAACGCAGTCGGGCATCTGCAAAAAATCGGTCTTTGCGCTTCTCATCGGCGTCAGCTACGGAGGCTCGGTTGAGCTTCTGCGCTACGAAGACGGCTGTCTTGCTTTCCCCTGAATGCAGGATGGCAAAGGCGTCGTAGCAGAGGGCACGATCCGTGGGGCGCGGTGCCACCACGGGTGATTTGGAATTAGCAAAAAATTGGGGACAGGCTGCAAAGTTTTCTGCGGCGTAACTCGCAGTGGCGTAAGCCGATAGCAGGAGTGCTGCTGCAAAAGTGGGGATATTGGGATAGCGCATGGTGGATAGTTAAGAGTCGTGAGGTTTAACCAGTTTGGTCAACCAAGGCTAAATCTTTCGGGATTGCCCAAGGTCCAGTTGGTTGTAAATTTGGCGGCGAGCACGTTGCCGAGCACGCTGAGTTGAAAAAAGCGATCAACGGGTCTGGCAATTATTTTTGGGATAAATGGCGGTCAAATTACGACCCATATGTTCTAGCGATGATGGGCGGTAAGTTCCGGGCACCAATGGCGACACATTCGATGTGGCGGCTCGCATTAAGTACCTGGGCATGAAGTCATGGAGCCGTCATTGTCACCATGGATTTGTGAACCCTGTGCCGAAATCATGCACCAGAGCTTACCCTCTGCAAGGGCAATAGTAAGCCACCGGGCAGGGTTGAAGTGAATAAGAGTTTTTAGTGGCGTTTTCTTGGCCTGCGTTGTAGACTGTATAAATGTACAGTATTTATGACGATCCCCTCCCTGCGAACAACGAGTCTCTCCAGACTCCCGCCCAAGTCACCCTTTCCACGTTCATCATGGATTGGGCGCGTTTGAGCGGCACCTGCGCGCTGTCTTTAGAAGATGCGCCGGTGTCGCAGCGATTACCCCTCCTGCTCGGTAAGAACGGGCGTCTCATCGTCAAGCGCGCCGACTTGGGAGCAGAACTGCTTAACGCCTTCAATAACGCTGACATCGTACAAGCCATCAACGATGCCTTAAGCCTGTTGTTGCCCAAATTTGCCCCGTTGTCCTGTTCCCCATCGTCGTCTGAATCCATGGAATCGCCTAGCCACTGGATGGAGCGTTTGCTCGATCGCGAGGGCTTCGAGACTGCCGTTCAGTTAATCAGTGGCGCCGCGTTTTCTGTCACGGTGGGCACGTCGGGGCGTCCCGATTTGTTGCTGGCACTTGCCCCTGATTTAGAGCGTCATGCTGCTGTTTTGTCTCATTTGGCCCAGCCATTGGCACAGGCAAAGCTTTAAGGTGTGCCATGTACGCCCTGGTCGATGGCAATAATTTTTATGTCAGTTGCGAGCGGGTGTTTCGCCCCTCGCTAATTGGGCGTCCGGTCATCGTCCTGAGTAACAACGATGGCTGTGCCGTGGCCCGCAGCGATGAAGCCAAAGCGCTGGGCATCAAGATGGGTCAGCCCTGGTTTCAGTGCAAAGCCTTTGAAGAAAGCCACAGCCTGGTGGCCTTGTCGGCCAACTTTGCCCTGTACGGTGACTTGAGTGACCGCATGATGGCCGTGGCCGGTTCGTTTGCGCCGCGCCAGGAGGTGTATTCGATTGACGAGTCCTTTCTGGACTTCACCGGGGTGCCGGGTGACCTGGTCCCAATTTGCCGTGAAGTGCGTGCCCGTGTTTTGCAATGGGTGGGCATTCCCACCTGCGTGGGTATCGGCCCCACCAAGACCCTGGCCAAGTTGGCTAACCACATCGCCAAGTCAGCGGAGCGCAAACCGGGCAGCTATCCAGTCGCTTTGGCCCAAGTCTGCCATCTCGGCGCCATGGTGAAGGCTGAGCTTGATGCGGTGTTGGCGGCCACGGCTGTGGGTGAGGTCTGGGGCGTGGGTCGGCGAATTGGTGCGCAACTGGTGGAAGCCGGGATTAAAACCGTGCTCGACTTGGTTCGCCTTGACGCCATGACGGTCCGGCGCCGTTTCTCGGTGGTGCTGGAAAAGACAGTACGCGAATTACAGGGCACGCCTTGCATCAGTCTGGACGATGCACCGCCACCCAAACAGCAGCTCATGGTGTCACGTTCCTTTGGCCAGGCGGTAACCAAGGGCGTTGACTTGGCCAGTGCTGTCACCGAATTCACCAGCCGGGGGGCACAGAAGTTGCGCCAACAACAAAGCACCGCTGGGGCCTTGGTGGTGTTCATCCGCACCAGCTCGTTTCGCGCCCAGGATTTGCAATACTCCGCCAGCATCACTATGCCACTGCGCCGCCCAACCAGCGACACTGCCCTGTTGGTGGCGGCCGGCTTGGCGGGCTTACGTCTGATTTACCGCAAAGGGTACCGGTACGCTAAAGCAGGCGTCATGCTGGTGGATTTACAGTCTCAGGAAGTCTGCCAGGGTGAATTGGATTGGTTTGATGAAAATGACCCTCTGCCCTCGCCCATACCAGCCCATGAGCAAACTTTGGTCAATGCCGGGCAAGGTGGGCGCGACCGCACGCGTTTGATGGCAGCGATGGATGAGGTCAATCAACGCTTTGGGCGCGGCGCCATGCAACTGGCCAGTGCGGGGCTTGAAGGTGAGCGCAGACCCTGGTCGATGAAGCAAGAGCGCCGCACACCACGCTACACCACGCACTGGGAGGAAATGGCGGTGGCGCGCTGCTGAAGCCACACTGCATAGATTCAGTGCCGGGCTTGAGGCTAGTCGTGAACACAGCTGATTTGCAATCTACATTAGTGAATCAATTTGTTGAAATGGAAAACTGCGTGAACCGATTCAATTTAAAAGCCATATTGGCTGGAACTGTGACCATGCTGATACTGGACATCCTGGTCAGTGTCATCTTATTTTTGTTGTACAGCACCAGCACGCTGGCACCTGGGCCCTCACAGGCGGCGCTGGTCGAGGCCAAGCTGTCTCTGGCGCAGGACAGCGGATACTTAATGGTCGGTTTATTGTTGGGCACCATGACTACCGTACTAGGCGGTTATTTAGCAGGGCGCATCGCCAAGACGCTGCCGCTTTTCAACGGGTTAGCTGTGGGCGTGTTGGGTTTGATAGCTGGGATTTTTCTAGGCGGTGGGACGGAAGAAAGTCCTTGGTGGTATTTGACGTTTGGGTACTTGTCAGTCAGTCCTGCGGCTTTGCTGGGGGCATGGCTGGCGCAGAAAAAAATCATCATGGGGAGGGGAGAAAATAATGCCTAAAGTTTTTATATTGAATAATATTATTCCCGCGAAAAATTAATATGGAGGATAATTGCTGATGGCATTAATGGCCATTTAATGCAAAAACCCTTTAACAGTCGACCTCCGAAACATTAAATATGGTGAGCACATTTGTTTAGAGTTAGACTTTATTTTTATAAAACTATGCCAATCAAAATAAATGAAATAAGCCCTATTGAACATTCAGAAACTAGAAGTGCGAATTTAACGCTTCAAAGCGCGTACGAAACGGCAGTAACTGAAGAATATTTGGTTAATGAACAGTTAGGTGAACAGGCTATTAAGAACTTATCCAGATCATTGGCCACCGAGATTCAATACGCGGTCAACGTGCGCGGACTCTTTAAGAAATCATCTGCAGCACGGACCACCGACGAGTCTTTGCCATTCGAGCCCAGTCTGGATGATGTCGTCTCGGATCTGATCGAATCCGCAACCGACCGGGAAAACCGTCCCGCCAAAATATCGGTTGCGACGTGGGTAATTTACCGATCCTCCCTACTTTGGCACCTTTCGAAAATCAGGACGAAAAGTGAAAGTGCACAAGCTGCTTACTCAAGACTCGCCGGAATTAAAAAGACCACTCGTTTTAATACCGAAAAAAGGAGACGCAAGGAGACATTCAAAAACGATGACTTTGCATCTCTCATCAACACGCTCACAACATTCAACCGCAATGGCAGCAACTGGGGATCAAAGACTTCCTTCTGGCTGCAGGCCGGCATAGCTGCTGGCGCACGAGGAGTTGAATGGAACTCGGCAGCTTGGCTCGATAGAGATAAGTGCGACCTTTTGATTCAGAACGCAAAACGAAAAGTTTCACTTCCTGCCTTTAGCAAAATTGGCACAGGCCCGCAGTCAAGAGTTACCAGCGGATCGGCAGGCGAACAGGCAGAGTCGGTTTATGACTTGGATGCAGAACCCCAGGAGTACTCGCAGGTTGATGAGCGAGAAAAGAGCCGGATAGTTCGCGTCGACAGGAACGATGGAATTTACATTGACTTCCACCTTGGCTATATTGAGCATCACGCATCGGAGCAAGCTAAGAACGGCGTGAGTCGGGAGGATGCCTTTCAACGGTACTACCAAATGGCCAGACGTACGATGCGTGAAGCTTGCCTGGTTGCTTTTGATGGGAAGCGGTCGTACCACCTTCGGCACGGAAGAAGCCAGTTCTCATCGAACAAAAAGGTTGATCACTCAATTGGCGCCGTTGCTGAACTGATGGGGCACACCAATACAAGAACCACGATGTCAAGTTATGGATCAAGAAAGGCGGGGCTCAAACGCCTAGAGTCGAACAATGCCGTTCAGACGCAGTCCGAAAAGAGCGCTTCACGGAAAAAATTCGACGACTTCTTTGGGGATGGCGAACAATTTGTTCCGAAAGGGTGACCGCCATTTGAATCGCCACAGACATTAAGTTGGCTCTCGAAACTTGAGAAGACGGTCTCTTGCTTCACTATTTTGGGGCAAGTAAAGCAATTTGTGAAGCAACGCGCCTACCACCCAACGGCGATGGCCAGACTTCGTGCAGCCAAAAACGGTCCAACCATCCCAGTTCATCAAAAATTCAGCCACCAAGACGGATCACCTTGAGTCACTATTTTGGTAAAAGTGAAGCAAGTTCCGAAGCAACTGGCCTACCGCCAGGCGCCATTGGTCAGATTTCATGAAGCCAAAAACGGCACAAACGGACCAGTGGACCAAAAACTCAGCAGACAAGACCGATAACCTTGCGTCACTATTTTGGGGGGAATGAAGCAAGTTGTGACGCAACGTGCCATACGCCACGTGCCAATGGCCAGACTTTGTGCAGCTAAAAACGATCCCACTAGCCTAGCCCATCAAGAAAACAGTCGCTGCGATGGATCGCCTTGCCTCACTATTTAGGGAAAAGTTGATCAAGTCCTGAAGCAACCAGCCTATCGCTCAGCGCCATTGGTCAGATTTCATGCCGCCAAAAACGGGGCACCCAACTTAATGCATCAAGAAATCAGCTGGTGGGACAGATCGATTTGCGTCACAATTTTTGGAAAAGTGAAGCAAGTTGTGGCGCAACAGACCACACGTTCCGGGTTCTGCTCACCCTAATAACTGCCCTATTGGCCTCTGCACCCGGCTAATGGCTCAGCAGTCGAACCATCACTCGCAAAATTAGGCAAATCACACCGCGGATAAATCGCTCAAAAACATGCTTTACCATTTTGGTCTTTTGCACTACCAATTTGGTCTTTTCCTTTACCAATTTGGCTTTTTACTTTACCATTTTGGTCTTTTGCGTTACCAATATGTATTTTGGTTCTTAATCAAGCCAAGTATTTATCAAGTTGTACATTGTACATATCACAATGTACATTGTACATTGTACATTGTACAATGTAAAAGTAATGCATATTGTTGGTTTCCCGGTCAAAACAAGACCGACTCAGAAAATCATTAATCGACCTTGTTAAATCATTAACAGCAGAATACCAATAATGCTTTATGCTTTACCAATTTGGCTTTTCCTTTACCAATTTGGTCTTTTGATCTACCAATTTGGTCTTTTTACCTACCATTTTGGTCTTTTTCTTTACCAATTTGGCTCATCAAAAATAAATACACGTATCGTGAAGAGGAAATAATGCATAAAATGTATATTTCGCAGAATAACCCTTCTAAAGAGGGCAAAAACGGTCGATAACGGTCTTTATTAGTGACTACCATTTAACTGAAAAATTCATTATAGTGAAACCCCGAAACGTTAACTATAATGAGCACAGTTGATAGGGATTTCACATTTATTTCAGGAAGCCTATGCCAAATAAAATTGGCAAATTAAGCCCATTTGAGGATCCTGGTGCTGGGCTTGCGAATATAACGAATTAAAACAGAAGGTAATGTCAAAAGGTAGGGCGGCAAAAGATAAAGCTGACTAAACAATGATTAGCCGCAATGAGCTTGATTCCTCTAAAGCGTCTTAGCAAGCATTTCACCTTTTCCGCATATTTCGCACTCAACCCATGATCTACATGCTGCGTGGTGATGTCGCCCGACAGATCCATTTAGAGCCCATCGACTATCGAACCTCATAGCGCAAAATGGCAGCATGAATGACTTATCCAAACCATGCCCGTTCTGCACACTGCCACCCAGCCGTATCGTTGAAGAAAATGAGCATGCCGTTTTGATCCTTGATGGTTTCCCCGTATCACCTGGGCATAGCCTCATCATCCCAAAGCGCCATGTTGGTTCATTTTTCGAAGTCTCAGCGCAGGAGCGCGCCGCACTGTTTGAGCTACTTGACCGCGCCCAAGTTTTAGCTACCCATCATCACTGCCCGGATGGTTTTAACATCGGCATCAACGATGGTGCAGCAGCAGGACAAACCGTGCCTCATCTGCATATTCACCTAATTCCGCGTTACCACGGCGATTTACCTGATCCACGCGGGGGCGTGCGCTGGATAATCCCGCAAAAAGCGGACTATTGGACTGGACGTTGAGACTGTGCTTACGCCCAAGCCGCCGTCCGCAGAAGCTCAGTTGTTGTTCCTGTCGAAATTGCAACGCCTATTCATAGAAAGTGATTTCACCGCAACTTACAAATTTGCACTACTGATAGCGCTGGCCGACTTGTCCGTAGAACTTGGCACGGATGACGGAGCTGAGTTAGTACTCTCGACGCGTCAGATTGGTGAACGGTTCATTCTGCTCTACTGGCGGCAATCGTTACCTTACGGCACAGGCCGACCCAGCGCAGTGCCAGGTGTCCTGATTCAAAGCCATGGTGTTCAAGCGGCCGTCATTTCCGCAGTTACTGCATTTCGCCTCAAGCATGGCGTTGGCACCCCTGCCCTTGCCCGGTTATTGCCCGAGTACCCTGCCCTTTTAGGCTCAGTGGCGCAAACGGTGTCTGCACAGCCACTCAATTACCTGCAAAACTTTGGCGGCGCCACTGACGAGTTCCTTTTCACTAGGGCCGGCGCTGGCAAAATCATGCTGAAAGAAGGGGTGGTGTACTGTTTGCGTCGTTTCCAACCGCTGGTGCAACAGTTAGCCCGCACACACTGGGTCGAGCATATTAAAAACAACCGACGTAACCTCCCAATTCTCGGTGAAGCCGATGACCTAGAAGATTTCCTTTTTAGCGCTTCTCGTCAATCCTTATTGGTGATGGCACAAGGGTTGCGAAAACTTGACGGAGCAAAGTGCTTTTATTGCAACCACTCCTTAACAGATGCAGATGTCGACCATTTTGTGCCCTTCTCTCAATACCCTAGAGACTTGGCGCACAACTTTGTACTGGCCCACCCCTCGTGCAACAGAAGTAAATCAGACACACTCGCGGCTGCCCCGCATCTTGAGCGCTGGCTTGAGCGGCTTCTTCACCATGCAGATGCGCTAACCGAAATTGGCCATATAGCAGGAATAATGTCTGATGTTCAGGTCAGCCGTCAAATATCTGCTTGGGGTTACACCAGTGCTGTCACGGCAGGTGGTCATGCCTGGATCGCTCCATCTAAGTACGAACCAATCAATGCAAGATACAACACGTACTTTTCTCATTGAAGGTCGCATCCAGCGCAACTGAAGCAACTTCAGGCAAAGGCTTGAGTCATACCGCTTAAATCGGTCTTTGTGCAAGTCCGGTTGCTGATCTCGAGGCGATACAGCTCTGATGGGTCAAGCTGCCATTAATCAGCATTCCAGACCACAAAATCATCGACTGAATACAACTTGCACTGTGACTTGCCATTTCTGCTGCAATTGGTCAAGGCGCGCTTCAACGGGTCATCACCTCCGTGGGCCCAACCCCACGAGCCGTTCGGTGCGATAGCGAAGGCGCGAGGTATGGCCTTCGTCAGATATGCTTTGTAGCCAGCGCGGCCCGCGTCTTTAACAAGTGGGAGCTTGCCTTCATCGTCAATTAAGGCGAAATCTGTTTTTTGCGGAACTACAGTTCGAACGTTCTTGCCAAACTGTGCGTATTGGCTCATCGGTTCGCTTGGTAACCCAACCGATGCCAAAAATTTAGATACTTCAGGTTGCCAAATGGTTTCTCCCGCACGTGAGCTAAACATGCTGTGCGAATCAGTGCCAAATGGACCAAAAGCCACCAGTCGTGCCTGCCCCCCTGACCCGGTGTATTGTTCAAACATGGCCCTGAAGGTGTCGGGTTTGAAATAACTGTCGTTATCCCCGTAAAACCAAAGGGAAGGCAGGCGAGTATCCTTGGCATACTCTGCAGCAGCTCGCGCCAGTCCCTGCTCCCAAGCTTGACACGACTCTTGTCGCAAACCACCCGCGAAGTTCACCAACGCTTTGACCCCGGGGTAGTTTTTTGTGCCAAGAGCCAAAGTTGTCCATCCGCCGTGCGACTGGCCCACTACAACAATGCGCTCCTTGTCAGCCCAGGGCATGGTGACGACGTAGTCAAGTACCGCTTGGACACTTTCTGCTTGTACCAGCCCATTGCTTGCAATATTGCAACCGCCACCGATGTAATTACCTCCAGATTTAGAAAAACCTTGGCGCATCGGCACCACCACGGCATAACCTCGCTGCAGAAAATAACGAGCCGCAACGGCAGGACGATAGCGCTCTTGGAAACGGGTATCCCCTGAAGATTTACCATGGTTAATGATGACAATGGGAAACGGGCCATCACCATCGGGTTTGTAAAACGTAGTTTCTAGATTCAGGCTGAAGAAACTCTTTTGCGGCACCATCTGCACGGATTCATTGAGCTGAACATCCAACTCGATGGGTTGAGCCATTGCCGTTTGAGCCAAGGCGCAGAGCAGCGTGTAAATGCCTAAGAGCTTTCTAATTTTCACATCGACTCCGGCATAAAAAAAAGTTTTGCAAAATAGGCACGGTTTGCCTTGAAAATTCTCCTGCGGTAGTCTGTTGGTGCTTTAGGAGGTCACATTAACATACCTAAAAACTCTAAATTAGACTTTTCAACCGAGTTGTCCGCAGGACTGTAGATTCCACTTCATGATTCACAGAGCAAACAGCTAAAATTAGATCATCAATCTGATTTACTTGTGTATTCAAGCGGATGCAAACAATTTTTGGGTATACATGCGAAAGACTTTATGAACAATACTGCAGAAAAGACTTTTGACGTCGTTGACTTTACGATGGCTTATGAAAACGATGAGCTTTCCGAAGCACAAGTGATAGCTGGGTTTCAAGAGCTGATCAACAGTGGTTTAGCCTGGAAACTTCAAGGCACGTACGGCCGACAGGCTGATAGACTTATCGAGCAGGGTCTTTGCACGCGTCCGTCGCCCTGAGAATCAGTATCCTGCGACTGAAGCAGCATGGTTCTTTTTAGTTTGATACTGGGCACTCCCGGCGCTATCTAGAGCTGACCTTACATCACCAATTTAGCGCATTCGCCAACATGGCTGGGAGTGCAATCTGGAACAAATCCCTCGGACTGATCAAACGTAAAGCTGGCAGGCGCGATCACCAAAGTTATGTTGCGTAACGACTTTAACCATCCGCCTGGCGATCTTCTGGCCTCCCGAGCTGGATGGCTCAATTGGTGAAACCACTGAATAATCGCTTGGTTCATCACAGATGGCACGCAGGTCCAATACAGGGATGCCTTGACGGGCACAAACCCGCAGGAGCACATCATTGAACAAGCTCAGTGCTGACTTTAGCTCCGGAGACAGACCAGGAACACCATCGTAAATGGTGCAGGCCAATATCGGCTTGCCGGTCGACATAGCCGTGGCAATCACTTCGGTGTACTCAGTTTTAAACTTCAACTGAATTTTTGACAAAATCTGCAAAGTGGCCATGATTGGCATTGGCGCTGACCGGTGGAGTTCTGACAAAACACCCAAGGCATCATTGCCGCCTGCACTTATCACCAGATGGGAAGCATCACTGGGCATGCGTTTGAGCTGATCCAATACGTTGAGAGCAACATTCCCATCCACTGCCAACAGACTGGCCTGCCACCCCTTTGGCAGCAAGCCTTGTACTTGGTCGATGACTGCAGGTCCTCCCGCCACATAGGCCCAGTTGTCAAAAATGGAATCCCCTAACAAGATCAGATGGTTCATGACTGCGCCGCCTTGAGAGCGTCGTTGAGTAAATCTCGCAAGAGCACCAGTTCATCGCGTTTCACAATCAAGCCAAAGTTTTTGTGCACGGTGTGCGGGTCTTTGGCTGTCAGTAAATAACTAGAAAATTCCATGTGGTAGCTGCCCTCAAGAGCCCCAATGGGGGCTATTTGAACTTCGCGAATAAAGTCACCCGTTGCAGTAATCGTTGCTTTCATTTTTTTCCTTGCTTTGATTAAATTTTTTGGTTTCTATTGGTCATTAGATGCTGGCCTGTCCCCAACCGAAGTAACCAGGTTGTTGGTGAAAGAGTCTGTTCACCGGTAGTCATTCATTGATTCAATTTAATTCACCTAATTCACCATCGGCTGGTGTTTGAACCTGCTGATACAGCGCTGTTAACACTGCCCGCATATCGCGTGGCAAGTAAGTCCAGGTCTTGGCGGCAATGTCATCAGGTATGCCAAAACGAGCTTCTGCCACTGAACCCGCGATGGCTGCAATCGTGTCGCTGTCACCACCAATGGAGACGGCATTGCGCAGGGCATCTTCAAAGCTGGTGGCCTCCAAAGCGCAGACCAGGGCTTGTGGGACGGAATGCTGACTGGCCTCGGTGTGCTTGTAGCCCGGTCGAATGGAGTCCACGGTCATGTCCAATTGGTAACCAAAGCGTTGAGTCAATGCCTGCCCTATCTCATGTGGGCCTTGCTTGTTTCTGGCTAGCCAGATCGCCACCGCCGTGGCCTGCGCCCCTTTTATACCTTCTGCATGATTGTGCGTGATCACCGTGACTTGGTAAGCCAACTCAAGTGCCTGCTCCAGGGAGGTCGCCAGCAGGCCAGCAGCACCCACACGCATTGCCGCGCCGTTGCCCCACGAGTTGTACGGCTGCGGGTTGTCGTCAGCCAGCCAAAGGCTAAAACGCTGTCCCCACCCGCGGTTATGCCAATACGCCTGCCCCCATCGCTGCAAGGTGACTACCGGGTCAAGCTCGTTCACCAACGCATCAGCTACCGCCACGGTGCAAACCGTGTCATCCGTGAACTTGGCCTCGGCATGAAACAAAGGCTCAAAATCCTTGGCCTTGTAGTTCCTGAATTCGTACTTTGATCCGATGATGTCGCCTGTTATAGCTCCCAGCATGGTGTTACCTCCCTTTGATTGTTTTGGTTGTTCTTGGTTGTACTCGAAAATAAAGCGACATTCATTTGGTGGTTTCAGGCACGGCTTGCTTGAGTGTGATGCGCTTGTGCTGGCTTTGTAATTGGGCCAGGCACTGGCGCGCCAATTCTTGAACCTCGGGCGTCACCAGCGTATTGGCAAAGCCGGAAATTCGGATCTGGGTCACTTGTGTATTTCGCAGATCAAAGGCCACCGTGGCCAGAGGGCGACTGCGCTCAGCACTGCGCAAGGACACCATGAGCCAGTCCCCGGACTCGCAGTGCGAGATGTAGTTGTCGGCGCAGTGGCGCATCTCTCGCCCCTCTGTCCAAATCTCAAGCGGGCTGTTCAGAATGACGGCCTCAATAGGCGTATCTTTTAGTTGAAGTTGATACAGTTTTGGCCACGGCGCACGTCCTTGCAAAAGCAAGGCCTCTTGACACTGCTGCTGATCTACTTTACGAATGAGTCCGCGCAAGGTGGCGCGCCGGGCATAACGTGCTGGCAGGTTTTTCAGATGGCTTGATGCCCAGTAAAAAATATCGTGTGCTCGGTCCTTGAGTTGTGCCAGGGCAGCCTCATCAGACTGCGCCGCCAAAACACCCAAGCGCGCACACAAGCCAAACAGATCATCGAGCCGATGGATAAAGTTACGTTGCGGCGAATTCGGATTGCCTCCGATCTGCATGACCGCATGCAACAAGCCGGGCGACACCAGTTGGTGGGTGCCAAAAGCCTGGGCTATCAGCAACAGCTCAATGGTGGTGGCGGCCGATGACTGTCGCTCGAAATTGAAGTAAGCCAAAAACTCCTTCATCCACTGCGAACCCTCACGGCACAGCAAGCGCCACATAGCCAAGCTGATACCGTTTTCAAGAAGCACGCGCTGCAGGGCTGCAGTCACCTCAAACTGCTTATAGGGATCGCATATAGACAGTTGACTCGCCAAGAGACCGTACAAAGGAATCAGTTGGGGGGCTTCACGTGACAGGGTCGCGTACTCTGTTTGATATTCAAGCGCGTGGTTATAGGCATTTACGCGCAATGGCACCTGTGGGAGCGAAGAGCGCTGAACTTGGCCAGCTATCGCCAGTGCCTCCACATCAAGATCAAGTGCCACCGCAATCTGGTAGCGCACACGCCCTTGAGTAGCGGTATCCCAGCAACTTCGCTTCAACAAGCCCTGCGCCCATTCGACATACGACTTGCACAAGTCAGATTGTCCGGGGTGACGCAACTGCAAGGCCCGAAAGGCACCCAACATAAACCGATTCATCCACAAGGCGTGGTACGGCACCTCTTGGACCGCCACGGTATGCAACGGCAAAGCCGCCAGCATGACCCGGTTGTTCTCATCAAAGTCCCAAGCGTACACATTCAACGAGCCGTCCGGGGCAAAGTCGAAAACCGCCGTATCCAGGACATGCACGCGCCGATGCCCATGACGGTGCTCAGTTTGCACGGGCTCAGCCAGACAATTCTGGAGTTTGTTGTACCAGGCATTGAGCAGGGACTGAGAATGAATCGCCGCAAACTTCAGCGCAGGCTCTCCCAGTACAGACACGGTATTGGGGTCGTGAAAAAAATCAGCATAGTGAAACTCAATGCTGGCTTGAAAGCAGGTGAAGGTGTTGCCGATTTGATGCATATATTTACTTTTTCGATAAGCGGTCTGGGTTGACTGGGGGTGTCAGCACGACTGGGGTCTGAACTGCTGGGGCATCGGCCTGAACGGCCGCACGCATCCGCTCGGATCGACGTCCACGCATGAAACAAATCAAACGAAAAGACGGCGACGCAAGACGGTCGTCAGAGAATCAAAAGTCAGCGCAGACAGCGCTAAAGCGGTGGTCGGTGTAAGTAAGGCATCAGGCTCTCCAGTTGTGTAAAACCAGCGTGGCCGCAGGGAATCTGCAGAGCCTCCGCTTTAGCGCTGAACTTGATGAGTCGCCCGGCAAGTTGGAAAATCCGGCGACGGTCTTGCGACCAAAAACAAAAAAACCGCTGTGAACAAAGCTCAAAGCGGTCTACTCGCTTTAGCAGAAATTTATTACACGCCCTGCAAGTTGCTTGATTAAAACGGCGTGAGTTAATTGTACGCCTACGAACATGATTGTTCTCACTAAAGAACTATTAACGTCAATTATTTTTACTTAACTTGTCAATTCACCAGCGTGCAGTCCGTCATTGCAGTACACTTCGAACATCATCATGAATTGGGTTGACGCCCATACCAACCTGCCATTCGGGGCAAGGTGGTTCGCATAAAAGCAGATGTGGCTCTCAAGAGCAACCAAGCCGGCAGCGTCAACCCTCCCATTTATCGGAGGGTTTTTTGTTTTCTGAATCTACTCTTGAGCCCAGCCTGATCCAGTCTTACCAGACAGCGCTTTACCGCGTCGACGCAGACCCGTCCTTTGTGCTCAAGGTTGGAGAAACAAGTCCGGCATTGGCTCAACTTTTACAACGAATGAAAGCCGATTGCGCGGCCTACTTCACCGCCTGCAACCCATGGGGCCAGCAGTTAACTGATTCGGAAAACGCAGACCGCCAATTGGCGCTCAAACAGGAACTCAATCGTCTCAACGTGCAGTTCATCCCCGGCATGGGCTTGGACAGCAACAAGGTGTGGCCAGGAGAAGCCAGTGTATTGATTTTGGATTTGTCACTTGAGGCAACTCAGGCACTTGGACGCAAATACGAACAGAACGCAGTGGTCTGGTCTGCTCAGGATGCGATACCGCAACTGATACTTTTGAAATAAACAACAAAGGCGTGGCTCGCCTTCCTTGATGGAAAAAGAGCTGAGGGGATTTGTTCCAGATTGCTGCCCTCGACCTACGTCAAACGCGGCTAAACAGGAGATTTAGATGATTGAACTCAGAAAATTCCAGCGTCCGCTGGCCACGCCTCAGTCTGGCGCTCTCAATTTCGAGCACGCTTCATTGACCTTATTGGCGCGCTACCAAGCACAAGGCAAACCGACGGCCAACTTGTCGATTCACAGTGAATGGCGCGATCCAGTGGCCCTTCGCTACAGCCGCAGCTTGCAAGGAGCCTATTGCCATGGGTAAGAAAACACCAACTGCTGCTGTGAAGAGCACCTCCAAGCCAATCCCGGTGAGCTCGATGAACTACCGGCCGTACGATTATTTTGGCCGTCAGGACATGCAGACGACACTGATGACGCACGTTAAGGGCACGGTTCGCAGGAATGCCTTGCGTGCGGCACTCGAAGCGGGTGAAGTCAGTGAAGTGCCTGACAGTATCAAGAGCGCGGCACTGAGCGATTCAGCAAGGGAAATGATCAGTAGCATCCATCCGTCATTTATGGGCGGTGAATACCTGCCCACAGCAAAGTCAGAAGAGCTGGAAATTGCCCGAATCAGCATCAAGTCCACCACCGGCGATGTAACAAGCCTTTATGCCCGTCAGGTTGGACGCCGCATTGCTTACCGGGTGGTTGATGAGTATGGCGGTGATTGCCTGTCTGGGCGAACCACGCGAACCTCTATCAAAGTGCTGACGATGGGGCAATTGATAGAGTTTTTTATGGGGGCCTGGGATTTGTACGTTTGCCTCGACTGTAACTTTGAAGACGACTTAGAAGGAATGCCGCATTTCTTTCGCGGCGAGTCGGAGTTTTACCCTTGTTTTGACGCGACCTTGCGTGATTTGATGCGACAGAAATTTGCCCGGCAGGAAGATTTATCGGACTGACGCGAGGACAGACTTCAAGAAAAAGCTTGATGAATATCCTATTTATCTGACCCTGTGATTTCAATTTTTTAGCCTGTCTGCTTATGGACTGAAGACGTCAGTGATTTATGATGGCATCAAGCCGAAGCAATATTTCGCCGAAATTGGAATTATTTATATTCAGTTAGCAGGAACTGATTCATCTAACTTAACTTTTGATTGTGAGAGAGAACTGAGCTCAGTAAGATTTCCCCGAAAATAATGAATCATCATTTGAAATCATGTTCTTTAGTTGCGACGAGACAGTGCTTAGGTCTTTCAAATCAATAGTTGAGACACAGACTCTTTGATTCAGGTTCAGATCACCATTAACACCGTGAACCCAATACTCTGCTCGTCTTGGTCTCAAGTCGCCGAGTTCGCTGTGATGTGGGTACAGTAGAAATACATCGGGTGCCGCGTATTGGGTTGAATAGGCGTACATCTGATAAACGTCTGTCGATGTAACCCCCTCCCTGTAGGCTTGCTCTTTGAGCCGCTTCCACTTCGTGTCAATAATGAATGCAATTCCTTCATCATTTTTCGCAACAATATCTGGCTTGAGTAAAAATAAAGGGATTCCACTAGAAAGGCGCGCAAGATGTCGCGTTGGCCCTTGTAGCGAAACTGTTAGTCCATCCTTGACGAAAGCGCGCTTTGCAACCGCCCCAACGTAGCGTTCAAATAGCTGATTCATATCGAACAGCAACGCAAATCCATCACCTCCGCCGGAAACAATATCGGGGGAATTGCCTTCTATAAAAAGCCGAGCCATCGCTAAAACTGGTTTGTACCGAACCGACAAGCGGTTTGTGCCTGCACGCTCCCAGTTGATTGCGTCTGGCAAAACATCAGCGACGTCCTGAAAACAAAACAACAGATCCCCAATATTTCTTTGATTGGTCTGAGACTTTGCGACTCTGCTCAGCACTCGTAACGCAGCCTTCAAGGCTTGGTTGAGGGGATTGTTCTCAGAAAACTCATCAAAAATACAGGCTAATCGGTCTGGTCGAGCCAAGTTATGTCGAATCTGGTCTGCTACAGACAAGTGCCCCCGAAGCATGGTGAGGTTTTCACTGCAAACCTCATAGCGCCTTACCATTCCCCTGCGAACACATTGCCAAAGCTTTTGACAAAACAGTCGAATGAGTATTTCAAGGATGCTGTCGCTGTGTTTTTCGACCTTTGATGAGTCACCGTCGAAAAGCTCCAGTTCCATAACAACCGAAATCATTTTGACCAGGTTATGGCGGACTTGGGATATGTCGCCTTCTATTTTCGGCAGTACCTCCACTTGGTCGCGGCCAAGGTTAATGACACCCACAAAATTCTGAGCCACCAAGCTTAATCGCGGTCCATGCTGAAAGACGGCAACCTTGTGACGCTTTTGATATGCCTCCGAAAATCGTTCAAGTGCACGATGTTGGTCAGGCCGAACGACCCGTTTTACGAGGTCAAAGACATTACCGCAAGTGATTCTTTCAAATTCACGAAGTGCCAAAACTGCCATAGCTCAATTACCGCCGTAGATACGCTGGTAAGCCGAAACGGGGAAAGCTGCTGCATTAACACTGTAAACAATTCGGGACTCATCCGAGAAGTTCTCATCTCCGTCAGCAGGCAGCGGTTTAAGTTCCTTTCGTAAAACAAAGTCACCCGAGTCATAATCATTCAGTGCACGGCGCACGTTTGACCAGTTCTCGTAAAAATACTCCTGCAACAGGGGAATTACCTTACGTCGGAACACTTGTTCCAGCCCTTCAAGGCTACTGACACCAATGAAAAATGCATGACCAATACGGTGGTCTCGGTCGAACAGTATCTCTATACGCTCATTGAGTGCCGTCAAAAGCTTGACTAAATCGACACCTGGTACATCGTTGTTTTCTAAAATTGACGGGCTTGGTTCCAGTTCTTCAAAGTCAAAGCGCCGCCTCAACGCCGTATCCAATAAGGCGATTGACCTATCCGCCGTGTTCATGGTGCCAATGACATGCAAGTTTGCTGGAACTGTAAAGTCATCACCAGAGTAGGGAAGCTTGACCGAAATCGCATTGGTCTGACCCTCTCGCTTGTCTGGCTCCAGCAAGGTAATGAGCTCACCGAAAACCTTGGAGATGTTGGCACGGTTAATCTCATCAATGATAAGCACATGCGGTTGAACCGGGGGTTCTCTGGTTTCTGCTGAAAGGAGTGCTTCCAATTTGTCATAGTTAAGACCTGCCGCGCTCAACTTATAAATTGTTTGCATTGCAAACCCTTTATGGAAGATTTCACTCACTGGTTTGGCTGGCTCAAATACTGCCAACCACTTCACGGGGCGAATTTGGTGAAATGGGGCATCCTCTACGAACTCATACTCGCCGGTAATTTCAGCAATGGCACGGAATGTTTTATTTCCGTTTGAGACCACGACGATATCGCCAATCTTCAACTCATTCTTTAAAAAATTTACTGGCCAAATATGCGCTTCTGGCTTTTTGGTGTCCGGCGCTTCTGCAAGCAGCTTGCTACGAATTTCAGATTCATCGTTACAACCGGTGAAGTCCACTTCATCGCCGTATCCGAGCAGAATGCACTCGTTTTCCAGTGCATATTTAAAAACCTTCACGCCATCGTCGTTCCAGCTCGCCCCCAAGGACATCTTACAAACAGTCCGCTGTTGTAAAGGCTTTCCAGTAAGACCAGGCTTAACGCGTTGGCGTGACCGAGCAGCGTCACACGCCTTAAGGAATACGCCAGGAATCACACTGTATGTGACCTGATTTGTTGAATTGAGGTGAGGGCGAAGTCCCTCCACAAACTCTTCGTAGCCAAAGGATTGATGAAATGTTACAAAACTAATTCTTTGTTCAAGTCTTAGTACTTCATACCGAGCCATTAACTCCTTACGTGTTGGCGGGATGTTGCCATCGCAAAGCGCGACTGCACGGGCTGCAGTCGCATAGGTTTTCCCTGTACCAGGCGGGCCGTAGAGGATGAGATTCGTTGCTTGACTTGGTGACATAGTGATAGCCAATATTTCAGATGAACGTTTAATTACTTGCCCAGCTTTGGGTGATGTTTGAATCGACTGAAGCAATCTTTCCAAGGCTTGATTTGAGTTAGCACGCAGCATGCGTAAACCTTTTCCAAACTGTGTTGCCAGTTCACAGCTTGGAAATCCATTTGGTGCTCGATTCGTATTGACGGAAAAATTTGAATCAACTCCTTCAATAGATCCGTTGAACTGACTGCTCCATATTAATGAGCCCTCTTGCGAATCCATCGACGATCGAAGTACTACGAGCTCACCTCCTGCAGTTTGAAAAAGTGCGTGTGTTTGCGTGCTGCCTTCGTTCTCCTGACCCAGCCATTTAACAAAGGACTCACAGTTACTCATCTGTTGCATTGAGCCTGTGCGCAATGATGGCTCTGTCGCCAATCTTGAAGGAGCCAGTTACAGTCCCATCAAGACTCCGCGCGCGCACCTTGTAACCTCTTTTAAGAACGTGTTCAATAACGTCATCAATAGAAATCAGCTCAAT
>CANBUY010000051.1 GCA_947372745.1 Comamonadaceae bacterium | reverse complement strand
GGCGATCTGGATCATGAAAAAGAACTTCCTGAAGTTGCTGCTCGGCAGCCAACTGGAATTGCCCGACCGGGTGTGGGGCCAACTCAATGTAGTTTGGGTGGTCTATTGCGCCTTCATGTCGGTGATCAATGGCTACGTGGCGGCTTACTACAGCACCGAAGCCTGGGTTAATTTCAAGCTTTGGGGCTATGCGTTTCCTCTGGTGTTCATCATCGGACAGGGTTTGTATATTTCCCGCTTTATCAAACCCGATGAGGCTCAAAAATGAGTCCGGTCATGAACGCCCCCACCGCCCACCAACTTGAACTGAGACTTCAGCAGACTCTAGAGCCCGTCACCCTGGAGGTCTTGGACGAAAGTGCAGCCCACCATGGCCATGCCGGCGCCAATGGCACAGGCTCTGGCACCCATTTCAGGGTGCGAATCACTTCACATTTATTTACCGGCAAATCACCGGTTTCCCGACATCGCCTTGTGTATGATGCGCTGCAGGATTTCATTGATCAGGGCTTGCACGCCTTGGCCATTGAAGCCAAAGTACCAAGCCCTTGAAAAGGGCAAAGTCTGCCTCAATTAGCTTCTTTATTTGACCAAAACTTCAATCCAGGGACCCCGAATGAAAATGAAACTTCTCTCAGCCGTTGCTACCGCCGCCATGTTGTGCACCGCGGCACCGGCTGTTTTGGCTCAAAACGTGGCCATTGTGAATGGCAAAGCTGTTCCAAAATCGCGTTTGGATGCACTGGCGCAGCAAGTAGCCCGCTCTGGCCGTCCGGTCACCCCTGAGATGCAGGGTCAACTCAAAGACGAGGTTATCGCCCGCGAAATCTTCATTCAAGAAGCCCAGAAAAAGGGACTTGATGCCACCGAAGACTTCAAGACCCAAATGGAACTGGCACGTCAAACCCTGCTGATTCGCGAACTGTTCAGCGAATTCCAAAAAGCCAACCCCGTCACTGACGCGGATGTGAAGGCCGAATTTGACAAGTTTGCAGCCGCCAACAGTGGCAAGGAATACAAGGCCCGCCACATTTTGGTCGAAAAAGAAGCTGACGCCAAAGCCATCATTGCCCAGCTGAAAAAAGGCGGTAAGTTTGAAGAAATCGCCAAAAAATCTTCCAAAGACCCAGGCTCAGGTGCTAAAGGTGGTGACCTTGACTGGGCAAACCCCGGTAACTACGTGGCTGAGTTCTCACAAGCCCTGACAGGCCTTGCAAAAGGCAAGATGACCGAGACCCCCGTGAAAACCCAATTTGGTTACCACATCATCCGCCTGGACGATATTCGTGATGCCCAGTTGCCCAAGTTTGATGAAGTGAAGCCTCAAATTACCCAGCAAATGCAACAGCAAAAAATGAACAAGTTCCAGGAAGAGTTGCGCGCTAAAGCCAAGATTGAATAATTGATCTTTTGATACAAAAAAAAGCAGCTTCGGCTGCTTTTTTTTGTATCAAAGTAATCGTTTTAGAACCATCAAACTTCCGAACAGAATGGGCTGATGCAAAAGATAGTAAATGAGGCTCCAGCGGCCTATAAAGGCCAGTGTTCGTCCAATCCAAGGTAGAGGGTTGACCTGAAGACCAAATCGGCTTCCCAGCCAAGAACTGGCCGAGCCAGCAGCTGCACCCCACCACATGATGCCCAACCAAGGTAGCAGCGGCACATAGTCTTCGGTGATGGGCTTTTGAGTAATGAGTCCCAGCCAATTGAGGATGGGGCTATTTAATAAATGGACGAATTCCACATTAGAACAGGCAGAAATAGCATAGACAGCTATGTATTTAATAGCAATCACCCCCCCACCAAAGAGCCACAACCAAGCGCCCCAATGTGCCGTCAAGCGCACGATGATGAGCATGAGGGCGATGCCGTGCAATACGCCAAAATAAATAAAGCTTTGCGGGTACATCCACCAAGAACCCGCGGTGACGAGTAGCGCACAGCCCGCCACTTGCGCCCAACGGCGCCAAAAACGGGGCCAACTTTGCCCATGCGCCACTGCCGTGGCCTGCCCTATGCCAGCACTAAACAAAAACAAACTCAGAATAAATGTGCGTTGCCAGGTCCAGATCGGGTCATTGTAAAAATCTACTCCGATGAAACCAAACTGGTTGAGATCAAAACAAAAATGAAACACGGTCATCCAGACCATCGCCAGGCCTCGCAGCGCGTCCAGGGCCTCAAAGCGTGCCAGGGGTAAAGTAGGTGAGGTGATAATTTTTCGGCGCATGGCAGAACGATACCCGAAGCACGGAAACTTCCCACGTAAGATGGCGAGCACACAAATTTAAGGAGCGCACCGCATCATGTCAGTCCAGGACCTTTACAAGCAAAAACGTGGTGTGGCCGAAGACGCCATCAACCTGGTGAAAGATGGCGACTTCATCATCGTCCCCACCGGCGTCGGCGAACCCCCCACCTTGCTCACGGCGTTATCGGACCAACGGCGCCGATTCACAGATGTCAAAGTAGCGCAGATTTTGGCGGTACGCAAATACGGCTACATCGACCCCGAGACCGTCAATCATGTTCGCCATGTCGCCTTCTTTTATGGCGGCGCCTCCCGTGCGGGTGGGCAAGCGGGCTGGATCGACTTCATTCCTGCCTATTTTTCCGAACTACCCAGCCTAATCGAGCGCGGCCAAGTCCCCGCTGACGTCGTGTTTTCGATGGCGTCCCCCATGGACGAGCATGGCTACTTTTCTCTGAGTTTGGGCGCTGACTACACCATGGCGGCCTTGAAAAAAGCCCGTGTGGTGGTGCTGGAAGTTAACCCCAACGTCCCCTTTGCCAACGGCAACTGCCATGTGCATATATCGCAGGTCACAGCGCTGGTGGAGAGCGATGAGCCGGTGATGGAAGTGGGCTTGCCCAAGATTGGCCCGGTCCAGGAAGCCATTGGCAAGTATGTGGCCGACATGATCAGTGATGGCTCCACCCTGCAAATTGGCTACGGTGGCATTCCGGACGCGGTGGTGATGCAACTCACCGCCAAGCACGACTTGGGTATTCACACCGAAATGATTGGCGATGGCATTTTGACGCTGATTGAGAGTGGCGCTGTCACCAACCGCAAAAAAACCTACCTGCCCGGCAAGAGTGTGGCCACCTTTGCACTGGGCTCCAAAAAACTATATCAATACATGCACCGCAACCCCGCACTGGAGATGCACCCGGTTGACTTCACCAACGACCCCTATCTGGCGGCTCAAAATGACAAGCTCATGGCCATTAACGCCACGCTGCAAATCGACTTTTTGGGGCAATGCGGGTCTGAGAGTCTGGCCCACCTGCCCTATTCGGGCACCGGTGGTCAGGTTGATTTTGTGCGCGCGGCCAACCGCTCCAACGGCGGCAAAGCCTTCATCGTGCTGCCGGCCACCGCCAAAGACGACACCATTTCCCGCATCGCCCCCTCGCTCTCACCCGGCACGCATGTCACCACCAGCAAGAATGACATCAACTACGTGGTGACCGAATTTGGTGTAGCGCAACTTCGCGGCAAATCCGCCAAGCAGCGCACTTTAGAGATGATCTCGATTGCCCACCCCAAATTCAGGGAAGAATTGACAGAAGCTGCGAAACGGATGCAGCTGATTTAATACTCAAGACGAACCATTTCCCTCGTCATTGCGAGCGAAGCGCGGCAATCCATGACTTTGGGCTCGGCACGGTGGATTGCCGCGCTTCGCTCGCAATGACGGGCTTGAGGGGCTTGGATTGCCGCTGATTTAACCTTTAACCCACCCAGCGGCGGGCGTTGTGCCACAGCTGCATCCAGGCGCTGAAGGCGGCGGGGTCGCCGTTGGTCCAGCTCATTTGGATGTTGCGAAAAACGCGCTCGGGGTGCGGCATCATGGCGGTGAAGCGGCCATCCAAGGTGGTCACGGCTGTCAGACCGCCAGGGCTGCCGTTCGGGTTGAACGGGTAAGCCTCGGTGGCTTGGCCGTGGTTGTCGGTGAAGCGCATCGCTGCAATCGCTTTATCGGCGTTGCCCCGGTACTTGAAATTGGCAAAGCCTTCACCGTGCGCCACGGCAATCGGCAAACGGTGGCCCGCCATGTCTTTAAAGAACAAGGAAGGCGACGCCAGCACCTCGACCATCGAGAGGCGCGCCTCAAAGCGCTCGCTCTGGTTGGTGGTAAAGCGCGGCCAATCCTGGGCACCGGGAATGATGTCGGCCAACTCGGCAAACATCTGACAACCGTTGCAAACACCCAGACCAAACGTATCAGTGCGGCCAAAGAAGTCTTTGAACTGCTCGGACAACAAGGGGTTAAAGGTAATGGAGCGTGCCCAGCCAATGCCTGCGCCCAGCGTGTCGCCGTAGCTAAAACCGCCGCACGCCACCACGCCTTTGAAGTCGGCCAGGTTGACGCGGCCACTCTGCAGGTCGGTCATGTGGACGTCAAAAGCTTCAAAACCAGCTTCGGTGAAGGCGTAGGCCATTTCAACGTGCGAGTTGACGCCTTGTTCGCGCAGCACGGCAACTTTGGGGCGCGACAGCATGAGGGCGGGGGACATGGATTGCCGCGCTTCGCTCGCAATGACGAGACTACTGGACGGCAAGTTGACGTGCATGCCGGGGTCGGTGGGATCACCGGCGGCGGCGTGTTCGGCATCGGCGCAGGCGGGGTTGTCGCGCAGTTGGCAAATTTTCCAGCTGGTGGCATCCCACACCTGGTGCAGGTCTGAGAGCTTGGCGCTAAACACCGATTTGGCATCGCGCCACACCTGCACTTCACCCACGCCCAAGGTCATGGTCGAGCCTGGCAGACGGGTTTTGCCCACCTCGTGGCTGTGCTTGCTCAAGCCATGTTCACGCAAGATTTGCATCACGGCGCTGCGATCAGCCGTACGAATCTGCAACACCGCACCCAACTCTTCGTTAAAGAGTGCTTTGAGGGTCAGCTCATCGCGGCGAGCGCTCACCTGGCCCGCCCAGTTTTTGCTGTCGCCCACATCTGCGCGACTGTCGGTAATGCCGTCGCCCTCGGTCACGAGCAAATCGACGTTCATCGACACGCCCACATGTCCGGCAAACGCCATCTCGCACACGGCGGCAAACAAGCCGCCATCACTGCGGTCGTGGTAGGCCAAGACTTGGCCTTGCGCGCGCAAAGCATTGACGGCCTTGACCAAATTGACCAGGTCTTCAGGGTGATCGAGGTCAGGTACTTCGTTACCCAACTGGCCCAGGGTTTGGGCCAAGATGCTGCCGCCCATGCGGTTTTGCCCGCGACCCAAGTCAATCAAGACCAGCGTGGTGTCGTCCACCGCGTTGAGCTGGGGCGTTAAGGTGCCGCGCACATCGGCCAGTGTGGCAAAGGCGGTCACGATCAGGGAAACAGGCGAGGTCACCTTTTTGGCCACGCCCTCGTCTTTCCAGGTGGTTCGCATGGACAGCGAATCTTTGCCCACGGGAATAGAAATACCCAAGGCCGGACACAGTTCCAGCCCCACGGCTTTCACCGTGGCGTAAAGCGCGGCGTCTTCACCCGGCTCGCCGCAGGCGGCCATCCAGTTGGCTGAGAGCTTGACGCGAGATAACTCAAACGGCGCGGCCAGCAAGTTGGTGATGGCCTCACCCACGGCCATACGGCCTGAAGCCGGGGCATTCACAGTAGCCAGCGGCGTGCGCTCGCCCATGCTCATGGCCTCACCTGCAAAACCTTGGTAGTCGGCCAAGGTCACGGCACAATCGGCCACCGGCACTTGCCACGGACCGACCATCTGGTCGCGGTGGCTAAAGCCGCCCACGCTGCGGTCGCCGATGGTGATCAAAAAGCGTTTGGAGGCCACGGTGGGACTGGCCAGCACGTCAATGCAGGCTTTTTGCAAGTCGACGCCCGTCAGGTTGACCGGCGCAAAAGTGCGCTCAACCGTTTTCACATCACGGTGCATTTTGGGCGGTTTGCCCAGCAACACGTTCATGGGCATATCGACTGGAGACTCTTGGCCGGCATCCACCAACTCAAGCTGACGCGCCTCAGTGGCCACGCCAATGACCGCAAACGGGCAACGCTCGCGTTCGCACAAGGCTTTGAACAGGTCCAAGGACTCAGGCGCGATCGCCAAGACATAGCGCTCCTGGCTCTCGTTGCACCAAATTTCTTTAGGCGCCATGCCGCTTTCTTCCAAATTAATGGCGCGCAAATCGAAGCGGGCTCCGCGGCCGGCGTCGTTGGTTAACTCAGGAAAGGCGTTACTCAAGCCCCCAGCGCCCACATCGTGAATCGCCAAAATGGGGTTGCCTTTTCCGCCAGGGCCGCCTTCATTGCCCAGCACCCAGCAATGGTTGATCACCTCTTGCGCCCGGCGCTCAATTTCTGGGTTGCCGCGCTGCACGGAGTCAAAGTCGAGTTCGGCCGCATTGGCACCGGTGGCCATGGAGCTGGCCGCGCTGCCGCCCATGCCAATACGCATGCCGGGGCCGCCGAGTTGGATCAGCAAGCTGCCTGCGGGAAATTCAATCTTGTGGGTTTGGGTGCCATCAATCACCCCCAAACCACCGGCAATCATGATGGGCTTGTGGTAGCCGCGCTGCTCTTGTGCCAACGTTTGAACGCCCTGCGCATCTGCCACCGTGTAATTCAAACCTTGCTCGTATTCGCGGAAGTAGCCCAATAAATTAGGCCTGCCAAATTCGTTGTTAAACGCCGCGCCACCCAAGGGGCCCTCAGTCATGATTTGCAACGGGCTGGCAATGTGACCCGGCTTGCCGTAGGGGACAGCGTCATTGCGAGCGTAGCGTGGCAATCCATTTTCGAGTTTAGTAGCGCTTGAAGGCATGGATTGCCGCGCTTCGCTCGCAATGACGGATTCTTTATTCCAATTAATTTTAGACACCGTAAAACCCGTCAAGCCCGCTTTGGGCTTGGAGCCGCGCCCGGTAGCGCCCTCGTCGCGAATCTCGCCGCCAGCACCCGTGGCGGCACCTGGGAAGGGGGAGATGGCGGTGGGGTGGTTGTGGGTTTCCACCTTCATCAAAATGTGGTTGGTAGCGCTCTGCTTTTCATAGCTGCTTGAGCTAACCCCTAAAGGGGTAGAGGTCGATTTCGCTACAAAACGCTCAACAGCCACGCCTTACATCACCGAGGCGTTGTCCGAGTAGGCCACCAGCATGTGTTGCGGGTTGGTTTGGTGCGTGTGGCGGATCATGCCAAACATGCTCTGGTCTTGCGCCACGCCGTCAATGGTGAACTGGGCGTTGAAAATTTTGTGTCGGCAGTGCTCGCTGTTGGCCTGCGCAAACATCATCAACTCCACATCCGTGGGGTTGCGTTTAAGTTGGGTAAACGCCTGCACCAGGTAGTCAATCTCGTCAGCGGCCAGGGCAAGCCCAAACTGGGTATTGGCCACTTCAAGCGCCGCTTTGCCGCCGCCCAACACATCCACATGGGCCATGGGTGCAGGTTGCAGCTCGGTAAACAAACCCAGCGCCTGACTGCGCTCAAACATCACACTCTCGGTCATTCGGTCATGCAGCAGGTCACCAATTTGCGCTAGCTGCGCGGGCGTCAGGTTGTTTTTGCCCAGCAAAGCTGACTTCAGGGAAATGCGGTACTCCACCACCCGCTCCACCCGGCGCACGTTCAAGCCGCAATTGTGGGCAATGTCAGTCGCTTTGGAGGCCCAGGGCGACACCGTACCAAAACGAGGAGAAACCAGCACCAAAGCGCCGTCCACAGGACCGGCATAGGGGTCGCCATAAGTCAAAAGTGCGGCCAACTGGTCTTTTAAAGCGGGGGAAGGCTCAGCATCAGAGGTCACCAAATGCACAAAACGCGCGGCTACACCGTTAATTTTGTCGTTGACGGCTTGCAAATTCGGCAATATCTGCTGAATACGGAATGAGCTAAGAGCGCTGCCGCCCTCGATTTGGGTGATATGCAGAGTCACGTTGAAGGCCTGGATTGGGGGACTGACTGGGTTGGAAATGGATTCAAGGCGGTCATTTTTAAAAAAATGAGCCAGAAGGCTTATGATTTTAACTGCCCACTGCGACCCCCTCGCCAGAAAAACAGGTCCCGATGGGATAATTACGCCATGACTATCACTTACAAAGACGCCGAAGGCATTGCAGGCATGCGCGTGGCGGGGCGCTTGGCCTCCGAACTGCTGGATTACCTCACTCCCTTCGTGAAACCCGGCATCACCACCAATGAGCTTGACAAACTGGCCGACGACTACACCGTCAACGTTCAACACGCCATCTCGGCGCCATTGAACTACGCCCCCTCGGGCCACAACCCCTACCCCAAGTCCATTTGCACGTCCATCAACCAACAGGTGTGCCACGGCATCCCCAACGACAAGCCCCTGAAAAAGGGTGACATCGTGAACGTAGACGTCACCGTCATCAAAGACGGTTGGCATGGCGACTCCAGCCGCATGTTCATGGTGGGCGAGGTCTCGGTAGCCGCCAAGCGCTTGTGCGCACTCACCTATGAAGCCATGTGGCATGGCATTGTCAAAGTGAAGGATGGCGCGTATCTGGGCGATATTGGCCACGCGATTCAAACCTTCTCAGAAGGCCATGGCCTGAGCGTAGTGCGCGAGTTTTGCGGTCACGGCATAGGTCAAAAATTTCACGAAGACCCACAAATTCTGCATTACGGCCGCCCCGGCACACTGTCTCAACTCAAAGCTGGCATGACCATCACCATTGAGCCCATGCTCAACATCGGGCGCAAGGAAATCAAGGAAATGGGCGATGGCTGGACCATCGTCACCAAAGACCGCTCACTCTCGGCACAGTGGGAACACACCGTGCTGGTGACCGAGACCGGCTATGAAGTACTCACCCTTTCAGCAGGTGGTCCTGCGATTCCGTCTTTCGTCAAATAAACCGCCATGACCGATCTCGCCGGGCTGCGTACCCACTACCGCCACCAGAAAACTGAACTCTACAAGTCTCTGGCCGCCAGTGGCACCTCCACCCGGGGCGTCGGTGCTGCCTTAAAAAAACTCTCCTCGCTGGCTGATGACACCCTAAAAATTTTGTGGGTGCAAGCCGGTTTTGAGGCGCCGTTTGCTTTGGTGGCTGTCGGTGGCTTTGGACGCGGCGAGTTGTTTCCGTATTCAGATCTGGACGTGCTGGTCTTGATGCCCAACGAACAATCGCCTGAGACCAACCCTGTTTTAAAAGCCCGCATTGAGGGCTTTATTGGCAGCTGCTGGGATGCAGGACTGGAGATCGGCTCCAGTGTGCGCACGGTTTCTGATTGCCTCAAAGAATCAGACATGGATGTCACCGTTCAAACCTCGCTCTTGGAAGCCCGGCTGATCACGGGCAGCAAATCGTTATTTGCAGGGTTTGAGGCGCAGTTCAAAACCGCGCTCGACCCCGAGGCCTTCTTTGTCGCCAAAACGCTGGAAATGCGCCAGCGCCACAGCAAGTTTGAAGACACGCCTTATTCACTGGAACCCAACTGCAAAGAGTCCCCCGGTGGCCTTCGCGACTTGCAGGTGATCTTGTGGGTGGCCAAAGCCGCCGGCTATGGCAACCGCTGGGACGAGTTGGCCAAAAATGGATTTGCGACAGCGTTTGAAATCAAACAAATTAAAAGCAATGAAGCCCTGCTTAGGCTCATTCGGGCGCGCCTGCACCTGATCGCCCAGCGCCGGGAGGACCGCTTGGTGTTTGACCTGCAAAACAGCGTGGCCCAATCGTTCGGCTATGAGGCACCCTCCCCCAGTACTGACCGACGCGCTTTTGTGCGCCCCAGCGAATCCCTGATGCGCCGCTACTACTGGGCAGCCAAAGCCGTGACCCAGTTGAACCAGATTTTGCTGCTCAACATTGAAGAACGCCTGAGCCCGTCCACCCACGAACCACACCGCATCAATGCCCGCTTTTTTGACAAAGCCGGCATGATTGAGGTGGCCAGTGACGACCTGTACCAGCGCGAACCCCACGCTATTCTGGAAACATTCCTCGTCTACCAAACGACGGTTGGCGTGAAAGGTTTGTCGGCCCGCACCTTGCGCGCCTTGTATAACGCGCGCAACCTGATGGACAGCAAGTTCCGCAGCGACCCGGTTAACCGCGCCACCTTCAAGCAAATACTGATGCAGTCAAGCGGCCTCACGCATGCCATGCGTCTGATGAACCAAACCTCGGTGCTTGGGCGCTATCTGTGGGTGTTCCGCAAAATTGTGGGGCAGATGCAGCACGACCTGTTCCATGTCTACACCGTGGATCAGCATATTTTGATGGTGCTGCGCAACGTGCGCCGCTTCTTCATTGTGGAACACGCCCACGAATATCCGTTTTGTTCGCAACTGGCCTCCGGCTGGGACAAACCCTGGATTTTGTATGTCGCCGCCCTTTTTCATGACATCGCCAAAGGCCGTGGCGGCGACCACTCGGAGTTGGGTGCCCTGGAAGTGCGCCGCTTTTGCAAGCAGCACGCGATTGCCTTTGATGACAGTCAACTGATTGAGCGCATCGTGGTCAACCACCTCACCATGAGCCATGTGGCCCAAAAATCTGACCTGAGCGATCCTGACGTCATCAGCGCCTTCGCCCAACGCATTGGCAACGAGCGCAACCTGACCGCCCTGTATTTACTGACCGTGGCCGACATTCGCGGCACCAGCCCCAAAGTGTGGAACGCCTGGAAAGGCAAACTGCTGGAAGACCTTTACCGATTGACGCTAAGAACTTTAGGGGGCCGCGCCCCGGACCCAGATGCTGAAGTTGAATCCCGCAAGCGCGAAGCACTCGTCAACTTAGCCCTGTACGCCCTACCGTTTGAAGCCCACAAAGCCTTGTGGGACACGCTGGATGTGGGCTACTTCATGCGCCATGACGCCGTCGATATTGCTTGGCACACGCGTCAAATCTCACGCCATATGGGGCAAGGAAAGTCGATTGTGCGAGCGCGCATGTCGCCTTTGGGTGAGGGGCTTCAGGTGCTGGTCTACACGCCCGACCAGCCCGACCTGTTTGCCCGCATCTGCGGCTTCTTTGATCAAGGCGGCTTCAGTATTTTGGATGCCCGCATTCACACCGCCAACAACGGCTATGCATTAGACACCTTTCAGGTCATTGCCTCCGCCATGCCCGACCATTACCAGGAATTCACCAGCATGATCGAAAGCGAGTTGGCCCGCACGATCACCGCCGGAGGCCCGCTACCACCACCCAGCCGGGGACGGGTCTCTCGCCGGGTCAAAAGCTTTCCTATCGCGCCGCGCGTCACCCTGCGCCCGGATGAGAAAGCCCAGCGCTGGCTACTCAACATTTCAGCCAGCGACCGTGTCGGCTTGCTTTACTGCGTGGCCCGTGTGCTGGCCAAACACAACATCAACCTACAACTCGCCAAAGTGGCCACCTTGGGTGAACGCGTGGACGACACCTTCTTGATTCAAGGCGCTGAACTGCAACACAACCGGGCGCAGATTGAGATTGAGACGGAGTTGCTGGAAGCGCTGAGCTAGATCGTTTTAATCGTCTTGCGGTGCATCCAAGCCTGGAAACAGCACCGAGGTATAGCCAAAACGGCTGAAGTCTCGCACCCGCATCGGGTACAGTTTGCCGATCAAGTGATCGCACTCGTGCTGCACCACGCGGGCGTGAAAGCCCTCCGCAATGCGGTCAATCGGGTCGCCAAACTGATCGAACCCGGTGTAGCGAATGCGTGAGAAACGGGGCACCGCCGCACGCAGACCAGGCACCGACAGACAGCCCTCCCAGTCTTCTATTTCAAGCAGGGTCGAATCTTCTTCAGAGGCTGCCAGTGGCGTAATCACCGGATTGATCAACACGGTTTTAGGCACCGGCGGTGCATCCGGGTAACGCGGGTTGCGCGTGTTCGTGCCAAAAATAACCAGTTGCAAATCCACGCCAATTTGAGGCGCCGCCAAGCCAGCGCCATCGGCCGCCAACATCGTGTCGAGCATGTCGGTAATCAGCAGGTGAAGCGCGTCTGAGTCAAACTCGGTCACGGGTTGGGCGGTGCGAAGCAAACGCGCATCCCCCATTTTTAAAATTTCACGAATGGTCATTAGTAAATTTGGCTTTCAATTCAATCAAGCTGGTCAGCAACATCGGTATATCGGTCTGAATGATGCTCCACAAGGTATCGTTATCAATCCCCAGATAACCATGAATCATTTGATTGCGTGTGGCGATGACCATGCGCCAAGGTATATCGGGTGAGGCTGCACGAACAGACTCAGGAATGTGGGTGGCGGCTTCACCGATCAATTCGATGTTGCGAATGGTGGCGTCAAAACACATGTCATTTTTGACAAACTGAATCTGGTCCAGGCTCACAGTAAAGGAAATTACCCGCTGACAAAACCCGATCATGTCATCCAGATAAAACCGCCACACGCGGTTGGGCTTGATATCAGACATCAACTGACTCATGTTCGATAAAAGACCTGAGTTCTGGTCGCAGTGCATTGTCGGTCACCAAATCAACCGGGCAGCCAAGTCGATCTTCCAGGTAAAACTGGACGCCAAAAAAACGAGCGGAGGTTGCTGGGCCATCGAATGAAACGAGCACATCCACATCGCTGCTGGGCGTGGCTGAATCCCTTGCCACGGAGCCAAACAAGGCCAAACGAGTCACACCAAATTGACTAATTAAGTAGGGCTTGTGCTCAGCAAGCAATTTCAAGGTTGTTTGGCGATTCATGATGACAGTTTACAGACTCATTGCGCTGCAAGACCAACACCGCCATCAAGCAACTCCTTCAAACCTTGTTCATCCAACACCGTCACACCCAGCTCCAGGGCTTTGGCCAGCTTGCTGCCGGCCTCGGCACCTGCCACCACGTAGGTGGTTTTTTTGCTGACTGAGCCGGCCACTTTGCCGCCGGCGGCTTCGATCAGGTCTTTGGCTTCGTCTCGTCCCAAAGTGGGCAGCGTGCCGGTGATCACGAAAGTCTGGCCACTGAAAGGGGTTGCCAACACGGGGGCCGGCGGGCCTTCTGCCCAAGTCACTCCGCAGGCGCGCAACTGGGCGACTACTTCGCGGTTGTGCGGCTGGTCAAAAAAGGTGCGCAGGCTTTGGGCTACCGTGGGGCCCACATCATTGACCAAGAGCAGCTGCTCCTCCGGCGCGTCCATGATGCTGTCGAGGTTGCCAAAATAACGGGCCAAAGCCTTGGCCGTGGCCTCGCCTACGTGGCGAATCCCTAGGCCAAACAGAAACCGGGGCAACGTGGTTTGCTTGGACTTCTCCAGGGCCTGCACAATATTTTGGGCCGACTTGTCCGCCATGCGGTCCAGCCCAGCCAACGACGTCAAGCCCAGGCGGTACAGGTCAGGCAAGGTTTTGATGACGTTGCAGTCCACCAGCTGGTCAACCAGTTTGTCACCCAAACCTTCCACTTCCACCGCGCGTCGCTGGGCAAAATGCAAAATGGCCTGTTTGCGCTGGGCGCTGCAAAACAGCCCACCCGTGCAGCGGTAGTCGACCTCGCCCTCTTCACGCACGGCCACACTGCCGCACACCGGGCAAATGCGTGGCATGGTAAACAGGGCACCGCGCTCGGCGTGGTCTGCACCCTCGGCGGGCAGCACCACACCCACCACTTCAGGAATCACATCGCCGGCACGCCGCACGATGACCGTATCGCCAATGCGAACGTCTTTGCGACGTGCTTCGTCCTCGTTGTGCAGGGTGGCGTTGGTCACGGTCACGCCGCCCACAAACACCGGGGCCAGTTTGGCCACTGGGGTGAGTTTGCCCGTGCGCCCTACCTGAACATCAATCCCCAGCACGGTGGTGAGCTGCTCTTGCGCGGGAAACTTGTGCGCCACCGCCCAACGCGGCTCACGCGTCACAAAGCCCATGCGCCGCTGCAGCGCCAGGCTGTTCACCTTGTACACCACGCCGTCAATATCAAAGCCCAGCCCTTCACGCTGACCACCAATGAACTGGTAATATGCTACTAATTCAGTAGCACCTCTAGCTATCTGCACAAGGTCTGAGACCGGAAAACCCCAACTTTTTAGCGTTTGAAGCATTTCAAAATGCGAACCAAACTCCGGTCCGCCCGCCTCCACCGGCGTAACCTCGCCCAAGCCGTAGGCAAAAAAACTCAAAGGCCGCTGGGCCGCAATGCTGGGGTCGAGTTGGCGCACCGCACCGGCGGCGGCATTGCGGGTGTTGACGAAGGTTTTCAGCCCACGCTCCCGTTGCTTCTCATTCAGTCGCTCAAAATCATCTCGGCGCATGTACACCTCACCGCGCACCTCCAGCACCGGTGGCACCGAGTCGGGCAGGCGCAAGGGAATCTGACCGATGGTGCGAATGTTTTGGGTGACGTCCTCACCCATTTCGCCATCACCCCGCGTTGCGGCCTGCACCAGCACACCGTGCTCGTAGCGCAAGCTCATCGCCAAGCCATCAAACTTGGGCTCGGCCACGTACTCAATGGGCGGCGCTGAGTCATCAAGCCCCAGCTCACGTCGGGCTCGCGTATCAAAATTTTGGGCCCCACTGGCCTCAGTGTCGGTCTCAGTTTTGATGCTCAGCATGGGCACAGCGTGGCGCACACTGACAAACAGATCAAGCGGTCGACCGCCAACCCGCTGGGTGGGCGAATCAGGCGTGATCAGCTCAGAGTGCTGGGCCTCAAGTGCCTGCAATTCTTTGAACAATCGGTCGTATTCAGAATCGGGAATGGTGGGCGCGTCCAGCACGTAATAGCGGTGTGCATGATCGTGCAAGCTGCGTTTAAGCGCCTCAACGTAGGCCAAATCAGGCGCGGGGGCCGTTGAGGAAAACAAATCCTGCATCAAAACTACACCCTCAAATTCAAGAAAACAAGCGCCGAGCCAAAGGCGAGCCGGCCGACAAATCGCGCTGATCCAAGGTGTCGTACAAGTGCTCTAGATCAACGGCAATCGCATCCATCGCCTCGCGAGTGACTTTCACGCCGTTGTCATCAGTGACCTCACCGTCCATCTGCTCAGCCAGGGTTTGCATCGCGTCGCGCATGCGGGCAAAGGCCTGCTCCGTCCGGTCCACCTGAGGCACATCAAAGCTGATGGCCACCTCCCATATCGCCGATAGATCCAGGTCCTCAGCCAGCGCGGCCTGTGCGTCAAAACTCAGACTCAGAACGGCAGGCAGACCCGGTGCGTGCGATGGAATGACCATGCGCCCAGGAATAGCCCCTGCCACAAAGCCCAGGCGAGCAGCGTTTTGCTGAACATAACCAGGGCTCCAGGCGGTATTATTTGAGCGTAAAACAAAGCCCAGTTGTGCATCGTGATCCGCAGCAAACTGGTCCAACTCACGGGCGCGGGCCACCTCTTCACTCATCTCGGGAAACTCTGGCGTGGCGTTGATACTGTCGCAAAAAGCCTGGGTTTTAATCACAAACTCAGAGTACTCAATTTCATTGAGCCCCCCCGAGCGGTTGGCCAGCTGCACCCCGGCCTGAAAATCCAGGTAACGCTGCCCAGCCACCGGCTTCTCCCAGCGCTGTAGGCTTTGGTTATAACCCTCAATCGCCAAAGGCTTGCTGCCCGCACGGCGTGTAGCCGGCATGGCGGCCAAAGCGGCGTCGCCCGACACCTCGCCCTCGGGCGTGATCGAAGCCATGCTGTCGATCAAGGCATCCAGGGAAGACTTTTTGTCAAGGACAGGGACAGGGAAATTAGCTACATCAAAAGCCGCTGCATCCAACTCGGGGTCAATATCGCTCGAAGGCGGCAGTGGCTCATCGCTTTTCGTCGCCTGACGGGGCAAATTTTTGCGCGAAGACCAGGCACCCTGCAGCGCGATCAGCGCGACCAGCACCAAGCCGCAAAGGGCCAAACCAATTTGCAAATTACTCATCACCATCATGCCGACTCCACCATAGAAACTGCCGCATCCATATCCACCGCAACAATACGTGAAACGCCCTGCTCCTGCATCGTGACCCCAATCAACTGCTCGGCCATTTCCATCGCAATCTTGTTGTGGCTGATGAATAAAAACTGGGTCCCCTTGCTCATGCTCGACACCAACTTGGCATAACGCTCAGTGTTGGCATCGTCCAGCGGCGCATCCACCTCGTCCAGCAGGCAAAACGGAGCGGGATTCAACTGAAAAATCGCAAAAACAAGTGCAATCGCCGTCAACGCCTTTTCACCACCGGAGAGCAAATGAATCGTCTGGTTCTTTTTACCCGGCGGCTGAGCCACCACCTGAACGCCCGAGTCCAAAATCTCTTCGCCGGTGATCACCAAGCGGGCGTTACCGCCACCAAACAACTCGGGGAACATCTTGCCAAAGTGCTCATTGACGGCATTGAACGTGCCAGAGAGCAACTCGCGGGTTTCACCGTCAATTTTCTTGATGGCGTCTTCCAGCGTGGTCATGGCTTCCACCAGATCGGCGGTTTGGGCGTCCAGAAAGTTTTTGCGCTCGCTGGCAGCAGCCAACTCGTCCAAAGCCGCCAGGTTGACCGCCCCCAAGGCGGCAATGTCGCGGTTCAGCCGGTCAATCTCGCCCTGCATGCCGCCCAAGCGCACATTGCCTTGCGTAATAGACAAGGCCACGGCCTCCAAATCAGCTTTGGCTTCGTCCAGCAGCTGGGCATATTGCTCAAAGCCCAGGCGCGCGGCCTGCTCTTTGAGTTGAAATTCGGTGATGCGCTGACGCAGCGGGTCCAACTCACGCTCCAACTGCAGGCGGCGCTCATCACTGGCCCGCAGCTTGGCGGTCAAATCATCGTATTCGCTGCGCTTGGCGCCCAAAGACTGCTCACGCGCCAGCTTAGCTGCGAGGGCATCCTGCAAGCCGCCTTGCGCTGCGGCGTCATTCAAACGCGCCAACTCTTCCTGAGCTCTTTGGGCCTCAGACGCCACAGAGCTTGCTTGTTGCGCTGCTGTTTCGATAGCACGCGACAACTCAGCCTTGCGCGCATCCAGGCTGCGCATGGAATACACCGCCTCCTGCGACTGGCGCTCCAGGCTGCGCTGCTGCTCGCGGCACTCGCCCACGCGGCGCTCGGCACCGATGACCCGGTCATCCAGCTGGGCGTGGCGCTCCTGACTATCGGCCAGCTGCATGTCTAGCTCTTCAAAGCGGCCTTCAGCCGTCACGCGGCGCTCTTGCAAGTCGCCCAGCTGGGCATCTACCTCGGCCAAATCACCTTCAATTTGCGCGCTGCGCACCCGGGCCTGCTCGGCCAACTGAGTCAGGCGCAAGGTTTCAACCTGCAGCTCATGGGCGCGGCTTTGGCTCTCGGTGGCTTCGCGGCGCACCACCACCAAACGCTGAGAGGCCTCGGCGTAGGCCGCCTCAGCCCGCACCAAGCCCGAACGGGCCTCGTCGCTGATCATGGCCTGCGCCCTGATTTGCTTCTCCAAGTTCTCAATTTCTTGCGCACGGGCCAACAAACCGGCCTGCTCGGAGTCCGGCGCATAAAAGCTCACACTAAAAGGCCCGATGGCGTGGCCACTCTTGACAAAAATCAGCTCGCCCGGCTGCAGCTTGTCCCTATTCGCCAGCGCGTCTTCAAAACTATGGGCGGTAAAACAGCCCTGCAACCAGTCGGCCAGTACAGCTTTTTGACCCGCATCGTTGATGCGCAGCAGGTCTGCCAGTCGCGGCAATGGGGCCGCTTTCTCAGGCAGAGCCGCCAACGGCGGGCTGTAAAAAGCCAGCTTGGCGGGTGGTGCGTCATTGCCAAAAGCACGCACCATCTCCAGGCGCGAGACTTCGAGCGCGCCCAGCCGCTCGCGCAGCGCACCCTCTAAAGCATTTTCCCAACCCTGCTCTATATGGATGCGGCTCCACAAACCCTGCAAACTCTCCAAACCGTGGCGTGCCAGCCAAGGCTGCAACTTGCCATCGGTTTTAACCTTTTCCTGCAAGGCCTTTAAAGCCTCCATGCGGGCCGACAAGGCCGACAAAGTGGCCGCCTCTGTATTCACCGCCTGTTGCTGCTGGCGCCGGGTATCGTCGAGTTGCGGCACGCTGTCCTGCAACTCGTGCAGGCGGCCCTCCGCTACGCTGGCATTCTCCAACGCTTGCTCCAGCTGGCTCTCCAGGTTGAGCAGTCGCTGCTCATCGGGCGCGGCCAGCGCGTTGCGGTCGGTGCTCAGGCGCTCGCGCCGTGTGCCCAATGCGCGAGACTGCTCTTCAATACTGCGCTGGTCGGCGGCCAGCACCTGAATTTGCTGCTGCACCTGGCCAACACTGGCGCGCTGCTCATTGGCGCCTTTTTGCGCCAAGCGCAACGCCTCTTCCAGGTCTGGCAGCTGCTGGGCCTGGTCTTCCAGTTGTGCGGCCAAGAGTTCGGTTTTTTCTTCCCCCACCATCGCCAGTTCAGACAGGTTTTCTATCTCTAGCTGGGCGTCATCCTTGCGCGTGGCCCATTGCCCGGCTTGCTCTTTCAAGACCAGCAGGCGCTGCTCTACACGCTGGCGCCCCTCCACCACAAAGCGAATTTCGGCCTCCAGACGGCCCACCTCGGTGCTGGCCTCATACAGCAGACCCTGCGCTTGGTTGACCTGATCGCCCGCCGCGTAATGCGCTTGGCGCACGGTTTCCAACTCGGCCTCAATGTGCCGCAGGTCCGCCACCCGGCTCTCCAGCGCATTTACCGCGCCTTGCGCGTCAGCCTTGACCTTGTCTTGATCGGCCTGCGACTCGGTGCGTTTTAAGAACCATTGCTGGTGCTGTTTGAGCGTGACCTCAGCCGAGAAGGTGTTGTATTTCTTGGCCACAATGGCCTGCGCTTCGAGCTTTTCCAGGTTGGCGTTTAGCTCGCGCAAGATATCTTCCACGCGGGTCAGGTTCTCGCGCGTGTCGCTCAGGCGGTTCTCGGTCTCACGGCGGCGCTCTTTGTACTTGGAAACGCCGGCGGCTTCTTCCAGAAAGAGACGAAGCTCTTCAGGCTTGCTCTCAATAATGCGGCTGATGGTGCCCTGACCGATGATGGCGTAGGCCCTTGGCCCCAAACCGGTGCCCAGAAAAACGTCTTGCACATCACGCCGGCGCACCGGCAGGTTGTTGATAAAGTAGCTGCTGGTGCCGTCACGGGTCAGCACCCGCTTAACCGCAATCTCGCCAAAGGTGGCCCATTGGCCCCCAGCCCGGTGGTCGGCGTTGTCAAACACCAGCTCCACGCTGGCGCGACTGGCGGGTTTGCGGGTGTTGGTGCCGTTAAAAATAACGTCCTGCATCGACTCGCCGCGCAACTCCGAGGCCTTGCTCTCCCCCAGCACCCAGCGCACCGCATCCATGATGTTCGATTTACCACAGCCGTTTGGCCCCACCACGCCCACCAGTTGGCCTGGCAGCATAAAAGTGGTGGGCTCGGCAAAAGACTTGAAGCCGGATAACTTGATTGAATTAAGACGCACGGATCACGGTCGCTTTAGGCGGTATGAGAGGGGAATCGGGGGTTGAGGGTCAACCCACGCCAGAGGGCTTCATGATAACTC
>CANBUY010000050.1 GCA_947372745.1 Comamonadaceae bacterium | reverse complement strand
ACTACATTGCGCAGTACACCAACGTCAATGTCAATTGGGGTATGGCTTGCGCACTGGGCGCCGTGCTATTAACCAGCACCCTCATTTTGTACGCCGTGTACCGGCGTGTGGTGAAGTCAGAACTCAGCCTGGGCTAAATAAATGAAAATACTTGCCCTCCCCGTTTTCCCCGCCTACGCCACCCTCGGCGACAAAGCGGGCTGGTATGCCCTGCGCGCTGCGTGCCTGGGCGTGCTGCTGTTTTTACTGCTGCCCATTTTGGTGATTATTCCGCTCTCATTTAGCGCCAGCTCATTTTTGGCCTACCCCATGCCGGGCTGGTCCTTGCAGTGGTACGAGCACCTGTTCAGCTCCGACGACTGGGCGCGCGCCACACGCAACAGTTTTATCGTGGCTCCGCTGGCCACCTTGCTGGCCACTCTTTTGGGCACACTGGCGGCGGTAGGACTGGCCCGAGTTCAGTTCAGGGGTAAAGGGTTGCTAATGAGCTTGCTCATCGCACCCATGGTGGTCCCTATTGTGGTGGTGGGTGTCAGCACGTATTTGTTTTTTGCCAAAATCGGCCTGGCAGACACCTACCTTGGCCTCATCTTGGTTCATGCGGCCTTGGGCGCGCCCTTTGTGCTGACCACGGTGCTGGCCACACTGCAAAGCTTTAACCACAACTTGGTGCGCGCCAGCTTGAGCCTGGGAGCCAGCCCGCTTGAAACTTTTTTCCGAATCACCTTGCCGATCATTGCCCCAGGCGTTATCTCTGGTGCCTTGTTTGCCTTTGCCACCTCGTTTGATGAGGTGGTGGTGACTCTGTTTATTGCAGGGCCCACGCAAGTCACCCTGCCCCGGCAGATGTTTACCGGCATTCGGGAGAACATCACGCCCACCATCGCGGCGGTAGCCACGCTGCTGATCATCTTCACCTCGACGCTCATGTTGCTACTGGAGTGGCTGCGTGGACGCCGCCATTAAGTCAGCAGCTATGAAAAATCAACCCTTGTCCGGCAATGCGATGCCCCGGTTTGGCGGCATCGCCAGCATGATGCGCTTGCCTGTGGTCCATTCAGCCCGTGGACTAGACGCTGCGTTCATTGGTGTGCCACTGGACATAGGCACCTCTCACCGCCCCGGCGCCCGCTTTGGCCCCCGACAAATTCGGGCCGAATCCTGCTTGCTGCGCCCCTACAACATGGCCACCGGTGCCGCCCCTTTTGACACGCTGCAAGTCGCTGATTTGGGTGATGTGGCCATCAACACCTACTCCCTGGACAAATCACTGCCCATCATCACCGAGTTTTATGAGGAAGTGCTGGCCAACGACTGCACCCCGCTGACCCTTGGTGGCGACCACACCATCGCACTGCCCATTCTCAGGGCCATGGCGGCTAAATATGGGCCTGTCGCCATGGTCCATGTTGATGCCCATGCCGATGTCAATGAGGACATGTTTGGTGAACGCATTGCCCACGGCACGCCGTTTCGACGCGCCGTGGAAGAAAACCTGCTCAGCTGCCACAAGGTGTTTCAAATTGGCTTGCGAGGCACCGGCTACGCCTGTGACGACTTTGACTGGCCACGCGCACAAGGCTTCACCGTCATCCCGGCGCATGAGGTCTGGTTCCAATCACTGGCACCCACCATGGCTCGCATTCGCGAATCTATTGGCGATACACCCTGTTACTTAAGCTTCGATATTGATGGCATCGACCCGGCCTACGCAGGTGGGACCGGCACGCCAGAAATCGGTGGCCTCACGGTACCGCAGGCGCTTGAGATCATTCGGGGCTGTTTTGGTCTCAACATCGTGGGTTGCGACCTGGTGGAAGTCTCCCCTCCTTATGACCTGTCAGGCAATACTGCGTTGCTAGGGGCTAACCTTTTGTTTGAAATGCTGTGCGTGTTGCCCGGCGTCTTGCGCCGGTAGCCAGGCCTGTGCAAAACTTTGTCCAATGCGGGACTGGACGCGGCAACGCTGGCGCTGAAAATCCATTACCCTCAGCGCTGCCCCGTCGGTTTTGAATTCCCTCTTTTTTAACGACCACACCACTTTATGACCACCTCCCCCCTCGCCCTTCTCAAAGACCCCAGCTTGTTAAAAACCGACGCCCTGATCAATGGTCAGTGGGTGGCTGGCAGCAGCCGCTTTGATATTCTTGACCCTGCAACCGGCCAGAAGTTGGCTGATGTCGCCAACCTGGGGCCCTTGGAGGCCGAACACGCCATTGCAGCCGCCAATGCCGCGTGGCCCGCCTGGCGCACCAAAACCGCCAAAGAGCGCAGCATCATTTTGCGCAAATGGTATGACTTGCTGATGGCCAACCAGGAAGACCTGGGGCGCATCATGACTGCCGAGCAAGGCAAACCCTTTGCTGAGGCCAAGGGCGAAATAACTTACGGTGCCAGCTTTGTGGAATGGTTTGCCGAAGAAGCCAAGCGCGTCAACGGCGAAACCTTGCCCCAATTTGACAACAACCGCCGCCTCATGGTGATTAAGCAACCAATAGGGGTTTGCGCGGCAATCACACCGTGGAACTTCCCGCTGGCCATGATCACCCGCAAAGTCGCCCCAGCGCTGGCGGCAGGTTGCACGGTCATCATCAAACCCGCTGAGCTGACCCCCCTCACCGCACTGGCTGCGGCCGAGTTGGCGATTCGTGCCGGCATTCCCGCAGGCGTGCTCAATATGCTGACCGCCGATGCCCACAACTCCATCGCTGTCGGCAAGGTCATTTGCGCCAGCGACGTGGTGCGCCACATCAGCTTCACCGGCTCCACAGAAGTGGGCCGTATTTTGATGGCGCAATCGGCGCCTACGGTCAAGAAAATGTCTTTGGAATTGGGTGGCAACGCACCCTTCATCGTGTTTGACGACGCTGATATTGATTCTGCCGTGGAAGGCGCCATGCTCAGCAAGTACCGCAATGCCGGCCAAACTTGCGTCTGTGCCAACCGTTTTTATGTCCAGGAAGGCGTCTACGACGAGTTTGTGGCCAAGTTCGCCCTTAAAGTCAAGGCGCTCAAAGTAGGCAACGGATTCGATGAAGGCGTCATGCAAGGCCCCTTGATTGAAGACGCTGCGATTGAAAAGGTCAGCCGCCATTTGGCGGACGCCTTGTCCAAAGGTGGCGTCGTCATGGCGGGTGGCAACAAACTTCAAGGCCAATTTTTTGAGCCCACCGTGATCGCCAATGCCTCGGCCGACATGTTGTGCGCCAAAGAAGAAACCTTTGGCCCCTTCGCGCCGGTATTCAAGTTCAAGCATGACCAAGAGGCGATTGATGCCGCCAACAACACCGAGTTTGGTTTGGCCAGCTACTTTTACAGCCGTGATGTCGGACGCATTTTCCGCGTGAGCGAGGCCTTGGAATATGGCATGGTCGGCATCAACGTCGGCATTCTGGCCACCGAACATGTGCCGTTTGGCGGCGTCAAGCAATCCGGCCTCGGCCGCGAAGGCTCACACCACGGCATTGATGACTACATCGAAATGAAGTACCTGTGCATTGGCGATATTCAGAAGTAATAGAACCTAACACGTCATTGCGAGTTTCCTGAATCGGGCCGATACCGCACACAGACCATGAACAAAAGCTCGTCACTGCGACACTTTTACCCCGTCACTGCGAGGCCATAGGCCGCGGCAGTCCATCTTGCCGAGCCAAACTCCTTTCAACAGGCAAACTCTCGCAATTCGAAGATGGATCGCCGCGCTTCGCTCGCGATGACGGGTCTGGTGTGTGGCTGATTTTGGATGCCGAGACAATAGTGGCAATGGAAAAACTGGATATAAAACCATATGTTCATGGAAAGCGAAGCGCGGCAATCCATCATGCCGTTGCCCTAACCCGCTCCAGCAAATGAACCTCGAAACACGACGATGGACTGCCGCGCTTTGCTCGCAGTGACGGGGAAACAGGATTGACATGTTTGAGAAACCTACAGTAGTCCGTACAGAGGCTGGTTTGTCGATGTACTTCAGCGGCGACCACCTTCACAGCCAGATGAGCCGGCAACAGCCAGGCCATCTGGCGATCGACTACACGCGCGCCATGATGGGGTTTTTGCTGTTCAACAGCACACCCATCCATATCGCAATGATTGGTTTGGGTGGCGGCTCGATGCTCAAGTTTTGCTACCACCACCTGCCTCAAACGCAGCTCACGGCGATTGAGATCAATCCCCATGTGATTGCGTTGAAAGAGGAATTTGAGGTGCCTGATGACGCTGCCCGCATCACACTTATTTGTGGGGACGGAGCGGAGTTTGTTCGCAACGCTGCCATCGAACAAAACGTGCTATTGGTCGACGGGTTTGATGGTTCGGGGCAGGCGCTGAGTTTGTGCTCACAGGCTTTTTACAACGACTGCTACCAAGCACTTTCCCACAAAGGTTTGATGGTGGCCAACATGAACCCGGAGCACCCAGACCACGAGGTGTTCATGGGCCGCATCCGCTTGGCTTTTGACAACCATGTACTGGAAATATCGTCCGCAGAGAAGACCAACCACATTGTCTTTGCCTGCAAAGGCCACGCCATTTCAGTGGATGGACTGCGAAAAAGCCATTGGCAAAAAAACGTGGATGAAGCGACCCGGGCGCAGCTTGGTTTTGAATTCAAGCGCATCGCCCGGGAAATGAAAGAGGCCGATTAAGGCCTTGCTTTCAGGCTTTATTTTTTTAGGTTAATTGCACGCCCGTTTTGGACTGCAATTCTTCACGGGTCACGCCGGGGGCCATCTCCACAATTTTCAAGCCATGAGGGGTGACGTCCATCACCGCCAGGTCCGTGATGATGCGGTCCACAACGCCCACACCCGTCAGGGGCAAGGTGCAATGAGGCAAGATTTTCAGATCAATGGTGCCGTCTTTTTTCTTGGCAACGTGCTCCATCAAGACCACCACGCTTTTCACGCCAGCCACCAGGTCCATCGCGCCGCCCATGCCTTTGACCATCTTGCCGGGAATCATCCAGTTGGCCAGATCTCCTTTTTCGCTCACCTGCATGGCGCCCAGAATACTGAGGTTGATCTTGCCCGCACGAATCATGGCGAAGCTGTCGTGGCTGCCGAAAATGCTCGAACCCGGGATGGTGGTCACGGTTTGTTTGCCCGCGTTAATCAAGTCGGCATCGACTTCATCTTCGGTAGGAAAGGGGCCAATACCCAGCATGCCGTTCTCGCTTTGCAGCCAGACTTCAATGTCCGGGTTGACAAAGTTGGCCACCAAGGTGGGCAAGCCAATGCCGAGGTTGACGTAAAAACCGTCTTGTAATTCTTCGGCCGCCTTGGCAGCCATTTGGTCGTGTGTCCAAGCCATGATCAAATTCCTTTATTTATCGAACCGTTCTTTTCTCGATGCGCTTTTCAGGCGACGCATTGAGGACGATGCGGTGCACGTAAATGCCCGCCAAATGAACTGAATCAGGATCGAAAGTGCCGGTCTCGACAACCTCTTCAACCTCAACCACGGTTATTTTTCCGGCCATCGCCACAGCGGGGTTGAAGTTGCGGGCGGTGCGACGGAAGATCAAATTGCCGCTCTTGTCTGCCTTCCAGGCCTTGACCAGGGAGACTTCTGGCAGCAAAGCCAATTCCATCACATGCACATGGCCGTCAAACTCACGGGTTTCCTTGCCTTCAGCGACCAAGGTGCCCACACCGGTTCGGGTGTAAAAGGCCGGAATGCCCGAGCCACCGGCACGGAGTTTTTCGGCCAGCGTACCCTGAGGCGTGAACTCAAGTTGCAACTCGCCTGCCAGGTATTGGCGTTCAAACTCTTTGTTTTCACCGACGTAGCTGGAAATCATTTTTTTGATTTGGCGCGTTTCAAGCAACTTGCCCAATCCGAAACCATCCACACCAGCGTTGTTGGAAATGACGGTGAGGTCTTTGACGCCGCTGTCGCGCAAAGCATCAATCAGGGCCTCGGGGATGCCGCAAAGGCCAAAGCCACCCACGGCCATCAGTTGACCGTCTTTGACAATGCCTTCCAGCGCCTTGGCTGCGCTTGGGTAAATTTTGTTCACTATTGATCTCCTGTTAAGAAACTATGCCTTACGATACTACCTAATAACATACGTAGTTTTTCTTAAAGTACAAACCCTTAGCCCTCACACTGAACTGCATGGATATTGATTACAGATTGGCGTTTGAACTGGCCCCAGTGGGACTGGCCTTGTCCAGAAACCGGACCATGGTGGACTGCAACCGCCACTTGTGCGACATGTTTGGCGCCTCCCGCGAGTTGCTGGTTGGGCAGTCATTTTTGGTGCTGTACCCCAGCGTAGCCGAGTTTGAACGTATCGGCACACGCATGTCCCCCATTTTGAACCGTCAAGGCACCTACGCCGACGAACGCATCATGAAACGCGCCAGTGGCGAGACTTTTTGGTGCCACGTCACTGGTCGCGCGCTGGTGCCCACCTCACCCCACGAAGCGGGTATCTGGACATTTGAAGACCTGAGCTCACGCCGATCGGTCAAAGCCGAACTGACGGCTCGGGAGCGTGAGGTCGCTGCCCACTTGATGGAAGGCCTCACGTCCAAGGAAATTGGCAAAGCACTCACCATCAGCCACCGCACGGTCGAAATTTATCGCGCCCGCTTGATGCGCAAATACAAAGCGTCCAATGCGGGTGATCTCGTCCACAAGTTGATGGCATAAATTAAACACAACCAAGGAGTCTCCCATGTCACGCTACCCATTCCCTGAACTCAAAGACCTTCCTGAAGACATTCGCACCAACATCCTGGCGGTGCAGGAAAAAGCGGGCTTTGTCCCCAATGTGTTTCTGGCACTGGCCCGTCGCCCCGCTGAGTGGCGAGCTTTTTTTGCCTACCATGACGCACTGATGCTCAAAGAGGACTCCGGCTTGAGCAAGGGCGACCGAGAGATGATCGTCACCACGACCAGTGCGGCCAATAAATGCCTGTATTGCGTGGTGGCCCACGGCGCCATTTTGCGAATCTATGAGAAAAAGCCCTTGGTTGCCGACCAAGTCGCGGTCAACTACCGCAAGGCCGACATCACACCCCGCCAGCGCGCCATGTTGGCTTTTGCGATGAAGGTTTGCCTGGCCTCTGACGAAATGGAAGACGCTGACTTTGCAGCGCTGCACGCCCACGGCTTCACCGACGAAGATGCGTGGGACATCGCCGCCATTACGGCGTTTTTTGGACTCTCCAACCGCATGGCGTCGTTCAGCAGCATGATGCCCAACGCTGAGTTTTACACCATGGGGCGCACGCCCAGAGTCAAAAACTAAGTCACCAGTGCCCGCATACTGTCGGGCAAGGTTTTGGCTTTTTGGTTCGGAAAATCAACCCAGATGGTGGTCGCCCCACCTGCGGCATAAATGATATTGGGCTGATCGACCCGCTCAATGGTGCACCAACTCTCAAACGTGGTTCGCCCAGGGTCGCTCACATACATCTTGACCAAAATATCGCCCGGGTATTCAAGTTGCTTGTAAAAATTACAAAACGCATTGACGATCACCGGGCCCTCGCCTTGGGGGTTGGGCTCGCAGCCCACCGCGTGCATCCAGTCGATGCGGCAAATCTCAAGATACCTGAAATACAGGGTGTTGTTGACGTGCCCCATGGCGTCCATATCGCCCCAGCGAATGGGCATGGTCATCTCAAAAACAAGCTTCTTTTGCTCGGGAATCTCTATCTTCATCGGTGTGCCTTTATTGAAACAAGGATGCCAAAAACAAACAACAGGCAGGCTGCAAATTGCGTCAAAGAAGGCCAGTAGCCATCCCAGGCAAAAGAATACAGCAGGGCAAAGATGGTCTCACTCACAATCAGTTGACCACATAAACTCGCACTCAGACGTTGGCTAGCCACATTCCACAACAGAGTAGCCAGCCAAGCTGCCCCCAAGCCAGTTGCTATGCAAACAGTAGCTGCCATAGCTCGATCCTCAAGGGCTAGAAGCACTTTTAGATCCGAACCCATTAAAACCCACATCCCCAAGGCGCCCAAGCCGGCGGCCATCCCCAAGCCGTTGGCCCAGTCTGTGGCTTTCAGGTAAGGATGACTTTTTAGCCAGCGAGAATTAAGCAAAGCAAAGGCCGTCCAGGAAGCCATGGCCGCCACCGCATAAAAAATACCCCGCCAAAAGTCAGGGTGCAGGTCGGCGCCAGGCAGATAAAAGTTGGCACGGGTCATCAGCAGGAGGCCGGCAGCGGTCAAACCAAGTCCTGGCAACAAGGCTTTCCAAGCCAAGTCCGTCGGCTTGCCCAGGAACATCACCCACAGGGGAATCGTGCCAATGATGAGGGCGGGCAGTTCAGTGCCCAGGTCTTTGATGGACAGCACCAGAAGCAGGTAGTAAGCCGTGTAGCCCAGACCACTCATCAAAATGGCAAACAGGGCTTGGTTTAAATTCGGCAAGCGAAAAGTCCGCCATTGCCACAAAATCAACAAAGCCGACAAGCCACCAAAGCTCACAAAGCGACCCGCGGCCAAATCCACGGGTGACAAGCCAGGCGTCATACGCGGCGCGACGAATACCAGCCCCCACAACGCACCTGCAGCCAAGCCCGCTGAGATGCCCTTCAGCATGAGAAAAAATTCAAGGAAGCACCTTCAGAATAAGTGGGGATAAGGTGACCTGGGTTTAACAAGCGGCAATAACCATCTTGCCTTGTTTAGGCCCATCGACTCCTTGCCTAAAATAGGACGCACAATCAGCCTTGGCACAATTGATGGCTTGAGTTCGAGCCCGTTTATATTAACAAACGATAAACACCCAAAGAGAGCAGCATGACAAACCAGGAAATACTTGCCCAGTTCGGCCCACGCGAAGCGATGGAATATGACGTTGTGGTGGTTGGGGGCGGCCCAGGCGGATTGGCCACCGCCATTCGCATCAAACAATTGGCGGCTAAAACGGGCAAAGAGGTGTCAGTGGTCGTCCTAGAAAAGGGCTCGGAGCCCGGTGCCCACATTTTGTCGGGCGCCATCATGGACCCCATTGCCATGAACGAGCTGTTCCCCGACTGGAAAGCCATGGGCGCACCGCTCAACCAGCCCGTCACAGACGACGCGATGGTGTTTCTAGGTGAGCAAGGCAGCATTCGCACCCCCAACTTTTTGTTACCCGGGTGCTTTCAAAACCACGGCAATTACATCGTCAGCCTGGGCGCCGTTACAGCCTGGATGGCTCAGCAGGCTGAAAACCTGGGCGTTGAGATTTTCCCTGGCTTCGCTGCGGCGGAAGTGCTTTACAACGACGACGGCTCAGTCAAAGGCGTGGCCACCGGCAATATGGGCGTGGGCAAGGATGGCGAGCCGGGTGAAAATTTTCAGATCGGCATGGAGCTGCTGGGCAAATACACCGTGTTTGCAGAAGGCGCCCGCGGTCACTTGGGCAAGCAACTGATTGCCAAGTTCAATCTCGATGAAGGCTGCGACCCACAAACCTATGGCTTGGGCATCAAAGAACTGTGGGAAATTGATCCCGCACGCCACCAACCCGGTTTTGTCTTGCACACCGCCGGTTGGCCGATGGAGAGTAGCACCTACGGCGGCGCCTTTTTGTACCACCTGGAAGACAACAAAGTGGCGCTGGGCTTCATCACCGGGCTGGACTATGCCAACCCGTACCTGAGCCCATTTGAAGAATTCCAACGCTGGAAAACCCACCCAAACATACGCTACTACTTCGAGAATGCAAAAGGCGAAGTCAATGCCAAGCGTTTGGCCTATGGCGCCCGCGCCATCACGGCAGGCGGTCTGATGTCGCTGCCCAAAACCGTGTTCCCGGGCGGTGCGCTTGTGGGTTGCGACGCTGGCTTTTTGAACGTGAGCCGCATCAAAGGCAGCCACGCCGCCATCAAAACTGGCATGCTGGCCGCCGAGGCCGCTTTTGAAGCGATTGTGGCCGGACGTCAGCACGATGAACTCGCCGCTTACCCAGAAGCGTTCGAGAAAAGCTGGCTTTATACCGAGCTGAACAAATCCCGTAACTTCAAGGCCTGGTTTAAAAAGGGCCTGAGCGTGGGCACGCTCATGAACGGCATTGAGCAGTTCGTGCTGCGAGGCAACATCCCTTGGACGCTGCACCGCGACAAGCCTGACCACGCCTACCTCAAGCCCGCCGCCGAGTGCCAGCCCATCGTCTACCCCAAGCCCGATGGCAAGCTCACCTTTGACCGATTGAGCAGCGTGTTCATCAGCAACACCAACCACGAAGAGCAGCAACCCGCGCACTTGACGCTCAAAGACGCATCTGTGCCAGTGTCGATCAATCTGGCCCTGTATGACGGCCCGGAAGCACGCTACTGTCCCGCTGGGGTTTATGAATACGTCAAGAACGCAGACAACACCGACCGCCTGCAAATCAACGCGCAAAACTGCGTGCACTGTAAAACGTGCGACATCAAGGACCCCACCCAGAATATCGTGTGGGTGACACCTGAGGGCGGTGGCGGCCCCAATTACGCAGGTATGTAACCTGTAAGGCATGTAAGCTCCGGGGGTCCGCCACAGCTCGTTTGAGAGTTGTGGCAGGCCCACTACAAACAGGAGCTTGAAGCATGCAAATCGTGATCACCGGCGGTGCCGGATTTTTGGGCGTCCGCTTGGCACGCACCCTTCTGGCCCAAGGACAAATGTCCTTGGCGGGTGCCCCAGCCACTCCTATTACGCAAATGACCCTGGTTGACCGGGCCACCCCGCCTGCTGACCTGATGGCTGATACCCGCGTGCGCGCCTTGACGGGCGACCTCAATGACTTGTTGGAACACAAAGAAGACGGCGCTTCTGTAGTGACCAAAGACACCGCTTTGGTTTTCCACCTAGCCGCTGCGGTCAGTGGCGAATGCGAAGCGGATTTTGACTTGGGCATGCGCAGCAATTTCGCCGCCACCCTGGCCTTGCTGGGCGCCTGCCGCGCCCTTAAAACACAACCCATGGTGGTTTTTGCCAGCTCTCTGGCCGTGTTTGGCGACTCACCCGAGCAGCCCACACCCGCCGTGATCGAGGACAACACACTCCCCACGCCGCAGTCGAGTTATGGCATTCAAAAACTGATTGGCGAACAACTCACCGCTGACTACGGGCGCAAGGGCTTCATTAAAGGCCGCAATGTGCGATTGATGACTGTCAGCGTGCGCCCCGGCACACCCAATGGCGCGGCATCAAGCTTTTTCAGCGGCATGATTCGCGAACCGCTCGCAGGCATCAAGGCCCCCTGCCCGGTGCCACCCAACACACCGGTGGCGCTGTCTTCGCCCGCTCGAACTATTCAAGGTCTTATTTGTGCGGCCCAGGCCAGCGATCTGGCCTGGGGTCCGCGCACCGCCTTGAACCTGCCCGCAATAAGTACCACCACCGGCGACATGGCTGCAGCGCTTGAGCGCGTGGCCGGTCCCGCCGCCACAGCCCTGATCGACTGGACGCCTGACACCGCCATCATGAACATCGTCAAAACCTGGCCGGCTGCCATCAACTCGGTGCGGGCACGCGGTTTGGGCTTGCTGCCCGAGGAAAATTTTGAAGCGATTATTCGAGAGTACATAAGGGAAAATCCCGATGCCATCAAGCTTCCAATCAAGCCACAATGACCATGTTGTATGACAACTTTGTCCCATAGATCTAACAAGGAAACTCGAATGAAATTAAGCAAACTGGTTATCGGCCTCTCATTGGCTCTTGGTTTTGTTGGCCTGGCTTCTGCTGAGACCGTGATGAAAATCAGCATCTCCATCGCGCAAAATTCCCACCAGGGTATCGCGATCGACACCTTTGGCAAAGAAGTTGAAAAACGAACCGGTGGCCGCTACAAGGTCCAATCGTTTTACTCCGGTTCATTGGGTGGCGAGCGTGAGTCCATTGAAGCTGTTCAATTGGGTACCCAAGAGTTGACCTTCTCATCCTCCGGTCCGGTGCCAAACTTTGTTCCTGAAACCAAAATTCTGGACATTCCGTTTTTATTTCGTGATAAGGCGCACGCCCGCGCCGTGCTGGACGGCCCGATCGGCCAGGAAATGCTGACCAAGTTTGACTCCAAAGGTTTCAAGGCACTGGCCTGGGGTGAAAACGGCGTCCGTCACATGACCAACAACAAGCGCGCGGTCAACGCCCCAGAAGACCTCAAAGGTCTGAAAATGCGCACCATGGAAAACCCGGTTCACGTCGCGGCCTATAAAGGATTGGGCATTGTGACAACGCCGATGGCCTTCCCTGAAGTATTTACGGCCTTGCAACAAGGCACCGTGGATGGACAGGAAAACCCCTTGTCGGTGATCATGGCTTCCAAGTTTGACCAAGTTCAAAAGTACCTCACCTTGACCGGTCACGTCTACTCACCCTGCATCTTGCTGATGAGCAAACCAGCCTATGACAAACTCAGTGCAGCCGACAAGCAAGCTTTTCTGGATGCCGCCAAAGAGGGCGTTAAAGCCAACCGGGCACGGGTGGACGAGGATGATGCCAAAGGCGTGACCGAGTTGCGCAGCAAAGGCATGAATGTGATTGAGAACGTGGACAAAGCCAAGTATGTCGCCATGCTCGCGCCCGTGAACGCCGAGTTTGAAAAGCAATTTGGCAAGGCCAACATCGACAAGATTCGCGCCGTCAAATAACAACTATTAATTTAATAGCTGCTCACGCCCGCTACTCTAAGACTAGCGGGCGTTTTCTTATATATTTTTATTTCTGATTGCGATTGCCATGAAAGAAAAGTTCTTAACGCTGGAACGCTGGACCAGCGGCTTCGCCATGGTAGTGGCCTGCGCCATGATGGCGCTGGCCGCCAGCCTGGGCCTGTTTCAGATCATTACCCGCTTTGTCCTTGAAACGCCGGCTGAGTGGACTGAGGTGACGATTCGCTTCAGCCTGATCTGGATGGTTTTTATGGGTATTCCCATGGCCTTCCGTCAAGGGGCGATGGTGAGCGTGGACGTGTTGTACCGCTGGAGCCCTCCCCGCTTTCGCAGGGTCCTTGACTGGATCGTCTGTTTGGCAGCCTTTGGTCTGATGACCATCATCATTTGGTGGGGTTGGGAATATGCCAACCGGGGCAAAGTACAAACCATGATTGGCATGGAAGATGTCTCGATGTTCTGGGCCTACTTGGCCATGCCTGTGGGCGGCGTATTCAGCCTGATCGGCATCGTCGGCAACCTGATTGACCCCCAACGCCTTGAATTGGAGACAGCGCAATGACCGCCGTAATGTTGATAACGATGGTGATGTGCTTTGCACTCACTGTGTCCGTGGCGGTGTCCATCGGACTGGCCTCTGTTTTGGGCATGCAGGCGTCAGACGCCCACATGCTGATCTCCGTCAAAGAGATGTTTAACTCCATCAACAAGTTCCCGTTGGCAGCGATCCCCTTCTTTATTCTGGCGGGCAACATCATGGAAACCGGCGGTATTTCACGCCGTTTGGTTGAGTTTGCCAAGAGTCTGGTGGGCGGCATGCAAGGCGGCCTGCCCATGACCTGCGTGCTGACTTGCATGATTTTTGCAGCCGTCTCGGGCTCTTCGGTGGCGACGACCTTTGCCATTGGCACCGTCTTGATCCCTGCGCTGATCAAGCATGGCTACCCCACCACCTGGGCTGCGGCCTTGCAAGCCACCAGCGCGGAGTTGGGCGTGATTATTCCGCCGTCCATCCCGATGATTCTGTACGGCGTCAGTGCTGAAGTGTCTATAGGTGAACTCTTCATTGCAGGTTTCGGTCCCGGTATTTTTATCGGTCTGTCCTTGATGTTGTTTGTTTGGGTGTTTTGCCGCATCAAAGGCTGGGGTAAACACGACGGTGTGGGTCGCTTATCGGTTGGCAAGGCCACCTGGCAAGCTGGCTGGGCGCTGATGATGCCTGTCATTATTCTGGGTGGCATTTACGGAGGCGTGTTTACGCCCACTGAAGCCTCAGCTGTGGCGGTGTTTTACGCACTGATTGTGGGCTTTGGCATTTACCGCGAAATCAAAATCAAGGACCTTTTCACCATTCTGCGCAAATCGGTCTTGTCATCTGCGGTGATCATGTTCATCATCGCCAACGCTGGGCTGTTTGCCTTCCTGATCACCCGTGCCGGCGTGCCGGATGCCATTGGTCATTGGTTGCAAGAGGTTCTTAAGTCCCCCGCCTACTTCTTGCTGGGCGTGAATGCCGCACTGTTCCTGATTGGTATGTTTATCGAGACCAGCGCCGCCATCATCGTGCTGGCACCGATTTTGGCGCCAGTCGCCGTGCACTTCGGCATTGACCCGGTGCATTTTGGACTGATCATGGTGGTGAATTTGGCATTGGGCATGATTACGCCGCCTTTCGGGGTCAACCTGTTTGCCGCTTGCACCGTGGCGCGCATCTCGCTGGACCGGATGATCAAGGACTTGATCCCCTTTGTGCTGGTGGTGCTGGCGTGCTTGATGGTGGTCACCTACGTGCCTGGTCTTTCGCTAGGTTTGCGGGATCTGGTGTATTCCAAGTAAAAAAGGGGCTGATTGCTTTTAAAATTGTCAGTTTTGGATTTAGCCCATGACCACAAAATACACCCCGGAACACGTTTGGCTCAGCACTGAAGGCAAAGCGCCTTTGACCGCTGGATCCGTCGTGACCGTGGGTATCACCCAACATGCCCAAGACACCTTGGGCGACATCGTGTTTGTAGAGCTCCCCGAGCCCGGCAAAACATTCGCCGCCAAAGACGTGGCGGGCGTGGTCGAGTCGGTCAAAGCGGCCGCTGATGTTTATATGCCCGTGACAGGCGAGATCGTGGAGGTTAACGAGGCGCTCCGCTCAGACCCCGCCTTGGCCAACTCGGACCCCCTGGGTGCTGGTTGGTTCTTCAAAGTCAAGGTCAGTGAAGGGGCTGATCGCGAGGACCTGATGGACGAGTCGGCCTACGCCGGCTTTGCAGCCAACGCCTGAAACGGCTTGTCGCGGACACAGGCCCAGCGGTTTAGTGGCGGGGCTTGCCCTGTTTTTGGGCTTTTTCCCGCGCCTGCTCAGCCAATTCCCGAATGCGCTCAGCCATGGCGTCGTAGGTGACGGCATGCTCTTCTTGGGCGTTCGCCGCATTGAGAAAGGCATAAAAATGCCGATCATTGACCCAAAAAGTACCTTCCGCTGAATACTCGTCCAGCGCATCGGCAAAGTTTTGCACATCCTGCTCGGTGGCAAAGAAGTCTTTGAGGAAGTTGTCGCGTGTTCCCAAACCAGCTTCGACCGCCGCGGTCAGGCTGTCGAGCATCTGGTTGATCAAACTCTCATCAAAATCATCGCTGATATTTTTGAACGGTGTCAGTTGACCGGTGCGTGGATCGAAGCCGCCACGCGACTCGATGCGCTCCAGCAGCTCGGGCAAGTCGGCTGCAGGGGTATCGGCTAGGATGCCGTCATAAGAAATGGGTGTGAAACGGGGGGTATAGGCGGTAACCATGAAGACCTTAAATTGAGGAGCACAGAGTGTAAGCCGCCCTCCCCGCTCAGGCTATTGCGACCGTGCCGTAGCCCACAGTTTGCGACACTTCACCCCCCTTGCGAACCGCCACAGCGCAGTACTTGAATTCAGGAATTTTCCCAAACGGGTCCAGCGCGGCGTTGGTCATCAGGTTGGCCGCCGCCTCGTAGTAGGCAAAAGGCATGAACACGGCACCGGCAGGTGTCCCGTCGTCGCGGCGCACATGGATGGTGACTTCTCCCCGGCGCGATTGGACCGTGATCACATCGCCCGCAGCCAATCCCAAAGTTTGTAAGTCGGCCCCACACATCGAAGCCGTAGCCATGGGCTCCAGCGCGTCCAACACGGTGGCGCGGCGGGTCATGCTACCGGTGTGCCAGTGCTCTAGCTGGCGCCCGGTAATCAGCACAAACGGGTAGTCGACATCAGGTCGCTCATTGGCAGGAATTATGTCGGCTGGAACCAGATGCACGCGGCCATCGGGGGTGTCAAAGTGCTGCAAGAACACGGTGGTGGCACCCGGGTCTTCGGCGCTCAGGCAGGGGTAAGTCACGCTGGACTCGCGCTGGAGACGCTCCCAAGTGATGCCAGAGATCGCGGCGTGCATGGCTTGGCGCATTTCTTCATAGACGGCAGCCACTCCGCTGTGCTCACCTTCGTAGTGCCAGTTCAGGCCCATGCGCTGAGCGATTTGCTGGATGATCCACAAATCAGGCTTGGCCTGACCAGGCGGATCAATCGCTTGTTGACCAAGCTGCACCATGCGGTCGGTGTTGCTGGCGGTGCCGGTTTTCTCGGGCCAGGCGGTGGCGGGCAGTACGACGTCGGCCAGCCAGGCGGTTTCGGTCATGAAAATGTCTTGCACCACGAGGTGCTCCAAGCTGGCCAGTGCGTGGCGGGCGTGGTTCAGGTCGGGGTCACTCATGGCGGGGTTTTCACCCATGATGTACATGCCACGCACTTTGTGTGGGTCGCTGTCAGGCGCCAGCGCTTTGTGCATGATTTCCACCACGGTGTAGCCGGGCTGGTCATCGAGTTTGGTATCCCAAAAGTTCTCAAACCAGTCGTGCGCAGCCTTGTTGGTGACGCGTTGGTAGTTGGGGTACATCATCGGAATGAGACCCGCATCGCTGGCGCCTTGCACGTTGTTTTGACCACGCAAGGGGTGCAGACCTGAGCCAGGTTTGCCAATTTGACCGGTGACTGTGACCAGCGCAATCAGGCAGCGGGCGTTGTCGGTTCCGTGCACATGCTGGCTCACGCCCATGCCCCACAAGACCATGGCGCCTTTGGCTTTGGCAAATTCACGCGCTACTTCGCGCAGGGTTTGGGCGGGGATGCCGCAAATAGGGGCCATTGCCTCGGGGCTGTAGCCTTTGACGTTTTCTTTCAAAGCTTCAAAATTGCTGGCACGGTCACGAATAAAGGCTTCATCGGTCAGACCTTCCTCAATCACGGTGTGAATCAGCGCATTGATCATGGCCACATCAGTGTCGGCCTTGAACTGCATCGTGCGCCAGGCGTGCTTGCCAATGTCGGTGATGCGGGGGTCGGCCAGCACAATTTTGGCGCCTTTTTTAGCCGCATTTTTCATCCACGTCGCCGCCACGGGGTGGTTGCTGGTGGGGTTGGAGCCAATCACAAAGATCAGGTCTGAGTGCTCGACATCGTTGACCTGGTTGCTAACCGCCGCAGAGCCAACGCCCTCAAGCAAGGCAGCCACGCTGGAGGCGTGGCACAAGCGGGTGCAGTGGTCCACATTGTTGGAGCCAAAGCCGGTGCGCACCAGTTTTTGGAACAGGTAGGCTTCTTCATTGCTGCCTTTGGCTGAACCAAAACCAGCGAGAGATTTTTTACCATGGGTATCACGCAAGTCTTTGAGCGTGCCTGCGCTCAGGGCCAGTGCCTCTTCCCAAGTGGCTTCGCGGAACACCGCCGACCAGTCGGCCGAATCGCGGTTGAGGTGCTGCAAGGCTTCGGGGTCTTTGGACACGCCGGCTTTGCGGATCAAGGGCACGGTAAGCCGCTGGGGGCTGTGGGCGTAGTCAAAACCAAAGCGGCCTTTGACGCACAAGCGGTTGTGGTTGGCCGGGCCATCGCGCCCATCCACGCTCACAATTTTGTTGTCTTTCACGTTGTAAGTCAGCAAGCAACCCACACCGCAAAACGGGCACACCGAGTCCACTTTTTTATCGACTATTTGCGAGCCGATTTGTGTCTTGGGCATCAAGGCGCCGGTTGGGCAGGCTTGCACGCATTCGCCGCAGGCCACGCAGGTGCTGTCACCCATGGGGTCTTTCAGGTCAAAAACAATCTCGCTGTGGGCACCGCGCAAGGCGTAGCCAATGACATCGTTGACCTGCTCTTCGCGGCAGGCGCGCACGCAGCGGTTGCACTGAATGCAGGCATCCAGGTTGACGGCCATCGCAGGATGCGACATATCAGCCTTGGGCTGCTCGCGGCGCAGGGCTTTGAGTTCGGGACGCACGGTGACGTCCAAACGGCTGGCCCAGTCGCTCAGTTCGCCGTGTTGCTGCGACTCATCGGTCTCGCTCCACTTGTAGCCCACATCCGGCATGTCCGAGAGCAGCATCTCCAGCACCATTTTTTGGCTTTTGACAGCTCGCTCGCTCTTGGCTTGCACTTGCATGCCGGGCGTAGCGCTGCGGCAGCAGCTAGGCGCCAAGGTGCGCTCGCCGTTGATCTCGACCACGCAGGCGCGGCAGTTGCCGTCGGCGCGCAGGCCGTCGGTGTAGCACAGGTGGGGGATGTCGATGCCGTGGCGTTTGGCGGCGTTGAGAATGGTCTCACCCTCAAACGCATGGATGGTTTGTTGGTCGAGTTTGAATTCGACCGTTTTCAGGGTGATTTCAGCAAGTTGGGCGGGTGCGTTCATTTAAACCACCTCCTGGGGGAAATATTTTTGAATGGAGCGAACCGGGTTGGGTGCCGCTTGGCCGAGGCCACAAATGGAGGCGTCGGTCATGACGATGTTGAGGTCTTCCAGCGTGGCGTGGTCCCACACCGGCGCCTGCATTAATTTGACTGCTTTCGCGGTGCCCACACGACACGGGGTGCACTGGCCGCAGCTCTCATGCTCAAAAAACTTCATCATGTTCAAAGCGGCATCGCGGGCACGGTCGTGCTGGCTGAGCACAATGACGGCGGCAGAGCCAATGAAGCAACCGTAGGCTTGAAGCGTGTCAAAGTCCAGCGGAATGTCGTTCAAGCTGGCCGGCAAAATGCCGCCCGAGGCACCGCCGGGTAAATAGGCATAGAGCGTGTGGCCGTCTTGCATGCCGCCGCAATATTCTTCAATGAGTTCCTGCACGGTGATACCTGCCGGGGCCAATTTCACGCCGGGGTGCTTCACACGACCGCTGACACTGAAACTGCGCAAGCCTTTGCGGCCATGGCGACCAAAACCGCTGAACCAGTCAGGGCCCTTCTCCACAATATCGCGCACCCAGTACAGGGTCTCAAAGTTGTGCTCCAGCGTGGGGCGGCCAAACAGACCGACTTGCGCAATATAAGGCGGGCGCATGCGCGGCTCGCCGCGCTTGCCTTCAATACTCTCGATCATGGCGGACTCTTCCCCGCAAATATAGGCACCCGCGCCGCGCCGCAACTCGATGGTGGGCAAGTCGCATGGCGGGTTAGCTTGCAGCTTGGCCAGCTCGGTTTCCAAAATCGCGCGGCAACCGTGGTATTCGTCGCGCAAATAGATGTAGCAAGCGTCAATACCCACGACTTGGGCTGCAATCAGCAAGCCCTCTAAAAAACGGTGAGGGTCGCGCTCTAGGTAGGTGCGGTCTTTAAAAGTGCCGGGCTCGCCTTCGTCAATATTGACAGCCATCAGGCGTGGCGAGGGTTGGTCTCGCACAATGCGCCACTTACGGCCAGCCGGGAAACCCGCACCGCCCAAGCCGCGCAAGCCGGAGTCTTCCATCGCCTTGATCACGTACTCAGCATCTTGTTCACCATTGACCAAAGCAGCGGCCAAGGCATAGCCGCCGTGGGCGCGGTACGTGTCATAACCGGCATACGCAGGCGACACTTCTGCTAAGGCTTGCTGAGGTGAGACACTTTTTTCAGCGTACGAAGACGCATCAAAATTCATAGCTGCTGTAGCACGCGGTTGTTGATCTACAGCTGAATTAACCATAGAAATAACCGATTCAACAGTCGCCAGCAACACGGGTGACTGGTGAACCACCGCTACCGGTGCCTGCTCGCAGCGGCCCACACAGGGCGCAGAGATCACATGCACCGCGTCAGCACCCAAGAGCGCAGGCAAACGGGCCAGCAAATCATTCGCTCCCGCCAATTCGCAACTCAAACCGTTGCACACCCGAACCGTCAAGGTGGGGGCTTTTTCGTCGCCACGCAGCACTTCAAAATGGTGATAGAAGGTGGCCACTTCATAGACCTCGGCCATGGGAATATTCATCT
>CANBUY010000049.1 GCA_947372745.1 Comamonadaceae bacterium | reverse complement strand
CCACCATTGACCGCATCTTGAAAGACCAGATTGGCTTCAAACTAGGCCCCTTTGAGCTGATGGATTTGACCGCGCTGGACGTTTCCCACCCCGTCATGGAGTCGGTTTATCACCAGTATTTTGAGGAACCCCGCTACCGACCCAGCGTGATTACAGCGCAGCGTTTAGCGGGCGGTATGTTGGGTAAAAAAGTCGGCGAAGGCTTTTACCGCTATGACAACGGCGTGCAGCAAATAAGCCCTGAGCCCCCAGTGCCACAGGTTGACGAGATGCCCCCTGTTTGGGTATCGCCTCGTGCGGCAAGACGCTCAGAGTTACTTCAATTGCTCAAAAATTTGGGGGCAGACATCGAAACTGGTGCCTCTCCCTCCCCGCAGGCCCTCACACTGGTGGCGCCGTTGGGGTTTGACATCACGACCGTGGCAGTGGTAGAGCGACTGGACCCCGCACGCACCATTGGTATTGACATGATGATGGACGACGCCAGCACCAAGCGGCGCGTGCTCGCCACCAACCCTGCAACGCGCCCCGACATACGCCGCGCTGCCCATGCGCTTTTTGCGCGTGATGGAAAGGCCGTCAGCGTTATTCGAGACAGCGGCGGCTTTGTCAGCCAGCGCGTGGTGGCCACCATCGTCAACATTGCAGCTGACATGTGCCAGCAGAGCATCTGTTCGCCTGCGGACCTGGAAACAGCCGTCACCTTGGGCCTGGGTTACCCTAAAGGCCCTCTTGCGATGGGCAACCTTTACGGCCCCACCAATGTGCTCGAAGTTTTGTTCAACATGCAAACGGTTTATGGCGATCCACGCTATCGTCCCAGCCCCTGGTTACGTCGCCGCGGCGCCATTGGTCTGAGCCTGTTGCACGAAGAAGACTAAACACAACCGAAAGCCCTCCTATGACCGCCGAACTCAAACGCAGCAGCGAGGGCCAGACTCTGGTACTCACCATTTCAAACCCTGAACACCGAAATGCGTTGGGGCCTGAAATCTACACCGAGGGCATTGAGGCTTTGAATTTGGCGGAAAGCTCTGCCGATATTCGATCAGTGGTTATTGTGGGCGAGGGCAAGGTTTTCAGTGCTGGTGGCAACTTGCAGCGACTGCAAAACAACCGCCAGCAGCCCGCCTCCGTTCAAGCGGAAAGCATCGGCGCACTGCACGACTGGATTGAAGCCATTCGAACCTTCCCCAAACCCATCATTGCCGCCGTAGAAGGGGCAGCCGCTGGGGCGGGCTTCTCGCTGGCTTTGGCCTGCGACTTTGTGGTGGCCGCCGAGAATGCTGTTTTTGTGATGGCCTACAGCAATATTGCCCTCTCGCCTGATGGCGGTGCCAGTTGGAGCCTCATGCGCGCCTTGCCCAGGCAATTGGTCACCGAGTTACTAATGTCTGGTGAACGCATCAGTACGACAAGATTATTTGACCTGGGACTGGTTAACCGTGTGACGGCATCAGGCCATGCGCTCACAGAGGCCTTGGCTCTAGCCGGTCAGCTCAACGATCGAGCACCCAATGCCCTGAGCAGCATTAAAACTCTCATCAATGAAGCATCGCACAGCACGCTGCCCGAGCAACTCGACCGCGAGCGTGACCATTTCGTGCGCAACCTTCACCACGCCAACGCAGGTATCGGTATCGCCGCTTTTCTGAACAAAGAAAAACCTGTTTTCGAATAGCCAAGGCAAGCCGCCTTCTGAGCTAAACCGCCTGCAGACACGCAGGTGACAAGTCCGGGCGTTCTAACGCGTCCCGAGCGTGACAATAGACTGGTTTTCAGTCACACAAAAGACAGGCTATGGACGACCCAATTCTTACTATCGATGAACGCGAGGCAATTAATGCTGGACGTTGGTTTTCAACCCTTTCACCTTCACTGCGACACGACATACTTCGATGTGCTTACGTCAAACGTTACAAAGACGGCGAACTCATTACCGCTCGTGGCGAACCGCCCGAGGAATGGATTGCATGCGCTCGCGGTGCCGTCAGGGTCAGTTCCACCTCCATTTCAGGCAAGCAAATTACCCTGACTTACGTGGAGCCAGGCATCTGGTTTGGGGACGTCTCGATTTTCGACGGGGACCGTCGGACCCACGATGCGTACGCCCACGGCGACACCACAGCCCTGTGCGTAGCCAAAGCCGATTTCAAAAAAATTCTTGCCTTGCACGCCGAGCTTTACGAGGCTCTGCTGCGGTTGCACGCGCGCCGCATTCGTCAGCTTTATGGCTTGGTGGAAGATCTCAACACCCTACCCCTGCGAGCGCGCTTAGCCAAACAGTTGTTGCACCTGGTGCGCAGCTACGGCGTGCCTTCGCTGAGCGATGGGCGAGAAATGCGGATCAGCCTGCAACTGGCCCAAGAGGAACTTGCTCAACTGTTGGGCGCATCGCGTCAACGGGTCAATCAAGAGCTCAAATCCATGGAGCGAGAGGAAGCCATTCGCATCGAACCGGGTGGTCTCGTGGTGCGCAACCGAGAAGCGCTGATGCGCATCAGCGAATCAGACAATTAACCGCACAAACAGGGATCACCACATGAGCGACTTTGACCACTTTGTCGGGACACAAAGCGTCTCTGAGAAGCAAGCCTTTGACGTAGCCGCCCTCACGGGCTGGCTAACGCTAAACCTTCCAGGTTTCAAGGGCCCTTTAACCGTCGAGTCATTCAAGGGCGGTCAATCCAACCCGACCTACAAACTCACCACCCCCACGCAAAGCTATGTCATGCGGGCCAAGCCAGGGCCGGTGGCCAAGCTGCTGCCTTCAGCGCATGCCATTGAACGCGAATTTGCGGTCATGAGGGGCTTGCACGGCACTGATGTGCCGGTGCCACAGATGTTTTGCTTGTGCGAAGACGAGTCGGTTATAGGGCGCGCTTTCTACATCATGGAATTCATGCAAGGTCGCATTTTGTGGGACCAAACCTTGCCGGGTATGAGCACCACCGAACGTGGTGCCATTTACGATGAGATGAACCGCGTCATGGCGGCCTTGCACACGGTGAAATTTGCCGACAGGAGCTTGGCAGGTTACGGCAAACCGGGCAACTACTTTGACCGTCAAATCAACCGCTGGAGCAAGCAATACCTGGCATCCGCAGATGGTGCGGGACCGATGTCCCAACCTATTGAAGAGATGGACCAACTCATCAAATGGCTGCCCCTGCACATTCCCGCTATGGCACGGGCCGAACACATGGTGAGCATTGTTCATGGCGACTATCGTTTGGACAACCTCATGTTTCATCCGATCGAGCCGCGCATTATTGCGGTGCTGGATTGGGAGCTTTCCACGCTGGGTCACCCCTTGGCCGATTTCAGCTACCACTGCATGGCCTGGCATATTCCACCTGGATCATTCAGGGGCATTGGCGGGCTTGATGTCAAAAGCCTGGGCATTCCCGAAGAGGCTGACTACATCCGCCTTTACTGCGAGCGCACCGGCCTGACCAGCCCTGAAGCACTCAAAGCGGACTGGAATTTTTACCTGGCCTACAACCTCTTTCGCCTGGCGGCCATTTTGCAAGGTATTGCCAAGCGTGTAGAGATGGGCACCGCAGCCAGCGCTCAAGCGGTCAGCTCAGCAGCGGGCGCCAAACCCCTGGCCCAAATGGCTTGGAAATTTGCCCAGCAAGCCTAAAAATTTTCTCACTTCAAACTTAACGATAACAAAAGGAGATCCCATGGATTTTGACTACTCACCCAAAACCAAGGCGCTTGAAATCAAGTTGCAGAAGTTTATGGAGGACTACATCTACCCGGCTGAAGGTGCTTACCATGCCGAGATTGAGGCTAACACAGCGGCCGGCAAACGATGGACACCCCTTCAAACCATTGAGAACCTCAAAATCAAGGCCCAGGACCAAGGTTTGTGGAACCTGTTTCTTCCCGTGGACAGCGCTGCCGCATCGGGCTACACCGGTGCAGGTTTGACCAACCAAGAATATGCACCGCTGGCTGAAATCATGGGCCGCGTCATGTGGTCCAGCGAAGTATTTAACTGCTCGGCCCCAGACACGGGCAACATGGAAACCATTGCCCGATATGGCTCTGAAGAAAACAAAGCGCGCTGGTTAAAGCCCTTGCTCGAAGGAAAAATCCGCTCTGCCTTTGCCATGACCGAACCCGACGTGGCCTCCAGCGATGCCACCAATATTGAGACTCGCATTGAGCGCGATGGCGACGAATACGTCATCAATGGACGCAAGTGGTGGACATCTGGCGCGGGCGATCCACGTTGCGCTATTTACATCACCATGGGCAAAACAAACCCCGAAGCGGCACGTCATTCACAGCAAAGCATGGTGTTGGTCCCCGCTAATACACCCGGCTTGAAAGTGGTTCGTTCGCTCAATGTCATGGGTTACGACGACGCACCCCACGGACACATGGAAGTGCTGTTTGAGAACGTCCGTGTTCCGGCAAGCAACATTTTGCTGGGTGAAGGTCGTGGCTTTGAGATTGCCCAAGGTCGCCTTGGCCCTGGCCGCATTCACCACTGCATGCGCTTGATCGGCTTGGCCGAACGCGCGCTGGAGTTGATGTGCAAACGTGCGTCGGCCCGCACCGCATTCGGCAAAACCGTGGCGTCGCAAACCGTCACACAAGAGCGCATTGCCGAGGCTAGGTGCAAGATCGACATGGCCCGCCTGCTGACGCTTAAAGCGGCCTGGATGATGGACATGGGCGGTAACAAGTTTGCCAAAAATGAAATCGCCATGATCAAGGTGGTTGCCCCTAGCATGGCCTGCCAGGTCATCGACTGGGCCATGCAAGTGCATGGCGGTGGCGGCATGTGTGATGACTTCCCATTGGCCTATTCATATGCCTGTGCCCGTACGCTTCGCTTTGCAGACGGTCCGGATGAAGTTCACCGCAACTCTATTGCCAAAATGGAGTTGGGCAAGTATTCTGCGAACCCGAAACCGGTTGAAATGCCCATTACGCGCGGTTGTTGAACAAAATAGCAGCCAACCCGCGTGGGTTGGCTGCTATGAATAAAGTAGCTGCTTAAGCTGGCTATTATTGAGCTAGCGTCATATTTGTTATAAATTCAGCTTTCTGACCGAACTCTACTCTTGGATCGTCACGCCGAGCTGCTTTAAATAGGCGATCGCCTCCGGGCTATCCCCACCGCCGGCACGGGCTTTGTTCGCCATGTCTTCCGCCCCCTTCAGTTCTCCGAGCGATGCGAGAGACACTGCAGCCCCCAGCATCCACCTCGCCTCATCTGGCCGGATTTTTAAAGCCATGGAATAGGCCTCCACAGACGCTTGATGCTGACCTAACCGTTGCGATGCATTCCCCCTAATCGCCCATATATCGGCAGAACCCGACAAAAAAGGCGCCAAACGAGCCAGTAAGTCCAGCGTCAAACTCACTTGCCCCAGCGAGAGTTGCATGCGGGCCAGTTCTCGCACCAAGGACGTCAGCCGCTCACTGCGCGCCAAAGTCGACAATCCTGTCTGCTCCCGCTCAGTGGCGGCAAGGGCTTGGCTCAAAAGCTCAATGGCAGCGTCTTGCGAGCCCGAACGCCACAAAACCTGCGCCTGGGCAAGCACCGCTTTCTCTGAAGTTGGCTTGACTGAGACCAACGCCACCTCAGGGGCCGGCTCTGGTCGAGATTCATGACTCGCAAGCACCGGCTTAGCCGCAGCGAGCACGCGGGCAGCAGGCAAACGAGGAGCTAATGCCACCACTTCAGGCAAAGCGCTTGGGGCGCTCAGGGCCGCTACAGCCATGACAACAGGCAATGAAAGGCGTTCGATAACAGCTGGTTGTGCCGCTGCCACACTGGCCACGCTCACGGGGGGCGGTGCGCCCTGCAGCCCAACTTGAACCCAGATAGCAGCGCCTATTCCGCTCAACACGGCGCACATAACTCCGACATTTACCCATCGAGGAAATCCTAAACGTCGGGCTGGATCAAGCGTCCTGACGTTTGTGGTGGCAACGACACGGTCACCTCTGTTCAAACCGGGGCGCTGAGGTAAACCCGCAAGCACCGTTTGCCGGTCCAGATCCCGTAGCATTTGATTGATCACGCTCACACTTGACCTCCCAGACGATGATGCATAGTGGGCTGATGTCCCGAATGAATGTCAGACACGTAGCGATCAAATACAAACTTTCTGCAAAGTGTCCACAGTGATTCAGGCTCACGAACGCCGTGTGTATCTTGTGCCGCCAGTCGAACATGCTGCTCAGTCACACGGTGCCGATTTTGGCCGTAGGCCAGCATCAGGCATTTATGCGCCAGGACGTTCACCAAGCGGGGTACCCCGGCGCTGTGAAAAGCGATGCTACGGGCTGCATCTTCCTCAAACAACTGCACATCCGTGAATTCACTGAGGGCTGCGGTTGATAAGCGGTGCTCTAAATAGGCAGGCACGCGGTGCGCTGCCATCGGCCCCAAATACTCACTGAAGGTAATGCGCTGAAGCAACTGTCGAATTTCTGGCCGGGCCAACTTGACATCCAGTTCAGGCTGCCCCAACAAGACCAGTTGCAACAGCTTTTGTTTCTCCGTCTCCATGTTGGACAACAAACGCAAGCTCTCAACCGTGCGAACGGGTATGGCCTGTGCCTCGTCAATAAAAACCGCAACACGTTTCCCTTGGGCTGCCTGCATAAGCAAAAATTCACTCAAAGCACTGAGGATTTTGTGACGACTCAATGGAGCGCTCACCACGACACCCAGTTCAGTGACCAAAGCCATCAACAGATCATCTGCCCCCATGTCCGGATTGGGAATGTAGGCGGTCACGCACTCGTCTTGAAGGGTTTTAAGCAACTGCCGACACAACACTGTTTTGCCACAGCCCACTTCGCCTACAACTTTCAAGAAACCTTCTCCGCTGCGCAGCGCCACCAAGAGCATATTTAGAGCGGACTGGGCACCCTCATGCGGGTAAAAGTAGGTGCTGTCCGGGGTAATCGAAAACGGCGCCTCCTGAAGGGCAAAGTGGCGTGCGTACATTATTTGACCAGCGTTTTGGTGCGACTGTCATCCACCGTACCATCCAGACGAATCACCCGGGCACGCGCCACATCCATATCGTCCAGCGCGGCACGGGTGCGCCGGGTTTGGGTCTCCCAGTCTTGCGCCGTACGAATCACCGTCGGCTTGATCAGCACGACCACTTCCTTTTTACGACCCGTGTTGGCGCGGTTGCCAAAAAGAGTGCCAAAAAAGGCACTGTCACTGCTGCCCGGCAGACCCGATGAACGGCGGTTGGACTCAATTTGCATCAAACCGCCAATGGCCACAATGTTGCCGTCCTGGATGCGCACCAAGGTGTCCGACTCATTGATACTGCTGGACGCCATAGGCTGCTCACCATAGGAGCCAAAAGACTTGGATTTTTCTGTCACGGTCGTCACCGAAGGGTGAATATGCAGCATGATGTTTGCCCCCTCATCAATCTGGGGGGTGACATCCAAGGCAATACCGGAAAAGAAGGGCGTCAAAACAGGTGTGGGTTGGGCCGGCAGCGTGGCGCTCCCCACCGTGGCGGCAACAGTACTTTGTACCGCTGGGGTGAAGTTGGTGACAAAGAAATCTTCAGACCCCACCTTCAACACCGCCTTTTGGTTGTTGAGCGTTGCAATACGCGGACTGGAAAGAATTTGAATATCGCCCTGGGTTTCCAAGAAACCCAGCACCGCCTGAAAACCTTCTGTGGCCAAAGCCAAACCAAATAAACCCGCGCCTGCTGAAGGTAGCGAGATGGTGTCAGGAAGCAAGGCGGCACCACCCGTGAAACCAGGCAAGTTGGGCTGAACACCGCGAACCAAGGTGTTGCTAGATGTCGAAGCTGAGGTGCCCCCGCCGATAGAACCGATGGCGCCGGTTGACCCTCCCTTGTTTTTCAAGCCTGACCAGTCGATCCCGCTTTGAAAACCATCACGCAGTTCTACCTCCACAATTTTGGCCTCCAGCATCACCTGGCGCTCAACCGCAATTTGGGCGGCTTTCAGAAATCGGTCTACTTGGCGCAACTCCTCCGGCATGGCGCGCACCGCCATAATGCCGGCCTGCGGACTGGTCACCACACTGCGCCCGGGCCCGCTGCCGACCATGCTTTGCACAGCACCGGCCAACTCAGCCCAAAAATCAGTTTTAGAGGTGGTGGTGACACGACTGCCCTCCCCTTGCTGCATGCCGCTGGCAGGCGCTGCACCCGTGCCCGGCGTACTGCTGGCGCCTGATTGAAGCCCGGCCCCGGGCGACACACGCAACTCACTGTTGCCTATGCGCTGCGAGTGCGGGTAATTGATTGTAAAAATTCGGGTCTGAAGTGTTGGCGCATAAACGGTAATCCGCCGACCATCTATTTTGAAATCGTAGCCATAGACATCGCGAATCGACTCCAGCGCCTCGGTCACCGTCACGCCCCGCAAAGTCACCGACAAAGTGCCCGTCACATCCGGGTGCATCAGCATGCTGTAGCGGGTATCGGCCACGATTGCTAAAAAAACCTCGCGCGCATTGGCGTTGTTGAGCAACAAGTCAATCTTGGGTTCCGGTGCGGGTGCCACCATAGGCAGCGCCGGTTCAGCCAGCGCTTCGCTGACACGCATGGGCACAGTGCTTGGTTTTAAAGGGGTAACGACTGGCAACTCAGAACGAATAGCGGCACCGACCTCGGGTGTTCGAAGGGGCCTATCGGAAGCGCAGCCAGCCAAAACGGCCGCGCCCAGAAGAAATCCAAGGCGAAATCCATGCAGAGCGGAAACGCGCACCCAACGCAGACTCTGAGGCTTGGGTTCATTAAATAAGTTCATGAGAAATAGATCCTGATTCAAGGCGATGAACGCGAAAGTTGTAGGCCGCCACTCACACCCTCGGGCGGAATTGAACGACGAGCAATGCCAGCAAAGAGTTGGCGTTTTGACAAGACACCGCGCTGGCGAAGCCAAACTTCGGTTTCTGAAATTCGTTCAATGCGGGCCTCTCCCAGTTTTTGCCCCTGGGCTAACAAGCGGGTTCCCTGGACAACAAAAAAGGTGCCATCCCGAACAACAATACTCAGGCTACTATCAGGTGCTTGGGCCGCATTTTTTGGCAAGGCTTGGGCCACCAAGCCCGAATCCGCTGGGGGCAAGGTGGGGTCACGCGCAACTTGTGCAGTCAAGGATGAAAAGGCCAGGGATAAAGACAAGATGAACAGCGACTTGGCAATAAAAATCATGGCGACACTCCAACAATAAACAACTGCAAAATCAACTCAGGCGGTTGCTTTTCACTTTTCAATTTCATGGTGCCCCAGCGAATGTGAGGCATGGCCGTCTCAAGGGTTTGAACGTATTGAACCAACTGCGAATACGGGCCAGAGACCGTCAACTCCACACCTTGCCGTGTCAAGCCAGAAATCGAGGAACCTGCTGTATCAGGCAATATTTTTTTATCCGTCAACTCTGGCGTCATTGACGAAGTCGTCACCAGCGCTAACCCTTCATAGCGTCGCAACAAATGCACCAGAACTTGTGCCAAGGGTTTGTCGTCAACCGGTCCGGATGTTGCAGACACGATCGATTGGTTGACTTGTTCAATTTGTTTTTTGACGGCGCTCAACTCACCATTCAACGTCTTAACGGACCCACCGGTATCACCCAAAGACTTCATCATCTCTGTTGATTTTTTTAAATCTTCGTTTTGTTTATCCAACTTTTGGAGTGCTTGTTTATGCGCTGATTGCGCTGGCGAAAGCCAGGCAACATCCGCCAAGGCCAAACAAATGGTGAGAAGGGAAATAAATAAAAATAAACGTTCCCTCAAACTCAAGGCATTGATGCGCGTTGCCTGCTTAATCCACCAGCTACTCATGGCGCGACTCCAGAAAGGAGCAGAGGTTTTGAGAGAGAACTCACGAAACTAAAGCTCCAAAGCGGTTTAGCCGAGGGCACCGCAGACTGCTCAACTTTGATAGAGGACAATTTTTGTCCCGCAAGAATCGGACTGGCATCCAACTTCGCCAACCACTCATTCAATACAGCAGCCTCTAACGTGAACCCCGCCACATGCAGCAAACCGTCATCGGCCTTGATCTCCGTCAGCCAGACCTTGGGCGGAATACTTTGCGCCACCAGTTTTAAACGAGAAGAATGCCCACCGCCAGTCTGAAAGTGCCCCTTATTCACGGCGGCAAGCAGCTGCTCACGCTGCAATAATTTGAGGCGCTGTGTTTGCAGATCCTGTGTCAAACCCTTGGCCACCGAACCTGAATTGAGCTTTATTTTTTCAAGCGCAGCCTGAAGACTTTTTAACTCGCGCGATTGCGTCTCGAACGTCAAATCAAACGCTATCTTTTCGGCATTAAGCTGCCACACCCAGTAGCTGCATGTGGCACTCAACAACACCATAAAAACCCCAAAGGCGCGCAGCATGGCCTGAGCAGAAAAATACCGTTTGGGCGTCAAAAGAATTGGCGCGCATAAATTAATTTGCTGGGTCATTGGCGTGAGCCTGGTATGAAGGTTCGGCGCTTATTCATAGAGCACGACTTTCGGTTCGCAGTAAGACACCTAACAAGGGAAGACACGAAGCCTGCTGAGCCGAAGCTATGCCATCAAAACCAGGGAACAGTGCGTTCACGTTCAGACTGTCCACCCGGAGGCCCAGTTGTTGACCGAGCCATGTCGACACATCTGCACTGCGTTCAGCGGCATAGACCCGCATGCCATCCAATCGAATAAACGACCAGGTTCGCCGTAGAGCGTCTAAAGAGCGCTGCAATTCCATTACAAACCGCTGCGCCAAGGGGTCGGCCTCGAAATCACGGGGCGTTGAGAGTTGCGGCGTCGCGTTTGAGAGATCTGCCGAGGAAAAGAGGCCCGCAGGTAATTCCAGCCGCCGGGAATAATAGAGTTCATTATTTGCACTAACCGTGAGCAAGACCTGCCGCTCATCCGAAAAAACAAGGGCCGCATCGGCCATGAGTCGCCCTCCTTCACGGCCAAGCAATGCCAACTGAATATTGCGCTGTGACGCCTCCTGAATATCGATTACACGCACCGACCACTGCAGGGCATCACTCAACTCAATAATTGACTTCAGCATTTCGTTGGAAGCGGCCGCAACGAAGAGATGGCCTGCGCCCTGCTGCTGCCCATCACCGACACGCATCACATCCAGTGTGACGTCATCGACATGGGCTTCCAGCAGGTCTTTTATTTGGTAGCGCGCCGCAGAGCGGAGTTCTTCAGGTGTTACCGCGGGCGCCTCGATTTGCAGGAACTGGTATTGAACAGGCCTAAGCATCACCTGCGCTGTCCGCCCTTTAAGACCCAAGCCTTGCAGACGGCGCACGAAATTTTCAAAGCTGTCATCTCCCTGATGCTCCACCCCAGACTGGGTGACTTGGTAAGTTCCGTCCGGACGAAGTTGCGCCAACACATAAACCAGCGTCCGGTCTGACCACGAGACCACCAACTGGTCAGTAGACGCTGGGCGTTTAAAAGGCCAGCGCAGCATCACAGGCACACCTGTCTAAGAATTAGATTAAACAAATTATTTATGAGTAGCATGAATCTTTCCTTGAGGCAATCGCACGGTTTTAATAGTTTTCACGTCGGTAAATAGTGACGCCACCACCAGCGTTGTCTTTTTTATAAAGTCCAAAGACAGCTCTGGCAACTGGGTTCGTTGGGCCTGTGCCCTTCCAGTTAAATTGCAGCCAGGGCAGCTGTGCGGGAAGGTCGGCACTTCCCGCACCACCTACGGCAATGCACTGCCCATTGGCAGACAGCGAGCTGCCCCCCAGATTCAGCGATAGCGTGGTCCATCCATCGTTGGGCTTACCCGGCTTGGCAAGCGACAACAAGTAATCGGGAGCTGAGCCCGTCACCGTCAGTGCCGTCTCGCAGGCAGACAAGTTATTGGGCTTACTGGCCGTACCGGCCGGACTTGAAAAATTAAACGAAAAATGGCTACTGGAAAGTGACGTGCAGCTATCAATGCTGTTTTTGGTCCAGCCGTTGGCTCCCCAATACTCGAGCGCAAAAGGAACCGGCAAGGCCAACAACTCCGATCCATAAGCGTTGAATAGCCGCGCCCGTCCGCTGCGAATATCGCTGACTGCTTCCGAGCCGCTGGCTGATGACACGCCGTCAGAATCCACCGCACGCAGCTTGATCAGTGACGGCGGCGTCGATACCGCATTGAATGTAAATGCAGATGAGGCACTAGCCCTTCCCGCGGTGAAGGCCGTCTGGGCGACGCTGCTGACCGAGAATTGCCCTGCCACCAGATTGGCATCACTGAGAGCCACATTGCGAGAAAAGACAGGCGATCCCCCTCCACTCCCTGCATAGTTCAACGTAAGGCCTGAACTGGCGTTGAGCGCTTTGACATCAAGCGCGAAAGGCTGACCGGAATAACTAAAGCTTCCTGCGCTACAGCCGGGTGTGAGCGTGGTGTCAAAGTGGTCGGGGTAGAAACGCCCAACGGGGCCACTCACAGTGCCCACCACATCGCCTGCACCAAGGTAATTTCCATCGGCAATCTGGGGTGTCAGTGTGATGATGCCAACCTCATCCCAGGTGAATGCAAGGCCACTCGCACGACCCGCGCTGAAGTTGCCAAAGTTTCCGTTAATTGCGGGAGGGCTGACCATTCCGGCGACCGCGTTAACGGGAGTTAGCTTCACACTCTCGGGCGCTTTCTCCTTGCCAAAATTTGGTGTGACCGCTCCACTTGAAGCTAATACCGAGACTGTCGATGAAAAGGCTTCGCCTGCCCGAACAAACTTGGCCGCATCAGCGGCCAGACTGGCGCAAGCCAAGGTGGGCGCTGGCGAGGTGGCTACCGCGCAACGCCCGGCGTTGTTGGCTGCTGGTTTTATTTCAGAGAGCACCAGGTTATAGGGCTTGACCACAAACTGACCACTGGTGCCTTTTTGCGTGGTCGCAACTGAATTTCTCATGAACAACTCCACCAAACCAACATCCGCATAATTGAAAGTGTAAGAAGTGGCAACACTGGGGACGTTGGCGGCAAAACTCAACGTGCTGGGAGATGACCAGACCACCGGCTCAGCGCTGTAGCCGTTGCAAACAGGTAACGTAGAGGGAGAAACAGCTGAAAATGTCGCTTGAATGCCCGCATTGGCCACTGGATCGTGACAGGTCAACCCAAATTGAAAGGCAATGCTGGTACTCGAGACCGAGTTCAAGGCGGTAGGCACCCCCAGAGGATTAACCCCCGTGATGAAAATACTGCTCTTGCTTTGCCCTGCAATCTGGGGTGACCATGTCGCCAGCAAGCAAGGCTGCCCCGGCTGGCCAATGGCAAAGCCATTGCTGCATACCTGATTGGTGAATACATAGGTCGGCACAAACACGCCGCTGGTAAAACTTACGGTGTTATTACCGGGCACGTTATCAATGACGGTACCGGTCACTGTCGCCGTGTTGGTGATGGTGCCCACCACGTTGGCGCTGACCGCAACGATCAACACCAGATCGGGGGCCACAGCACCACTGTCGAGCGCGCCCGCCCAATTGCAGGTCACCAGTGGCCCATTGGCACCACAAACCCAACCCGTTCCTGTGCCCGCCAGGAAGCTGATGCCTGCAGGCAAAGTGTCCACTATTTCCATAGATCCTGATAGCTTGTCAGGCCCGTTGTTGGTCACTTTCAAGGTGTAGCTGGTATTGGAGCCCGGCACCAAAGTGCCCCCTATCATCCCCAGAGAAAGGTCCGCAGTAGGTAACAAATTTCCGACACAGACATCATCAAGATGCCAGTAGCTCTTGTCAAAACCGCTGCCTGCCAACTGGCGAAACCGCAACCTGAAATTGGCATGCTTTGCATCCGCAGGAATAGCGTAACTGGCTGAATAGGCGGTGCCTGCCGAGACGGAGCCGAGGTAAGTGGTCAGAAGGGTCCAAACGCCGGCGCTATTCAGATATTCAACGGCGAGATTTTCACCCGTGATGGGGTCCAACGCAGCACTGGCATCGCTTTTGACCCAATAGCTGATGTTGCCGCTCACCCCCGTCAGGTCAGTTCTAAAAGAGGCGGCTGACACATAGCCCCAGCGCATATCCAATCCGCGGCTGGCCGACTGATAGACCAAACCACCGATGCTGGCATCGCCAATATTAGCTGTTGACGGGGCGCCCTCAGCGCTGATACTCCAGCGCCCCAAGCCCGCTTCAAAGTTATCACAAAAGGCGCCGGTAAACCTGGGACCCGTCACCTCTTTGACCATGACATCATCGACGTGCCAGTAATCATAGCCAACCACGGCAGTCGCCCCTCCAGAACCAGTGCTTCCTGAACCTGCGGTCTGGTTAAAACGTGCCTTGAATCCAGCATGAAGCGCATCGGGCGGCAATTCGATGACGGGGGTAAACACCTGACCAGCCAGCACAGCGGTAGGGTATTGAGCAAGAATTTTCCAGGTGTTGTTGCTGGCCCAGTACCACACCAAAAAATTCTCGCCGGCCAACTCCGGATATTCACTGAAGTCATCGCCACCCCGGCGCAACCAGAAGCTTAATTGCGCGGCAAATTTCCCAGCCAAATTGATAGTTGGACTATCCACCGTGACGATACTCCAGCGCGTGAACATAGACCTTGTCGGATTAGCCCTCGGATTGGTGTAGGTACTGAAAGGTGCTATGTCACTGTCAATGCCTGCACACCCGGTGTTTCCTGTTTGTCCTGTGCAATTACTCGCATTTGCAGGAGTAACCGTCCAACCATTACCGACTGACCCCGGATTGGAGCGCTCGAAATCGTCGCAAAAGAGGATGTTGGCCCCGGCATTGCAAGTGGCCGGCAATAGCGTGTAGGTCTGACCAATAAAGTTGCCATTGCCCGCACCTGCCCCGCCCAAAGCGCCCCCCGCTGAGATGATGCTGTCATCGTCGATCAGGTTCAGGCCCAGTGAGCCCGCCACACCCGTGCCCGTGTTCGCGGTGACCGTCCAGGTCGTGCCACTCCCGGTCACAGAGGAAATCGATGCGTTGCTGACACCGCTCACTTGGGTCAATACAAAATCAGGGGCATTCACGCCTGTCACGCTATCGCTAAAAACGACCGTCCAGCTGACCACCTTATTAGCTGCCGTCGGGTTAAAGTCCGCGACATTGATAGAGGTGACCGTTGTTAATATCTTCAGAACACCTGGGACGTAAGTAATTGAGTAATTCGAAAGTCCACCCCCCAGAGCCGCTGAAGCACTGATTGAATACGTGCCGAATGCCGCACTTGATGCCGCGCCAGAACTGCTCAAGCTAACACTGCTTATGTTTGAACTGGCAAGCAAGCCAATCGCGGTAAATTCGGTGCCTGCAAACGTCAGTGTTGTGCCATATTTTTTAAAGGTGCTGTTCGCAGTAATGGTCAATGGTGCTGTTGTGATGCTGGCCATTAATGCCGTTGGTTGGGTCAATACGTAATTACCTGATTGAGCGCCACCCAAGCTGTCAGCCGCAGTCACCGTCAGATTTACGCCCACACCGGCCGCTGAAAACGAGCCCGCCTGAATCAGGCTCACGCTGTCGCCGTTGACCACGCCGCTGAGCGAGCCGCCCGAAAGACTTGCCATGATGGAACCGTCATAGACCTTATTTGCCACCACCGTCCCAAGCACTGACAGGGCTTTGGGGCTCACTGTCAGCGTGTCATTGACATAGGTGATGGTGTAGTTAGATGCGGTTCCCGTAGAAAACACGGGTGTACTGGGGGTGATTGAATAAGTGCCAACAACCGCAGTGGCCACGGTACCGCTGCTGGTCATTGAAACGCTTGAAACAGCATCACTGTTGGCAAGGCCAGCGCTAGAGAAAGTGTACGTTGCAACCGATCCGTAGATTTTGCTGCTGCTGTTGGCCGTCACTGTCAGTGCTTTAGGATTGACTGTTAGCGTGCCATTGACATAGGTGATGGTGTAGTTGGATGCGGTTCCCGTAGAAAATACGGGTGTACTGGGGGTAATTGAATAAGTGCCAACGGCCGCTGTTGCCACGGTACCGCTGCTGGTCATTGAGACGCTCGACAAAGCATCACTGTTGGCAAGGCCAGCGCTGGAGAACGTGTAGCTTGCAAGCGATCCGTAGACTTTGCTGCTGCTGTTGGCCGTCACTGTCAGTACTTTAGGATTGACCGTCAGCGTGCCATTGACATAAGTGATGGTGTAGTTGGATGCGGTTCCCGTAGAAAACGCGGGCGCACTGGGTGTGATTGAATAGGCGCCAACAACCGCATTTGCCAGGGTACCGCTGCTGGTCATTGAGACGCTTGAAACAGCATCACTTCCAACCAAACCAATCGTGGAAAATTCAGTCCCTATAAAAGTCAGGACACTTCCGTAGGTTTTAGGGCTGCTGTTGGCCGTGACGCTCAAAGCTTTCCCCGTGATATTGGCTTTCAACCCGGTGGGCTGGGTCAACACATAATTGCCAGACTGAGCGCCAGCCAAACTGTCAGCCGCTGTCACTGTCAGGTTATTGCCCACATTGCCTGAAGAAAATGTGCCCGTCTGAACCAGGCTCACGCTGTCGCCAGTAACGAATCCACTGAGCGAGCCGCCTGAAAGACTCGCCACCGTGGAGCCATCGTAAACTTTATTCGCTACCGCAGTTCCTGACACCGTCAACGTTTTAGGAGTAACCGTTAGCGTCCCAGTATTGGCCACCGTTAAACATTTGACACTAAATGAATAGGCTGCGGCAGACAAAGTTGCGGAAGTCGTCAAAGTTAGTGTTGTGTTTTGCGATGATGCGCTATTGGCAAGAGAGCTGGGTGAAAAGGCGGCAGCGACTCCGGATGGCAAGCCGGATGTAGACAGCGTGCAGGAGGTGTTGGTACCCCCCGATATTGTTCCAACGGTTACAACAAAACTGGCAGAACCGGAATTGCCATAGATCCGAGACCCAGTCTGAGCGCCCACCGTAACGGAGCTCACCGTTCTGGCAAATGCGTCGTGCGTGAAATAAAACAAAGATAAAACCAAACCCATCACTTTTATGGCGAACAGCAATTTCGAAGCAAAGTGCTTCGAAATGTTTATATTTATGGATGAAAATATTTTCATTTTTCAATGACCGCCGACACACTGCGCTCTACATAACTCTGACTGCCTGCCGTGGACCCAGTCAATGAAGCAACAGAGGTGAGTTGATAAATGGTGTGTGACGTGCTGGCTTCCGTGTAGAGCCGAGCGTTACAGCGAATGGCCACGCTGAATGCACCGATGCTCAAGTTAGTCGAAGGTAAGCAGTTGGCGGCTCCTGTCACAGCGCTACTTATCCCCCACTCCAAGCCGGCCATGGCGGCCCAGTAAGCGCGTGAACCCTGCACATCTTGTACCGAGCTGGTGTGCTGCGCATTGGAGAAGGTCAACATGAAGCCCCCCAAGGCCGCCAGCACCACCACCAGAAAAATGGCAGCTATTGCGGCAAACCCTTGTTGATCTGAAGGCTTGTGGCTCATGGTGTGTTACTCATGTGTATTTCTTGCTGCAAGCTCACCGTCTCCTGACTCTCAGTGATCTGAATCACCAGACGAACCAAGGCATTGCGCGCCAGGTCTGAGCCACTGTAGTCAAAGCTGCACAAACTCAGATTGCGCGCCAATATGGGACCGCTGGCGGGGCAAGTGGCCGATGGCGTGACGGCTCCGAACGCGTCCAGTGGGCGCGTGGTTCTGCGTAAATTGCCAGCACTGCACACATAAGAAATGATGTTTTCATTGGCAGGCACCACCTGGAAACGTTTGCTGTCAGATGCCAGAAGCAATGGCGTGGTTCGGGTCGTCGTCGTGGTGATGGGCGTTTCAACAGACGGCGAAACTGTGGGTGTACCCACAGCGGTCACGGTGGCTGTGTTGTCCTGCTGGTAGGCATTCGAGCCGGGAATGCCGAGGTTATAAACCACCAGCACATCACCTACGGCAATACGCTGATCGGGCGGCAACTCGTTGTTGTTGCCCAGCATATTGAACTGGTTATCTACGCTGATGAAATCAAGCGCGGTGCCGTCACCAGGAGTGATATCAGACTCTCGGTAGCGGGCACCCGTTTTGGTGGCGATGAATTCAATGCACTGGTAATTGGGTGTGATGAGGCTATTAGGCAGCGCTCTTTGTATATCGCGGGCCATACGGCGCACCGTCGTGTCAGCGACATCGGTCAAACCAGCGCGGCGAGCACTGGCAAAGTAGGCGTCAATCGGGGACTTCATGAACACGGCCACCATGCCGCCCACGATGCCGAGGATGACGATCACCATCACCATCTCGATCAAAGTAAAACCACGCTGATAGACAAGACTGGCCATGGCTAGTAGTTGCTCCTGTAGCCTGTCAGACTCAAGGAGCCGCCAGGGCCATTCACTGAAACAGTAATTTTTTTGGCAGCCACCCCTGTGAGATCCGTACTGGTAACGACGGCTACCGCTGGACTGATGCTGTAGTTAGAGAGTCCCGCCACGGGTGAGCCCAGCACATCAGCCACCGGGCTCGCGGTGTAGCTGTTGTAGTCATCCACACAGTCAAAAAGCGCACGACTGCCTCCCGCAGAAAACCCATTGACTGAACTGTCTGACGGTTTGGCGTAGTCCTTGAGCAATATTTCTTCGAGCAAGGATTGCGCCACAGCCAGTGTCTGCTTGCGTACGATTGGGTCGACGCTGGATTTCACCACTGTGTTCATGACCGACAAAATCCCAGCCAAACCCGCACCCACCACCACAATGAAGATAAGGAGCTCGATCAGGGTGAAGCCCTGCTGCAAGCGCTTAGTCATGGACCAAGCCGGTTACGGGTTCAATCGTGACAGTTCTTGAAATGGCCAAACTGCTGCTGGCGACTTGCACTACTTGTGCCAGTGTGGCGCCCACAGGTTGGCCCAGACCATCAAAGCTTAAAGCTGAGGGGCTTGAGCTGTAGGAAATATCGCTTCTTGCCGAGATACAGCCCGTCGTTCCTGTCAAACCGGCTACCACACAATTCAAGTTCGGACCTTGGATGGCTTTATCGCAGACATTGGCCAATACACTGGATGAATCTACCGAAGCCATCGAGAGCGTGGCCTTGGCGGGTGCTGGTGCGGTCAAATTCACGCACACGGTTCGACGTTGGGCAACCGCGGTTTTTTGGGCGTAGCGAATCAAGGAGACCGTCTCATCATGAAAGCCCCGCGCATAGAAATCTTTGGTGTTAAAAATTCGTGGCGCCGCATAAACAGACAGCACACCGAGCAAGACCATCACCATGATGAGTTCAATCAGGGTGAAGCCACGCTGACGAAGCATGCGGGTTTTTTGCGAACGCCAGGATCCGATATTGCCGAGTTTTAATTTCATGACGGTAAGAATTTTTAAATAACTGACAAAGCATATAAAGAGTCTCATTGCGCCAATTTTTTATGCACCTTGAAATTAGGTCAGGGTTCAGCCAAGAAAAATACGAGCGGATTAAACCGCAGCACCGCTCGTATCCAGATCGCTTTGATAGATTGAAATCTAACTTACGGTTAGATCAAAGTTTTTCACATGAAGGTTTTATAAAATACCAATCGCTGTGAATGTCGCAGAAGCTCCTGATACGGGTCCTTTCAACGTACAGGCTTCGGAGACTCCAGGGTTTATTGCTGCAGATGTGATCTCGTACCCTGATGGCAAGCCCCCCTGTAAAGAACTTTTAGCATCGGTGCAATTTGCAACAGCATTTCCAGCTAAAGGAGTCGAAGTACTTGCACTGCGCGCTGCATAGTTCAATGTGGAGGCAGATGACAAGGCACCGGCGACACCGGAAAGAGCGGCTGACTGTGCATTGCCCTTCAAATCAACAAACTTGGGAATCGCCACGGCAGCCAGCACGCCAAGAATCACGATCACCATCACCAACTCAATTAAAGTAAAACCACTCTGTCGTTTCATGTTTTCCATCCTGATTAATCAAAGTTAAATATTCGCCAAACCATTTGGTTCAGCGAAGCTAGTACCCCCTAAGGAGAACTTGATTTAACCAATCAGGCGGGGTTTAGAAATTGACAACTATCACGCCTAGGTAACTTGTGTAACAAATTAAACGCCGCCACCGCCCATGGCGGCTTGCCCCATATTCCAGAGCGGCAAGAAAACGCCCAAGGCCAAGAGCAACACCAAGCCGCCGATAAAGGTGAGCAAAATAGGCTCGATGGCGGCGGCCAAGCCTTTGATGCTGTAATCGGTGTCGCGCTCATACAAGGTGGCTATTTCAAACAAGAGCGCATCAAGCTCTCCCGTCTCTTCCCCCACCCCGATCATCTGCAACACGACGGGTGTGAAGACCCCGGTTGCACTGGCACAGCGCGTGATGGTT
>CANBUY010000048.1 GCA_947372745.1 Comamonadaceae bacterium | reverse complement strand
GGAGGTCGCCACGCTGTCCCAAATTGACCGGCTTTTTACCGATGCACCGCCGCCCGACCCCTTCCCCGCGCTATTGAACGAGGCGCAAGTGCGTTTTGAAGTCGCGCTGAGTTGACTCACCTACCTGAATTGATATGACCTACCTACTCGCCCTCGACCAAGGCACCTCCAGCTCACGCAGCATTGTGTTCGATGCCGACGGGCACATCAAAGCGCTGGCGCAACGTGAGTTGACGCAAATTTACCCCCAACCCGGCTGGGTCGAGCATGACCCGATGGAGATTTGGCGCACCCAACTGGCCACCGCGCGCGAAGCCTTGGAAAAAGCGGGCATCAAGGCCAGCGAGGTTCGGGCGCTGGGCATTACCAACCAACGGGAAACTACGGTGGTCTGGAATCGCAGCACTGGCTTGCCCATTCACAACGCGATCGTCTGGCAAGACCGGCGCGCAGAACCGACCTGTGTGGCTTTGCGCGAGCGCGGCCTGGAAGCGATGATTCAGGCCAAAACCGGCTTGCGGGTGGACGCCTACTTCTCAGGCACCAAGCTCAAATGGATTTTGGACGCCGTGCCCGGTGCCCGCCAAAAGGCCGAACAAGGCGAGCTGGCTTTTGGCACGGTAGACGCCTGGCTCATGTGGCAATTGACCGAGGGTGCCGTGCACGCCACCGATGTCAGCAACGCCGCCCGCACCATGCTCTTCAACGTCCACACCAACCAGTGGGATGCCGAGCTACTGGCGGCGCTGGACATTCCGGCCAGCCTGATGCCCAGCGTTAAGCCTTCAAGCGCCTTTTATGGTGAAGTGGTGCCTGCCTTGCTAGGGCACGCCGTCGTCATCGGCGGTGTGGCCGGCGACCAACAAAGCGCCTTGTTTGGGCAAGCGTGCTTCAAGGCCGGCATGGTCAAAAACACCTACGGCACGGGCTGCTTCATGCTGATGCACACAGGCGCTCAGTTTCAAACCTCACACAATGGCTTGATCACCACCAGCGCCGCGCAAGCCACTGTACAGCCTGAATTTGCAATGGAAGGCAGCGTGTTTGTCGGCGGCGCCGTGGTGCAGTGGCTGCGCGACGGTCTGCATGCCATACAAGGCAGCCACGAGGTACAAGCCCTGGCGCAAAGCGTGCCCGATGCGGGCGGTGTCATTGTGGTGCCCGCCTTCACCGGCTTGGGCGCGCCCTATTGGAAACCCGACGCCCGTGGCACCATCACCGGCCTGACCCGGGGCAGCACGGTGGCCCACATTGCCCGTGCCTCACTGGAGAGCATTGCCTACCAAAGTGCGGCACTGCTGCAAGCCATGAGCCTTGACGCGGTACAGGCCGGTGGTGCGGCGGTGGCTGAGCTGCGGGTCGACGGCGGCGCCTGCGTTAATGACTTGCTGATGCAGTTTCAGGCTGACTTATTGGGCATCCCGGTGGTGCGCCCTGCTGTGACCGAGACCACGGCACTGGGCGCGGCTTACCTGGCGGGTCTGTCCACAGGGGTTTATAAAAACACGGACGAGTTGGGCGACCTGTGGCGCGTCGAGCGGCGCTTTTTACCCACGCTGGACACCACCCGGGCCAAAGAACTGATGGCCCGCTGGGAACACGCCGTTAGACAAACCGTGCTTTGAGTAGACTTGGGGGCCTTGCGCCGCGCTGTGCGGCAGCCCAACACTCAAACTTTTATGACCCAGCGAATTGCATTTATTGGCGGTGGCAACATGGCCAGCGCCATCATCGGCGGCTTGATCGCCCAAGGCTTTGCCCCAAGCCAGATTGACGTCGTGGAGCCTTTTGCCGAGGCCCAAGACAAGCTCAAAACCAGCTACGGCCTCACCGCGCACACGCAAGCAGGGGCTTTTTTAGCCGCCGCAGACTTGGTGATTTGGGCTGTCAAACCTCAAACCTTCAAAGAAGCCGCGCAGCAAGTGCAGACCCACACCAAAAAAGCCCTGCACTTGAGCGTGGCCGCCGGCATCCGCAGCGAGAGCATTGCGCAGTGGCTGGGCACCGAGCGCGTGGTGCGCGCCATGCCCAACACCCCCGCGCTGATTGGCAAAGGGATCACCGCCCTGTTTGCCCGCCCAGCGGTCACTATTCACGACAAAGCCTGGGTAGATGAGGTCCTGGCCACCACGGGCGAAGTGCTCTGGCTAAGCGCTGAAGCGCAATTGGACGCCGTCACAGCTCTGTCGGGCTCAGGCCCGGCTTATATGTTTTACTTTATGGAAGCTATGGTGGAGGCCGGCACAAAGATGGGGCTTGATGCGGCGCAGGCCTACAAACTGGCTGTAGCCACCTTCATTGGCGCCGGAGAGCTGGCTCGGGCCAGTACAGAATCGCCTGAGGTTTTGCGACAGCGCGTCACATCCAAAGGCGGCACCACCTATGCGGCGCTCTCGACCATGGAGCACGATCAGGTCGGGCCTAAGTTTGTGCGCGCCATGCAGGCCGCTGGACTGCGGGCGAAAGAGCTGGGCGATGAGTTTGGCAGCCCCTAAGTTGATAAATATCAACTTAATTTAAGGCCACCCCGTCAACGATTTTGCAAATAAAAGCGTTAAAGTTATCGTCGTGTTGAATAACACCCTCCAACCTCTTTTGAGAAACTTATGAAAAAACTACTTACTGCTTTGATCAGCGCTGCCGTGTTGGCCATGCCTTTGGCTCTCGTCTCTACACCAGCTTCTGCACAAGCTGCTGCCCAAGAGTCAACCGTTAAAGCGCCAAAAGCCAAAAAAGCCAAGCACCCAAAGAAAGCCAAGAAAGCAAAAGCGACTAAGGCCAAGAAAGCCACTACAGCGCCAGCACAGTAATTTGCAGGCCATTAAAAGAACCGCCTTCACGGCGGTTTTTTTACGCCTGCCAGAAACTGGCCGCTACGCCCACAAAGAGGGTGAAACCCAGCCAGTGGTTAAGGCGAAATGCCTTGAAGCATCCTTCTCGGGTACGGGTTCGGATCAAGGAAAAGTGCCACGCCACTTGCCCTGCACCAACAAAAATTGCTACAAAAAAAGAAGCTGGTCTAGCTTGGTAAGAAAGGGCTAGCGTCCAAATAAGCATATAAATTCCATAACAGAGCATCACCACCGGCACATCCCAGGCGCCCAAGGTGATGGCCGAGGTTTTCATGCCCAGACGCACATCGTCGTCGCGGTCCACCATCGCGTATTCGGTGTCATAGGCCAGCACCCAAAACAGGTTGCCCAGCAACAACACCCAAGCCAGCCCAGGCACGCTGGCCAACAGGGCTTGCACACTGAACTCATCCTGGCCCAACACGGCCGAGAAAGCCATCGGAATCCCAAAGCTGAACGCCACGCCCAACACCGCCTGCGGCATCGACACCACGCGCTTGGCGTAGGGGTAAAGCAGGGTCACTGCCAGCGCCACAAATGACCAGGCGATGGTGGTCGCGTTGGTGGTGAGCACCAGCGAAAAAGCCAGCAGAGCCAGCACAGCCCCCACGAGCAAGGCTTCTTTGACCGAGACCGCGCCAGTGGTCACGGGCCGTCCGGCGGTGCGTTTGACGTGGCGGTCAAAGTCGCGATCAGCCACGTCGTTGATACAGCAACCGGCGCTGCGCATGAGAATAGTGCCCAGTGTGAAGACCGTGAGCAGATGCCAGCCAGGGAATCCCTTGGCGGCAATCCACAAGGCGCTCAAGGTGGGCCACAGCAACAAGAGCCAACCTGCAGGACGACTCCAGCGGATCAGGTCAAGGTACAGGCGAAGACGTGCGATGAATCGACTCACAGTTCGCCCCTCAAGACAAGCGGTTCACGCCCGGCAGCTCGCAGGCATAAATAGCGTTGCGCATGGCGGCAATGGCCTCGTAGCGGGTAAAACTGCGACGCCACACCAGCACCACACGGCGCAAGGGCGGGTCGCCCTCAAACGGCAGGTATTTAACAAACGGCTCTTCATCCTGCCGACGCCGGGGCTTCACCGCAAAAGCCTCTTTGGGCACGCTCAGGCGCGGCACCAGTGTGACGCCCATGCCAGCGGCCACCATGTGTTTGATGGTTTCAAGCGATGAGCCCTCAAAGCTCTTGCGAATCCCCTCCACATTGCTGGAAAACTTGGCAAATTCAGGGCAAACCTCCAGCACATGGTCCCTGAAACAATGCCCACTACCCAGCAAGAGCATGGTTTCGCGCTTGAGTTCTTCGGTGCTCACTTGCGACTGCAAAGCCAAAGTGTGGCCGGCTGGCACGGCGGCCAAAAAGGGCTCGTCGTACAAAGGAGCGGTCGCCAGCCCCGCATCCGGAAAAGGCTCGGCCAAAATCGCACAGTCAATCTCGCCGTTGCGCAGCATCTCCAGCAGCTTGACGGTGAAGTTTTCTTGCAAAATCAAGGGCATCTGCGGATTCAGTTTGATCATCTGGCGCACCAGATCAGGCAATAAATACGGCCCAATCGTGTAGATCACGCCCAAGGTCAAGGGGCCGGTCAGCGGGTCTTTGCCCCGCTTGGCAATCTCCCTGATGGCAGCAGCCTGCTCCAGCACGCTTTGCGCCTGGCGCACAATTTCTTCCCCCAGGGGCGTCACGGCCACCTCGTTGGCGCTGCGCTCAAAGAGCTTCACATCCAGCTCTTCTTCCAGCTTTTTAACGGCCACCGACAGGGTCGGTTGCGACACGTAACAAGCGTCAGCGGCCTTGCCGAAGTGTCGCTCACGCGCCACGGCAACGATGTATTTGAGTTCAGTAAGGGTCATAGTCTCGTTATTGTGTCATCCAACCTTATCAAGCCCGCAAGCAAACCCCCAAAGGACGTCCCCGTGAGCCAATTATTTTCCCCCTACAAACTCTCCTCCCCACGCGGCGGGCTGACCTTGGTCAACCGCATTGTTATTGCGCCCATGTGCCAATACCTGGCCCACCACGGCGAAGCCAGCGACTGGCATTTGGCCCACTGGACCAGTCTGCTCAACAGTGGCGCCGCCTTGTTCACCCTGGAGGCCACGGCCGTCACCGAGCAAGGGCGTATCACCCACGGTTGCCTGGGCTTGTGGGACGACCGCACGGAAAAGGCCCTTGGCGATCACCTGCACCGTGCGCGACAACTGGCCCCCGCCATGCCGGTGTGCATCCAATTGGCTCACGCCGGACGCAAAGCCTCCAGCGCGGCACCTTGGCAAGGCGGGCAATTGATCACGGTTGAAAACGGCGGCTGGGTGCCCGTCGGCCCCTCGGCCTTATCCCAACTGCCCAGCGAACCCGCCCCGACCGAGCTCACGCTGGCGCAAATGGCCGATATTCGTGACGCCTTTGTCAGCGCCGCCCAACGGGCAGACCGCCTGGGCATTGAGGCCGTTGAGCTGCACGCGGCGCACGGCTATTTGCTGCACCAGTTTTTGTCGCCCATCGCCAACCAGCGTCTTGACGACTATGGCGGAAGTTTTGAGAACCGCATTCGTTTCCCGCTGGAAGTCTTCACGGCGGTGCGCCAGGCGTTTACCGGCGTTTTAGGCGTGCGCGTGTCGGCCACCGACTGGGTGGAAGGCGGCTGGGACGTGGCGCAAACCACCGAATTGACCCAGCAGCTCAAAGCACTGGGCTGCGACTTTATCCATGTGTCCTCAGGCGGCATCTCCCCGCAGCAAAAAATTCTGGTCGGTCCGGGGTATCAAGTGCCGTTTGCCCGAGACATCCGCCAAGCCACGGGTTTGACCACATTTGCCGTGGGCATGATCACCGACGCCCACCAAGCCGAAGCCATTTTACAAGCCGGCGACGCCGACCTGATCGCCATCGCCCGCGCCGTGCTGTACAAACCACGCTGGCCCTGGGAAGCCGCCGCCGCACTGGGCGCCACGGTCACAGCCAGCCCGCAGTACTGGCGCTGCCTGCCGCGTGAAGCCGCCACGGTTTTTGGCGATGCCAAGGTTGGCCAGCGTTGATTCCGGCTTACTTTATAACGACTTAGCGCCACCCACTTTCCCCGTCATTACGACACCTTTTCCCCGTCACTGCGAGGCCACAGGCCGCGGCAGTCCATCGTGCCGAGCCCAACACAGAGTCATGGACTGCCGCGCTTCGCTCGCAGCGACGGGGCTTGGGGTTCGCGGCGACGGGTAGGGCTCTTCTCAGTCTGCTGCCACCTGCAAAACCAGCTTGCCGAAGTTCTCGCCGTTGAACAGCTTGAGCAGCGTCTCGGGGAAGGTCTCCAGCCCCACCACCACGTCTTCTTTGCTTTTCATGCGGCCAGCCTTCAAGTGGCCGGCCATCTCGGCCACGGCCAGGTGGTAGCGGTCGGCGTAGTCAAACACCACAATGCCTTCCATGCGGGCGCGGTTCACCAGCAGGCTGAGGTAATTTTTGGGGCCTTGCACAGCGGTGGTGTTGTTGTATTGGCTGATGGCGCCGCAAATGATGATGCGGGCTTTGCGGTTGATGCGGGCCAGCACGGCGTCCAAAATTTCGCCGCCCACGTTGTCAAAGTAAATATCCACACCGCCGGGGCAATGGGCTTTGAGACCGTCACGCACAGCGGCAGGCCCGGCCTTGTAGTCAATGCAAGCGTCAAAGCCCAGCTCTTTCACCACCCAGTCGCACTTGGCCGCACCGCCGGCAATGCCCACCACGCGGCAGCCGCGAATTTTGGCCATTTGCCCCACGGTCTGGCCCACAGCGCCTGCGGCACCGGACACCACCACGGTTTCACCCGCTTGGGGCTGGCCGACATCCATCAGGCCAAAGTAGCCGGTCATGCCGGGCATGCCCAGCACGTTGAGCCATTGGGTGAGCGTGCCCACCGAAAGGTCAATCTTGACCAAACCGGCGTTTTTCATTTGATCTTTGGCCAGCGTGACGTACTCTTGCACACCAAAACCCGCGCTCACGTAGTCGCCCACGGCGTAGCGCTCATTTTTAGAAGCGATCACCCGGCCCACGCCGCCAGCGCGCATCACCTCGCCAATGCCCACGGGCGGGATGTAGCTTTTGCCCTCGTTCATCCAGCCGCGCATGGCGGGGTCCAGCGACAAAGCCAGCGTTTTGAGTACCACGCCGCCCTCGGCGGGCTCGGCCACGGTCTCGGTGGTGTGGCTCCAATTGGCGGCGGTGGGCAGACCAACGGGGCGTGATGCCAGGCGAATCTGGTGGTTGACCAGGGAGGTAAGCGTGCTGATAGCGGTCATAAGGGGGAACTCCAAAACAGTGGGTAAGTAGATAAAGTCACGCATCGTAGCGCCCCAAGTGCTCCGGCAAAGTTACCCATGAGACAGACGCCCCCAGCCAGTCACCTGTGTTCTGGACAGCCCGGCGTGCCCTGTGCGTAAATTCATTTTTATCAAAATCCACCCGTGAGACTGCCATGCTTGAGACCACCCACCACCGCATCTGCCCCCTGTGTGAAGCCTGTTGCGGGCTGGAGATCAAAGTCAAAGACGGCGCTGTGAGCAGCATCCGAGGCCATGCTGAGGATGTTTTCAGCGCTGGCTACATCTGCCCCAAAGGTGTGGCTTTGAAAGACCTGCACGAAGACCCCGACCGCCTGCGCCAGCCCCTGATTAAGCGAGATGGCGTGTTTATGGAGGCCACTTGGGAGGAGGCCTTTGCCGAGATTGAGCGCCGCTTGCCCCCGGTGATGGCAGCGCACGGGCGCAACGCCTCGGCCATCGTGGTGGGCAACCCGTCGGCCCACAAAATTGGCTTGCTCACCTACTTTGGCAAGCTGGCGCGGGCGTTGGGCACACACAACGTGTTTTCGGCCTCCACACTGGACCAGATGCCCAAGCAACTCGCCAGCGGGCTGATGTTTGGCCACTGGCTCTCGGTGGCCTTGCCCGACATTGCCCGCACCCAGTATTTGCTGGTGATTGGCGCCAACCCGCTGGCCAGCAACGGCAGCATGTGGACCGTGCCCGACTTCAAGGGCAAAGCCAAAGCCCTGCAAGCACGCGGTGGACGGCTGGTGGTGATTGACCCCCGGCGCACCGAGACTGCAGCCGTAGCCGACGCCCACCACTTTATCCGCCCCGGCGCCGATGTGTTTTTGTTGGCGGCGATGGTGCACACCCTGTTTGCAGAAAATTTGGTGCGCTTAGGGCTTGTCGCCCAATGGGTGAATGGGGTGGACGAGGTCAAAGCCGCCGTCAATCCATTCACCCCCGAGGCCGTGGCCGAGCGCTGCGCTATTGCCCCCGAGACCATCCGCACCCTCGCCCGCGACTTGGCCAACACCGAGTGTGCTGCCGTTTATGCCCGCATTGGTACTTGCACGCAAAGCTACGGCACGCTGGCGAGCTGGCTGGTGGACGTGCTCAATGTGCTGACCGGTCACCTCGATGCGCCGGGCGGCGCCATGTTTGCCAAGTCGGCTGCTTTTGGGTCGAACACGGCGGGCAAGCCCGGCATCGGCAAAGGCATCGCCACCGGGCGCCACCAAGCGCGGGTCAGTGGCGCGCCCGAGGTGATGGGCGAGCTGCCTATCAGCTGCCTGGCGGAAGAAATCGAGACAACGGGTGCTGGGCAGATTCGCGCACTGATTACCGTGGCCACCAACCCGGTGCTCTCCAGCCCCAACGGGCCGCGCCTCTCCAAGGCGCTGGACACGCTGGACTTCATGGTCAGCCTGGACATTTACCTGAACGAGACCACTCGCCACGCCGATGTGATTTTGCCCGGCCCCTCGCCCCTAGAAGACCTGCACTATGACGTCGCGTTTCCCCAACTCTCCTGGCGCAACCACGCCCGCTACAGCCCGCCCGTGTTTGAGCGCGCGCCTGAGCAGCCCGAAGAATGGCAAACCATGCTCAAGCTGGCGGCCATCGTGCAGGGCAAGGGCGCTCAAGTTGACGCCAATGCGCTGGACGATGCCCAGTTTGCCGACGAGGCACAGCGCCTGTTCGGACCGCAGGCCGAGGCCATATTGACTGCCACCCGCCACCTGAAAGGCCCACAACGTGCACTGGACGTCGCCCTGCGCGCCGGCCCCTACGGCGACGGTTTTGGCACGCGACCTGACGGGCTGACCTTGGCCAAAGTGATGGCCGCCAACACCACCGGCGGCATTGATTTGGGCGAACTGCAGCCCCGCATTCCCGAGCTGCTGCGCACTCCGAGCGGCAAAATTGAGTTGGCGCCGCCCAGCTTGCTGGCCGACTTGCAACGCCCTGCCGCCGATCTAAACTTCCCCGCGCCCGACCTGGTGCTCATTGGCCGGCGCGACGTGCGCACCAACAACAGCTGGATGCACAACCTGCCCGTACTGGCCAAAGGCCCTTTCCGTTGCACCGCGCTGGTTCACCCCCTTGATGCTTCGCGCCTGGGTTTGACCGATGGCGCGCAGGCGCTGATCACCCGCGACACCCTGCAAGGACCACTCTCGCTGCAAGCGCAAGTGCACGTCAGCGCTGAAATGATGCCCGGCGTCGTCAGCCTGCCCCACGGCTGGGGCCACGATTTGCCCGGCACCCGCCTCACCTTGGCAGCCCAACGCCCTGGCGTCAACCTCAACGCCCTGCTGGATGACCAACAGCGCGACCCACTCTCAGGTACCTCGGTGCTGGGTGGGGTGGGGGTTCGGATGGCTGCGGTGAGTTAACCGAATCAAGCCTTCATGTAGTCCTTAATGAAGCGTGCATTCATTAGCGCCTCACCCGTATTTGTTGGAGCGGCGCCCTCGCCGCGAAGGTCTTCGCCGAAGCCAGTGCGATCAACACGCTAGGTTGACGACGCCCAGCCTTCGAAATTGATGTGATACCGCGTCGAGCGGCCAGCCCCGGTGGCGCTTAACAGCCCCAGCGCTTCCAACTCGATCAACTCACGCGACGCGGTGGCGCGAGACGTGGCGGCCAGACTCTCGTACTTTTTGGTGCTCATGCCTCCCGCAAAACCGCCTGGCCCGGCGTCCAGCAGCGTGTTCACCACTTTGCGCTGTCGGGCGCTCAGATTTTGGTCACGGTGCTCGGACCAAAACCGGGCCTTGGTCAGTGACAGATCAATCACCGTGGACGCCTGCTCGCAAGCCAGACGGACTTGCGCGACAAACCAAACCACCCAATCCGTCACCTCCAGCGCACCGTGTTGCGCTTGCGCCAGCGCCGTGTAGTAGGCCTCGCGCTGGTCGAGGAGTTGCTGCGAAATGCGAATCAAGCGGCTCGCCTCGCCAGCGTCCCGGGCCAAAACCAAATCAATCAGCACCCGGCCCACGCGGCCATTGCCGTCTTCAAACGGGTGAATCGTCTCAAACCACAAGTGCGCCAGCGCGGCCTGGACAAGATACTCAGGCTCGCCACCCGCGCCAAGCCACGCCAGCAACTGCGCCATGCTGCCAGTCACGGCGGCCGAAGGCGGGGCCTCGTAATGCACTGTTTCATGCCCCGGGCGGCCACTCACGATCTGCATCGGCTCTTCATGCTGGCGATAAGCACCGACAAGAATGGGGCGCATGCCAGAGAACCCGGTCGGAAACAGCGCCGCCTGCCACGCCTGCAAACGCGCATCCGTTAACGGGGCCGAAGCTTGGTTTACCGCATCATCCATGATGTCCAGCAGGCCATCGATGTGCCGGGGTGCGTGCGCACCTTTCTGGTCAATCACGCCCAAACGGCGGGCTACCGAAGAGCGCACCGCCTGCAAATCCAGTCGCTCACCCTCAATCGCGGCGGTCGCCATAGCCTCCTGCGTCCACGCCTCAGCGGCCAACTGCTGGCGCTGCTCAAAGCCGAGCACGGCCAGTTTTCCTTCAACCACCCCTTGGGCGCGCCGCGCCAGCGCGACTTCAGCGCTGACCCGCATGCGGTCGTAGTGCAAAGCGGGCCAGCCGGGCTGCTGCCAAATGAATTCAGGTTTTGTCATGTTGCTTACTCCGGGTGCGAGTCGATTGTGCCCCTTATCGACTCACACGGTGAGTCGATAAGAAAGCTTAATCGACTCAGTTCAACCTGTGTGGCGACAGAATCTGCATGACCACATCAAGAAACGCTATATATTAAGTAGCTGCTCAAGCACGCTGTTAGGGCTATCCGACTTAAATTAGCATACACCATACAAGCGTAACCCCAGCCCGCGTGGCTGCGTCAAGCCTTCATATAGTCCGTCATCCCGCCCATCCAGCGGGTGATGTGCTTCTCTGCCAGCGCAGGGTATTGGTCCAGCATGATCGGGGCGAGTTGGCGAGCCCAGTCCAGCAGATCGGCATCGGTTTCCAGATCGGCAAAGCGCAAGAGCGCTGCGCCTGATTGGCGAGCGCCCAAAAACTCCCCCGGCCCCCGAATCTCAAGGTCACGCCGGGCAATCTCAAAACCGTCGTTGGTCTCGGCCATGGCACGCAAGCGGGCGCGGGCGGTTTCGCCCAAACGCGGCGCCTCGCCCGTGGAATACAGCAGCACACAGGCCGACGCCGCCGCGCCGCGCCCTACCCGCCCGCGCAGCTGGTGCAGCTGCGAGAGGCCAAAACGCTCGGCGTGCTCAATCACCATCAGCGAGGCATTGGGCACGTCCACCCCCACCTCGATCACCGTGGTGCTGACCAACACCGCCATCTCGCCGCTGGTAAACAACGCCATCACCGCCCGCTTCTCGGCCACCGCCATGCGCGAGTGCAGCAGGCCCACCATCACGCCCGGCAAGGCAGCGCTCAACTCGGCGTGCGTCTCGGTGGCGTTGCTCAGGTCCAGCGCTTCGCTTTCATCAATCAAGGGGCAGACCCAGTAAATTTGCCGCCCCTCGCTGATTTGATGCCGAATGCGCTCAATCACCTCGCCGCGCCGGGCGTCGTTCACCACTTTGGTGACGATGGGTGTGCGCCCAGGCGGCAGCTCGTCGATGGTGGACACATCCAAATCCGCGTAATAACTCATAGCCAGCGTGCGCGGAATAGGCGTGGCCGTCATCATCAACAAATGCGGCTCCAACGGGGAAAGCCCCAAGTCATGGACTGCCACGGCCTGCGGCCTCGCAGTGACGAGGTTTTTTTCCTGCGGCCTCGCAGTGACGGCGTCAACAGTCCCATCCAAACTCGTCATTGCGAGCGAAGCGCGGCAATCCATGCCTTCCGCCTGCGCCGCCCCTGCCGCTTCGGCCTTCGCCGCCCCTGCCGCTTCGGCCTGCGCATTCACAGTCGATTCAACTTGACTCGTCAACTTGCTGCGCAAAGCCAAACGCTGCGCCACGCCGAAGCGGTGCTGCTCATCAATAATCGCCAGCGCCAGGTTTTTAAACACCACTTTGTCTTGAATAATGGCGTGCGTGCCAATCACCAGGCCCGCCTCGCCACTGGCAATCAAGGCCAGCATCTCGCGCCGCTCTTTGGTTTTTTGGCTACCCGTGAGCCACGCGGTTTTGATGCCCAGCGGGGCCAGCCAGCCCAGCAGCTTGGAAAAGTGTTGCTGCGCCAAAATCTCGGTCGGCGCCATCAGCGCGCACTGCCAGCCCGCGTCAATACAAATAGCCGCCGCCAGCGCCGCCACCACCGTTTTGCCCGAGCCCACATCGCCTTGCAACAAGCGGTGCATGGGGATGGGCCGGCCCACGTCCTGCGCAATTTCCTCGCTCACGCGGCGCTGGGCGGCAGTCAAGGCAAAGGGCAGCGCGGCCAACAACTGCTCATGCAAGGGCAAGGTAGTCGGTGGCACCAACGCTGGGCTTGAACTGTCGAGCTTGTGCGCACCAAGGCTGGTTTTTTGAAGGTCGGCACTTGGCCTGTGCCCGGCAATGAGCGCAGGCGCCCGCAACAAAGCGCGCTCCCGCTTGGAGCGCAACTGCGACAACTGCTGCGCTAGCAACTCCTCCGCCTTCAGGCGCTGCCAGGCCGGGTGGCTGCGGTCTTCCAGCGCGGCCAGCGCCACATTGGGGGCCGGATTGTGCAGAAATGAGAGCGCCTCTCGCATGCTCCACGTACGCTGCAGCCCGATTTCTCTTAAATTTTCAGCCGGTATGGTGTCCGTCAATTCAGCGCGGGCCAAGCCGCCCTGCACCGCCCGGCGCAGGTAAGCCTGCGGCAAACCAGCCACCGTGGGGTAAATGGGGGTGAGCGCTGTGGCTAGGTCGCCGCCCGCCGCTTTAAAAGTGGGGTGCATCATTTGCAGCCCCATAAACCCACCCCGAATCTCGCCCCGTGCGCGAATGCGGTTGCCCACCGCCAGCGCTTTTTGGTGCGAAGGATAAAAGCTGAAAAACCGCATAGTGCAGGTGTCCGTGCCGTCGTCCACCGTCACCAGCAGCTGGCGGCTCCCCGACAACTTGACCTCGCACGCCGTCACCACCGCCTCAATCTGCGCCGACTCACCCTCGCGCACATCGCACAGCCGCGTGATGCGGGTCTCATCCTCGTAGCGCAAAGGCAAATGCAGCGCCAAGTCAATCGGGCGGTCAAGCCCGAGTTTGTGCAGCGCTTTTTGGGGCGCGCTTAGGGGTTTAGGTTTGGCGGGAAGTGAAGACGCAGTCATGGCTGCTTTAGTTTATTTGCTTGAAGCCTGACTTACCCAACTATCAGCAGGCAATGCGGACTGAGTGCCCACTTTGTCCCATGCAGTCTGAGCCGCCCCAGGCGTGGCCAGAGCGGCGCGTTTGCTAAAAAAATCTGCCGTCTCCATGGCACTGATTTTTTCGGCAATAGCCACCACAAAAAACTGGTTCATGGTGGTGTCGTCTGCCGCAGCAATTCGCTTGGCAGCCTGCTTCAACGACTCGGGCAGACGAAGCGCATAGTTACTCATGATGGGGTACTCCTTGCGTGGGGAAGTTCAAATTTCCTAAAGGTTTGCTCTGGATTCAACACAGCAACACCGAAGCGAAGCGCAGGTGAAAAATCGCGTAAGTTGTATGTCACGATGGCATTCACCTGGCCATTAACCGCAGCCTCTAGAACCATTTCGTCAGCCGGATCGCGCAACTGTGGTCGCCACTGGTAATGCGTCGTCACGGGCACGATCAGATGAGCTAATTCATTCAGAATGGCATCCACGTCCACAGGCGTCAAGCCAGAAGCCGCGAGCTGTACAGGCCTTTTGAGCACATCCTCGTACTCTAAAAACAGGGCCGGACTGCAATACATAGCCACCTTGCCTCGACGGACTAACTGGATCAACGTGAAAGACGGACCATTTCTATTGCGCAAAGCCGCAACCAAAACGTTGGTGTCAATGGTCAGTCGCGGCAACATTGTCATATTGCTGGCGATATTAGCACATCAGCCAAACCAATAGTTTTACGGAGCAAGGCGCTGAGCTCGGCAAAAACCGGATGCTGCACATTGGCGCAAAACTGAAGCTGATTGCCCACCCGGTATTTTTCAAGCAACCCCGCTTTTTGCAATCGGCCCAACTCCTTGTTCATCGTGCCTGCCACCGTGCCCGTCAGACGCGCAATCTCTCTCACATGCAGCCGCAGCTGGGGCTGCAACAACAAGAGCGCAAGCGCTTTACCTCTGTATTGCAAAGGGAACAGCAAGCTCGATGCTGAGTTTTTTGTATCTTCCATAGCTACGATTGTAGCTTTTAAAGCTACTTTCTTGGCCAACGCCAAATGCTGCGCGAGGTCAAAGTGCTCGACCCCGCAAGGGGCATGAATAACGAGCCAGCCGTATTTCGAACACAGATCCGCCACTGCAATCGCCTTTCCCCGTCGCTGCGAGCGTAGCGCGGCAGTCCATCGGCCCCACCTACAGCGCACGCACAACGGCCAGGCCCATCAGACGCAAATCATATTTTCGGCATTTAAATTTATTAATCATAAAAATTACATTTTTATCATATTAAATCGACTACATTCATCAGCAAATTAGCTTCTTTACAAAGGCTTCATGTATGCAGGGGGCAAAAAATACGGGAGACCGCCAAAGCGCGGCCAAACCAAGCCAGTCCCAAAAATCGTTGAACGTTGAAAAACCTGTCTGGGTGGCATGCGGGTTAGAAAAATAAGAAGACCACTGCGATTTTTTAAATGGGATTTTTTATGAAATACAGGGCAATTTTGGCGACGACAGTGGCGTTGGCGGCTTCCGCTTTTTTGGTGGGATGTGGGGGTGGGGGCGGGGAAACAGCAAATCCAACTACAACAAGCACTGGAGAAGGCTTCTGGAGTGGCTCTGCGAGTACGGGCGTCAACGTCTCACTGGCAATTCTTGAAAACGGTGAAACGTGGGGGGTTTACACCTCGAATAACGCCTTAGTGGGTGCGCTGGTGGGCTCAACTACTTTTAACGGTAGTCAACTGTCAGGCTCGGGCAATGATTTCAATATCCCATCGCGAACAGTAAACCAAGGAAGCTACACCGGCACGTTTTCTTCCAAAAATAGTATCAGTGTTAAGACCAGCAGCGGCTCAACATTCAATGGCACATATGTAAGCAACTACGACCAAGCCGCTTCGATAACCGCATTGGCTGGCACATTTAGTGGTAGCAGTGTTACAGGAAACACGGGGGCACAGTCAACCGCTGTCAGTATCAATTCGCAAGGCGTAATTAGCAGCTCAGGCAACGGATGCACAGCAACCGGTACTGCAGCGCCGCGCGCGAGTGGCAAAAACATTTTTAACCTGAATATTAGTTTCTCGGGCAGCAACTGCGCGCTAGGCAACGGCACCGTGACATCCGGCATTGTGTATTACGACGCAGCAAATAAACAGCTTTTAGCCATGGCACTTAATAGCGCAAAGTCAGACGGATTCATCTTCATAGGCGCCAAGCCTTAATTAAATTCAGGGGTAGTTTCAAAAATTGAATCTATCCCTTGATATTTGATTTTACAAACCTGTCTGAGTGGCATGCGGGTAAGAAAATAAGAAGACCACTGCAATTTTTACATCGGCTCCTAACTTTTTAATTTATCGACAGTTCCATGTCGGGTCATGCTTTGTAACGTCACCATTACCGGTACAAAGCATGCGCAACGACTTACTGAAACAAAGCGGCTATTCGTCGCATTGTTTTTTTTAAAGAAAAACTATGTCCCCATACAAAACTCCCAAGACCCGTCACCTCGGGTTAGCGGCTGCCTTAGCAGCCACCTTACTTTTCACCGGCTGCGCCACACAAGCACCGCCAGTCGCCATCAAGGAGGCGCTTCCTTCTACAGCAGCGCAACAAACAGCGCAAAAAGTAGTCGCGCAAGCCGCTCCTGCCAAACCCGTTCTGAAACGAAAAATTGCACTGGGGCGCATCACCAACGAGACCTCATTTGGCAAATCCCTTTTGAGGGATTCTGCAGGCGACCCCTTGGGCAAGCAAGTGACCGATCTGCTCAGCAAATCGCTCACCGAATCTGGCGCCTACATTGTTTTTGAGCGCTCAGACATTGGCAAACTCAAAGATGAAAGTGCCTTGATAGGAACCAAGCTCAACCTCGTAGGCGTTGACGCGCTCATCATTGGCTCGCTCACTGAGTTTGGACGTAAGACACAAGGACAAAGCGGGTTTGCCTCCTCCAGCAAGAAGCAAGTGGCGTTTGCCAAAATTGATCTACGCGTGGTAGATGCCAACACTGGCTTGGTGTTCTTTGCCACTTCAGGCGCGGGCGAATCTTCCACAGAGTCATCTTCTACCTTTGGGTTTGGTTCGCAGGCTGCCTATGACGGGACGCTGAACGATTCCGCTATTCGTCAAGCGGTCTCAGAAGCAGTCAACCGACTCAGCACCGAAATGGCCGCACGCCCATGGCAAACCTACCTGCTGTCTGCCGAACAAGGTCAGTATTTTGTGGCCGGCGGCAAAACGCAAGGGCTGCGTCCAGGCATGGTGTTTTCGGTGCAGACAGTTGGTTCAAAAATCAAATCACCGCAAACTGGGTTTGACATCACCTTGCCAGGCCGTGAAGTGGCTCAACTTCGCATTGACTCCAATTTTGGAGATACCGAGGACACGGAGGGTTCAGCCGCCAGTTTGGTGAGTGGCGCCATTCAGGGCATCAAGTTAGATCAGTTGGTGGTTCGTGTGAAGGAGTCAAATTAATGTTTTTACGTCAATTTTTATCGGCTGGCGTACTAGCCTGCGCTCTGGTTTCCCTTACCGCTTGTGTTCAGTACCCTACCGAGCGGCAAAGCGTGGTGGATTTACGTCCACAAATATCGTTCCGGTTTGACGCAGGCGATGCACGACTGAATGAAGCCCGTGTTCAAGTTGATGGCCTTGATGCCGGACGCTTGGGTGACTTCATGGACGGCAAGGGCGCTTTGCGCGTGTTGTCTGGTTCGCACGCAATACGCGTGACCCTCGGTGCAGACACTCTTTTGAACGAACGCGCTTATCTTGGAGACGGCGTGGCACGGCCGTTCAACGTCAAATGAGCGCCCGCATCATGAAGATGTTTTTATTGGTCGCACTGGGTTTGGTCATGACGGGTTGCGCTAACCGGGGCGGCTTGTACCAATGGGGTGGCTACGACGCCATGCTTTACCAGTCTTACAAAAATCCTGAAAAAGCACAAGAGTTCCGCTTGGGACTTGAAGCGCATATTTCCAAAATGGAGCAGTCGCAGCAAAAAACTGCGCCTGGTCTTTATGCTGAACTAGGCACGCTGTACCTGCAGGCGGGTGACGCTACCAAGGCTGTGGCCATGTATGTAAAAGAGCGCAACGCCTGGCCAGAGAGCCAAGGTTTAATGGACTCACTGATCAACAATATTGGCAAGCGTGCCAAGACAGATGCGGCGGTGAAATCATGAGCACTATCAAATGGATACTTTGTCTGATGGTGGCGGTGCTGACTGGCTGTGCAAGCCCGCCTGCCAAGAAAGACCTGAGTGCTTTCATCGCAGCAGCACCCCGATCGATTTTGGTGGTGCCGGCAGTCAATAAAACCCTGGATGTAGACGCGCCGAACTACCTGCTTTCGACGCTGACGGTGCCGCTGGCTGAAAAAGGGTTTTACATTTTCCCGGTCAATACAGCCAAGTTTGTCCTTGAACAAGAAGGAATGTACGAAGGCGAACAAATCCACAACCAACCGCCCGAGACGCTGGCCAAGTTGTTTGGTGCTGACGCCGTTTTGTACGTGACTATCAATCGCTGGGATGCGCAGTATGCAGTCATTGCGACGACCGTCACGGTTGAGTTCGACTACCGCATGGTGGGCAAGGACGGCACTGAGCTTTGGAAGGCCAACCAGAGAATGCAATACACACCCGATAACAACAATAGCGGTGGTCACCCGCTGGCTATGTTGATTACTGCAGCCATTAATGCTGCAGTCGCCCGGGCGGCACCCAACTATTTGCCGCTCACGCAGCAAGCCAATATGCAGGTTTTTGTGCTGGGTCCCAATGCAATTCCCAATGGCCCTTACAGCAAGGTGAGTAAGTGATTTGAAGCACCGGCGGGTCTGCCGCGTCAACTTAATAAAGCGGCCGCAGAGCCGCTTTATTTTTAAGCCATCGTAACTTTGTCCATCAAAAAAATCAGCCCCGGTAAACCTCAAAATCAAGCCACAGCCGGTAGATACCAAAGTCGCGGTCAAAGCTAAATGCGGGAGACTCTGGTGGTTGACAAACGACGATGGACTGCCGTGCTTCGCTCGCAGCGACGGGGGTAGGGGTTCGTAATGTCGGCGCTGAGTAGCTGCCTCAATTTAAGCCAAATTAGCTTAAAGCTCATTAAATACGAACTTAACCAGCTTCTTTTTTAATAGCAGTGTGACTTAAGAAAAGAGGTCCTAAGTGCGCCCACTGCACCGACTGCGCCACCAAAGATTGCGGCAAGATCGCCCGGTCTTACATCTCCGCCGCTTGCAGCAACAATTTGTCGCCGGTGACCAGCGCCAGATCCGTACTGGCGACGATCAAGCCAGCCATGTATTCAAACACCGATCCGTCATTGCGCCCGCCTTTCCCCGTTGCTGCGAGCGAAGCGTGGCAGTCGATCGTCGTAGCACAAAGCTGCAAAATATTTATTTAAAAATGAATAAGCTGATTTATTGACAAATAAAACATATTATTTGTATAAATTAATTAATTTGATTAAAATGAACTGCGTTGAATTGTATTCAAATCACTTTTTTACAAGGTCTTGAGGCGCTCGGCTGGGAGGCTAAAACTTAAAAACCGCCGGAGAGCGGCCAAAAAAGTCCAGCTCAAATTCGTTGATCTTTGTGAGACCTGTCTGGGTGGCATGCGGGTTCAAAAAGTAGAAGACCACTTTATTTTTAACAGGTAACCATTAAATGAAATACAGAACTCCCGCCTACAGCCTATTCATATTGGCATTGGCAATTTCAGGCTGCGCAAGCGTAGGCAATGAAACGCTGAGAGCAGAAACAGAGACGTCGGTTCAAGGAAAGCTGGTTGAAGGCAAAACAACCAAGAGTGAAACCAAGGCATTGTTCGGCACAGCCCTAAAAACTGCTTTCACAGATGGCGGCTTGGAAATGTGGACTTACGAGTTCAGCAAAGTGTCTGCGGACGTTGTTTCATTTATTCCTATCGTTAACCTTTTTGGCGCAACAGCCTCTGGAAAAAAGAAAGAATTGGTCGTTTTGTTTGATTCGACTGGTGTCATCAAACGTTACGCCATGAGCGAATCTGATGTGACGCAAAAAACGGGTATTTTCAACAACTAAGCCTAAATAACGAGCCTCCGTGCGCCCCTGCAAGCCAACAATTTGCTGAAGTCCAGCCCCAGCCAAGCAAGGTCGCTGGTTTGGTCGTCGGCTACTGAGCCGCCCGTTTTATTTCGTAGGCCCCAGCAGCGTCGCCAAAGCTAAACCGGCTGACAAAGCGGGTTCGGCAGGGGTTTGCCAGGTCAGGCCCGACTCGCGGGCCAGGCGCTGCAGGTCGCCGTTATTTTGCGCCTTGGTGATGAAGCGGTTCACGTCATCCAGCAGGTCGGTGCGCTCAGCAAGCGTGACAAACCCCATGTTGACGCCCAGCGGAAGTTTGAGTTCGCTGGCCTTCAGCTTGCTTGCGGGCATTTTGGCAAGGTACGTATCCAGGGCTGAACTTGGGACCAAATGCGCATCTATGCGCCCGGTCTCCAGCGCGGCCCAAGCGTCATCGCGCTGGGACAGAGAAACCATGGAGGACACCAGTTGGCCATTGCCAAACATGGCAATCAAAGAGCCTTCCAGCGTGCCGGCAATAGCGCCGATCTTGCGCCCAGCGAGATCGGCCATTTTGTTCAGCGGGGCGGCATCAGGCCGCTGCACCACGGTCAAAGCCATGCCCTGGTAAGGCATGCTGGCCACTAGCGTGCCAAGTTTCACAAACGGACGCACGGGCTTGCGGGGGGCGCCGGGATAGTCCGGTGGACGAAATTTTTCACGCGTGGGGGGGCCCAGGTCGGCCTTGAACATGGGGAAGCCCGTCACCAGATCGCACAAACCAGCCGACAGCATCGCATTGACTTCGTGGCTCAAGACGGCGTCTTTTTCAAGCTCGGGCTCGAAGGGCACAAACTTCAGTTCGCGCCCCATGTCTTTGGCTAAGGCTTGGGCCAGCGCAGCATCAAAGCCTGACACCGCGCCACCCTTTCG